>CAMHOE010000003.1 GCA_946186665.1 uncultured Clostridia bacterium | reverse complement strand
GTTCAGACAAAAGCAGATGTGTTCTAAGTTGTCCAGTGCGGTCACGCACCGACGCGGACGGTTCAGACAAAAACATATGCGTTCTAAGTTGTCCAGTGCGGTCACGCACCGACGCGGACGGTTCAGACAAAAACATATGCGTTCTAAGTTGTCCAGTGCGGTCACGCACCGACGCGGACGGTTCAGACAAAAACATATGCGTTCTAAGTTGTCCAGTGCGGTCACCCACCGGAAAGAAGCTCCTCTGCGTAATCGAGAGTAGCCTTTGTTATCTCAACACCGCCGATTATCCTTGCAAGCTCGTCACGACGTCCGGCGTGGTCAAGTTCGCTGACACTTGTGTAGGTCTTGCCTTCTGATACGCTCTTCATTATCTTGAAGTGATTGTCGGCAAGAGCCGCTATCTGCGCCTGATGCGTTACACAAAGCACCTGTCGGCTGCGAGATACCTCCTTAAGCTTCATGCCTACCTTCTGGGATGCGCTGCCGCTGATGCCGGTATCCACCTCGTCAAATATCAGCGTATCAATATCGTCCTTGTCTGCAAGAACATTCTTTATTGCAAGCATCATTCTTGAAAGCTCGCCGCCGGATGCTATCTTCGCAACAGGCTTGGGATCCTCGCCGGGGTTTGTGGAAATGAGTATCTCTATATCATCACAGCCGGTCTTGTTCAGCTCACATTCATCCTGACGGATAACAAGCTCTACATTCGGCATATCAAGAAATGTCATTTCCTCTTTTACCCTTGAAGAAAATTTTCCTGCAACTGTTCTGCGCTTTTCTGAAAGCTTCTTTGCAAGCTCACGGGACTCTCTGTAGGCTTCTTTACACTCATGCTCAAGATCGTCACGGTTCTGCTGATACTTTTCAATGTATTCAAGCTCCTGCTTTGCCTTGTCAAGATAATCAAGCATTTCATCTATGGTATTTCCATATTTCCTGCCAAGCTTGTGAATAAGGTCAAGCCTTTCCTCCACTTCATCAAGACTTCCCATATCGCTTTCCGTTTCATCAGAAAGACTCAGTATCTCATTGCAGCAGTCCTCAAGCTCATACACGGCGCTTTGCAGCCGCTGATATATCGGCTCCGCATCTGTCAGAACATCGCAGATAGCTGAAAGAGAGTCTCCTGCGGATTCAAGCTCCTGAATTGCCCCATCGCTTTCTTCTCCGCCGTTAAGATACTCCTTTGCTTCAGCAAGTGCGGAAGCAATCCTTTCCCTGTTTTCAAGTATTCTTCTTTGTTCCAGAAGCTCTTCCTCTTCACCCACGTACATATCCGCCTGTTCAAGCTCATCAACCTGAAATCTGAGAAGGTCAAGCTTTCTTTCACGTTCTGCTTCATCCATCTGCGCCTTGTTAAGCTCCGTTCTGAGCGCCCTGTACCTGTCGAATACAACACGGTAGCCTTCAAGCTCCTCAGACAGATCTCCAAGCTTATCTATATAGTTTATATGCAGCTCCGGCGACATAAGCTCATAGCTCTCATGCTGACCATGAATATTGATAAGATATGTACCCACAGCCTTTAACACACTTGTTGTTGTGGGTCTGCCGTTTATACGGCACTTTCCCTTTCCGGAAGTGTTCAGCTCCCTCTGAATGAGAACGGTATCGTCCTCTGTATCAAAGCCGTATTCTCTGAGAGTTTCCACCGCCTGAAAGGAAGGTTCACTGAACTCGGCACATACAAGAGCACTGTCACAGCCGTTTCGGATAAGATCTCTTGAAGTTCTGTTTCCAAGTACGGCATTTATAGAGTCTATGATAATAGACTTACCTGCGCCTGTCTCACCCGTAAGGACATTAAGACCGTTTTTGAAATCAATGCTCGTTTTTTCTATAACAGCGATATTTTCTATGTAAAGATTTGTAAGCATAACACAACCTCACGGTATAAAGGAATTATTTTTGTCGGACATCATTTTTTTGATATCCGAAACAAGAGCTACCGATACAGAATCCGCTCTTGTTGCAACAAAGATAGTATCGTCCCCTGCAATAGACCCCAGTACACCTGCACGGGCAGTAGCATCCAGTGCCGCACAGACAGCCTGTGCCATACCTGTCTGGGTTTTTATTACAACAAGTGTATGAGCATGGTCAACACTTGTAACTGCTGTAGAGAATAAATATGAATGTGACTGCTGCTCCTCATTGGCAACAGCTTCTGCCGCATATTTATATACGCCGTTCGCGCCCAGCAGCTTTATCAGACGCATTTCCTTGATATCTCTGGACACTGTAGCCTGAGTGACATTATAACCGTCCTCTTTCAGCATTTCAAGCAGATCCGACTGAGTCTCTATATCATGCTCCTTTATAAGCTCCAGTATCCTTGCCTGTCGTTTTGTTTTCATGTCGTCCTGCCTTTCTCCGTGAATTTATCATTCAAGACTCTGTAGAAGCTCCTGTCTTTGAGCTTTATAAATTCTGTTTCAGTCTCAGACTCCGATATCATTATGGTATCGCTGCGGTTTATGGTGACCGTCTGTGCGCCGTCTACAGTAAGGAACACCTCTGTATCATCATCGCAGGATGCACTGACTGCAAGCTCAGAATAGTGACTGAATACAACAGGTCTTGCAAAAAGAGAGTGGGAACAAACCGGCGTCATAAGAATACACTTCATAGCAGGCTCCACCACAGGGCCTCCTGCTGCAAGAGAATACGCACTTGACCCTGTAGGCGTAGAAACAATAAGACCATCCGCACGATAGTTGCATATGTAACCTCCGCCATCCGCAAGAGATACGTCAATATCTATCAGCCTTGAAAGCGAACCTCTTGAAATAACAGCGTCATTCATAGCATAGAATATATCTTCACTATCATTGCTCTTATGCGTCACCTTCAGCATCATACGTTTTTCTATGGTATAGTCACCAACCGACAGTCGTGAAAGCATATCCAGTTCATCGGATTCAAGCTCCGCTGCAAAACCGAGCCTGCCCATATTTATTCCAAGCACAGGTTTGCCAAAGAACGCTGCATGACGGGCAGCATGGATTATCGTGCCGTCTCCGCCTATAGTCAGCACCATCTCAGCAGCTTTGCAGAGGGCATCGGTGCCATCGCAGAAAAGAATATCATATCCGTCAAAGCTTTCCCGGAGCCTTTCGGACATATATACAGTCATATTCAATTCCCTGAGTTTATCAAGCACACTGTTCGTAGTTTCAAGTGCGCCCCTTTTTGTAAGATTTGGAATCACCGCAATTTTTGTAAATTCTTTCATAAAGCATCTCCGGATCATTTATCAAGCTCTTTGTGGGATCTCTCCACAAGTGCCGGAATATCAGGTAACTCCAAAGCCTTTGGAAGCTCCGACTTCCGTATGTATATCAGGTACTCGATATTTCCCTCCGGTCCTTTTATCGGTGAATGGTCAAGCCCCAACACATCAAAGCCGTTTGACAGACAATAGTTATATATCTTTTCAACGACCTCTGTATGAACATTTTTATCACGGACAACACCGTTTTTTCCGACCTTGCCCCTGCCTGCTTCAAACTGAGGTTTTATCAGACATACCGCTGTACCCCCGTCCTTCAGAAGAGGACGCACCACAGGAAGCACAAGCTCAAGGGAGATAAAGCACACATCCACGCTGAAAAAATCTATATCATCAGGCACCTGTTCTCTTGTGATGTATCTTACGTTTGTGCGTTCTAAGTTTACTACTCTTTCATCATTTCTCAGCTTCCAGTCCAGCTGTCCGTATCCGACGTCTATCGAGTAGACCTTCTTTGCGCCGTTTTGCAGCATACAATCCGTAAATCCTCCGGTAGACGCTCCAATATCCATAGTCACCATATCATGCAGGTCAAGCCCGAAAGCATTTACCGCCTTTTCAAGCTTCAGACCTCCGCGGCTGACATACTTAGGCTTTGAACCGCGCATCTCTAAATTAACATCATCTTTATATACAGTTCCCGGCTTATCCGCTTTCTGATTATCAACATATATTATACCGGACATTATAAGTGCTTTTGCTTTTTCTCTGCTCTCTGCAAAGCCTGCTTCATACACAAGCACGTCCAGTCTCTTCTTTTCTGCCACGTCATCATCTCCCCTAAAGCCTGCTGACTGAAAAATGATACTCATCTGCTTTTTATTCCTGAAGAAACAATCCGTTCCTTTCTTTTTCCGGCAGCTATATCATTTCTTATTTTATTAGCTATCATCTCTGAATCAAGTCCAAGCTTATGAAGTGACGAATTTGTCTTTGCCTGAACTACGGGTTTGTTTATTGCCGACAGATTATACTTGCCGGAAAAGCCTGACTGATACAATTCAAAGCCAAAGCTTTCTCCTGTACCGCCGCTGCGTGCTCCCTCTTCAAAGAAATAGCAGCTTTTGTATTTTTTCGCAGACATAACTGCGCCTGCCGGTATGGGCTTTATAGTATTGAGCTTCAATATATTCACTCTTATGCCCTCACTGTCAAGTATTTCCATTGCCATACAGCACTGGGAAAATTCCCTGCCATAGGTTATCATTAGTATATCTGCACTCTCATCGCCATAAAGAACATACGGTTTATTGGTAATTGTATAGTCCTCAGGTATGTAAAGCTCGCCGCCTCTTGGATATCTTACGGCGGCTACTCCATCCGTGTTATATATTGCCTTGTGAAGAAACATTTCAAGTTCCTTGAAGCACGAAGGAGAATACACGGTGATATTTGGCATAGTGTTGAGGAAAGCCACATCATAAATTCCCTGATGAGTTTCACCATCCTCTCCCACTATTCCGGCACGGTCTATTGCAAGTACTATATGAAGCTTTTGTAAAGCCGCATCATGAAGTATCTGGTCATAGCTTCTTTGCAGGAATGTGGAGTATACGGCGAACACCGGAATATCTCCGCCTGCCGCAAGTCCTGAAGCAAAGGTCACGGCGTGTTCCTCCGCTATACCAACATCATAAAATCTGTCCTTATACTTTTTGGAGAAGTTACTAAGCCCCGTACCGATAGACATAGCGGCTGTGATAGCGCACAGCCTTTTATCCTTTGAAGCCCACGTGCATAAATATTCGCCGAACACATCTGAATATCCCTTCGAGGATGACTTCGGCTCGCCCGTATCTATATCAAAGGACGGCACGCCATGAAAATCCTTAGGGTTTTTCTCGGCAAGCTCATAGCCCTTGCCTTTCTTTGTACGGATATGTATAAGCACCGGCGAGTGTTTTCTCTTTGCAGCCTTCAGCGCAGAGCGCAGCTGTGTTATATTATGTCCGTCATACGGACCGAAATAGTCAAATCCGAACTGTTCAAAAATATTGTTTTTCTGACCGAAAAACTCATTTCTCAGCCAGTCACGAAACCTCTTCAAGCCCCTTGTCATTGGCTTTCCGATAAGCGGTATCTTTTGCAGACGGTTCATCCTTGTTTTGACATGAAGATAAGAGGGTTTTATTCTCATCCTTGACAGGTAACGCGCCATAGAACCCACGTTATTTGATATAGACATTTTGTTATCGTTCAGTATAACTATCAGGTTTTTACCGGAGCGTCCGGCATTATTAAGACCCTCATAAGCAAGGCCGCCTGTAAGTGCGCCATCGCCAATTACGGCAACAGTATATGCGCCCTCTTTTTTTGTAATTTCAGAACAGGCGATACCGTAAGCCGCAGATATTGATGTACTGCTGTGACCGGTATTAAAGCTATCGTATTTACTTTCACTTCTTTTAGGAAAGCCGGAAAGACCGTCCTCTGTTCTTATAGTATCTATTCTTGTACGCCGACCTGTAAGTATCTTATGGGCATAGCACTGATGTCCGACATCCCAGACTATCTTATCATACGGAAGGTCAAACACGCTGTGAAGAGCCACTGTAAGCTCCACAACGCCCAGATTTGAAGCCAGATGTCCGCCGTTTTCCGACACAACGTCCACTATCACTTCTCTGATCTCTTCAGACAGCTTATCAAGCTCCGCATCAGACATTTCTTTCAAGTCAGCGGGAGAATTTATTTTATTTAAAAGACTGTCATTTGTCATAATTATTCCTCATATTTATTCCGACGTATTGCCATCATGATCAGGAAGTCATCCTCTATCCCGAACACTTTCACTCATCGGCTCAACAAAATCCACACCAATCATAATCTCGTATAATTATACAATACTTTTCTCCACAATGCAACCCCGGCGCAAGGCTTGCGCTCCCAATTCGGCGCAAGGCTTGCGCACCCGGTTCGCGGCGGCGTTCGCTTACGCTCACTCTGACATTATGACCGATACTTTTCCTGTCCGCGATTGACGGCGCAGACTTGCAAGACACTTGTCCCCATCCGCCGGCGCAGCCTGAGGGCTGCTGTTTCGGCTGTTTCTTCCGGATATACAGTTTCTTCCCCTCCATAACTTCATGCGCCTATACTGTGTGAAGTCATAGTTTTTATTATACTTACTATTATTGTTTTCGTACCCCAATGGCACTTCCTACGGGCGCCCCAGCGAAAACATTCCACAACTCATTCCTAATTCCTCACTCCTCACTCATAACTCCTCACTATTCACTACTTCCGTTTTCAGTATTCATTATTTATAACAAAAAGTGTCCCTCAGACGTAAATGATAACGTGTCTGAGGGATATTTTGGTTTTTGTTTTTCAGAGCCATAAGAGAGCAGCAAAAGCTTTCATGCTTTATAATACGCAAATAATGAGGTCAATGCGTCTGCTTTAAGTAAAAACTGCTGCGGTATTCCTTGGGAGTCATATGGAATTTCTTTTTGAATATCCTGTTGAAATACGACAAATTCGTAATTCCGATGCTGACTGAGATATCAGTAATCTGTTCACGTGTCGTAAGAAGCTGGTTCGCAGCTATATTCAAGCGATAATCATTGATATACTCAACACAGGTCACACCCATATATTTTTTGAAGAAACGCATAAAGTAATGCTTGCTGAGGTTTACGGAATCTGCAAGCTCATCAATTGTTATGGGGTTCATGTAGTTCTCACGGATATAGTCAAGTATAACTTTAACATTCTTGGAGGTGGAATCGTTTATATCGATATTCTTTTCGCTTTGTCTGAAAACGTCCCTGATAAGAATATAGAAGAACCTGAAAAGCAGCGATTTCAGCTCCATCTCAAAATACTCTTTCTTCTCATCATATGTTTTCAGCATATTCTCTACTATCATTCTCATCTCGTCGTATCCCTTTGAAAGCGGAGTTATGACATAAGGAGAAATAAAGACATTATCAAAAAACGGTGTAAAGTATTTTATTGAGCAGGCATCCGTAACATTTCCTGTCAATATACTCATATCGAAAATTATAGAGCGAAAGCTGACTGAGATATCATCTATCTGCCGGAAGGAATGAAGCAGACATGGATTGATAACTACTATATCGCCCTTTTTGACATGGTATGAAGCAAAATTTATTGTGACCTCAAATTCGCCGTCCTCTACATACATCAGCTCAGCTTCTTCGTGCCAATGCATCGGGAATGTGGTATAAAAATCCGGCATAACCGTTTTATACGCAACAAACGGCAGCAAAAAATCCCCCTTATGACCGGTCTCTTTCAAACTCATTAGTTCATCTTGCTGCATAAAAATAGAACACCACCTTTTACTTCAGTCAGAAACGGAGGTTGTGTATCATGTCAATTAGTACGAATATTCCCATAGCTCGTAATTCAAGAAAATCACAGCCGATAGTTTTTTAGTGAGATAGTTATTCAAGCTCATTCACGATGTCTGTTCTGAACTGTTTTATAAATTTGCTGACCAGTAATTAAAATATCTGCAACGCTTAATATATAATATTTTATGCTATGTGTAAATTTTCGCCCTATAGCCACAAATGAATATTCTCATAAGAACAACGCAAAAATCAATCATGTAAACAATTATTAGATCCGAAGCGTCACAAAATAAGGTATACAAAACCTTCTGTCCACTCATCAAGAACTGATGTACTTTGATATTATTATAATATCTTTGTTAGTAATTGTCAACTATCGAGGTATGTTTTTCTGAATTTTTGTTGATATATACTATTTTCGTTACAATATTTTTACATTTTTTACATCACAATTGTACTCACACAACATGCACATCTGCATTTTAATATTTTTGATTATCAGACATTATTCAACGTTTTTCAGAAAATGGGAGTATAGGTATACCCATTTTTCCACCGAAAAAGTTTCCCCATGCAGCTGACTTGGCAAAATTGCGTAAATTGACTACATGGCAATTTGAAAAGGGTTGTATGATCGGGAAAAGTGTGATATAATATGGTGACGGATTGTATGCCGATATGGGCATCGGCCGAATTTTTTCGAAAGATAATGTTTTCAAAGAAAGGAACGTATCGAAATGTATAAGATCGTCAGAAAAAAATCATTGAATCCTACGGTCGCACTTATGGAGATAGAAGCCCCTCTCATAGCAAAAAAAGCTGAGCCGGGTCAGTTTATTATCTTCCGTGCAAAAGAGGACAGTGAACGTGTTCCTCTTACTATTGCAGATTTTGACAGAGAAAAGGGTACCGTTACTATAATATATCAGATAGTCGGCGGTTCTACTATGGAGCTTGATACACTCAACGAGGGAGACAGCCTTCAGGATTTTGTAGGACCTCTCGGTCAGCCCAGCGAGACAGAAGGTCTTAAAAAGGTTGCTGTAGTCGGAGGCGGCGTTGGCTGCGCTATTGCGTATCCTATCGCTAAAAAGCTTTCCTCTCTTGGCTGTGAGGTTCACAGTGTCGTAGGCTTCAGAAACAAAGACCTTGTTATCCTTGAGGATGAGTTCAAGGCTGTAAGCTCTGAGCTTCGTATGATGACGGACGATGGCAGCTACGGTAATAAGGGTCTTGTTACTAACGCGCTTGAGGAGCTTATCAAAGAAGGCAATCAGTACGATGAAGTCATTGCTATCGGTCCGCTCATCATGATGAAGTTCGTATGTCAGCTTACTAAGAAGTATGATATCAAAACTGTTGTAAGCATGAATCCCATAATGATAGATGGTACCGGAATGTGCGGCGGATGCCGTCTGACAGTTGGCGGCGAAACAAAATTCGCTTGTGTTGACGGTCCTGATTTTGACGGTCATCTGGTGGATTTTGATGAAGCAATGCACAGAGGTACAATGTACAGAGATTTTGAAACTCACGCAAGAGAAGCTTCATGCAATCTTTTGAAGCAGGAGGGTTAATATTATGGCGATACAGAGAAATATGGATCCTAAAAAATGTCCTATGCCTGTACAGGATCCTCAGGTAAGAAGAAATAATTTTAATGAGGTAGCTCTTGGCTACACATATGAAATGGCTGTTAATGAGGCTAAACGCTGCCTTAACTGTAAGAACAAGCCCTGCACTACAGCTTGTCCTGTGTCTATTGATATTCCTGCGTTCATCGAGAGAGTCGCAAACGAGGACATGGAAGGTGCATATGAGATAATCTCCCGTTCAAGCTCTCTGCCTGCTGTATGCGGACGTGTATGTCCACAGGAAAATCAGTGCGAGGGCAAGTGTGTAAGAGGTATCAAGGGCGAGAGCGTAGGTATTGGCCGTCTGGAACGTTTTGTTGCAGATTATCATAGAGAGCACTGCACCGAAAAGCCTGAAATGCCCGTACAGAACGGACATAAGGTTGCTATAATCGGCGCAGGTCCCAGCGGACTTACTGCCGCAGGCGACCTTGCAAAGCTTGGCTACAAGGTAACTGTATATGAAGCACTTCACCTTGCCGGCGGCGTACTTGTATATGGTATCCCTGAGTTCCGTCTGCCTAAGATAATAGTACAGAAGGAAATTGACAACCTTAAAGCTATAGGCGTTGACATCGAAACAAACATGGTTATCGGAAAGGTACTGACTGTAGACGAGCTGTTCGAGATGGGCAACGAAGCTGTATACATCGGCAGCGGCGCAGGTCTGCCCAGATTTATGAATATCCCGGGAGAAAGCCTGAAGGGTGTTTACTCCGCAAATGAGTATCTTACAAGAATCAACCTTATGAAGGCTTACAAAGAAGGAAGTAAGACTCCTATAAAGCACAGCAAAAAGGTAGCTGTAGTCGGCGGCGGCAACGTAGCAATGGACGCTGCGCGTTCTGCAAAGAGAATGGGTGCCGAGGAAGTATACATAGTATACCGCAGAGGCATGGAGGAGCTTCCTGCACGTAAGGAAGAGGTTGAACACGCAGAAGAAGAGGGAATCATCTTCAAGACTCTTACCAACCCCGTAGAGGTTCTCGGCAACGAAGCCGGAGAGGTTTGCGGAATGAAGTGTGTTGAGATGGAGCTTGGCGAACCCGATGCCAGCGGCAGACGCCGTCCTATTGTAAAAGAAGGCAGCGAGTTTGTACTTGAAGTAGACACAATGATAATGTCTATCGGAACAAGCCCGAATCCCCTTATCCGTTCAACAACACCGGGACTTGAAACCAACAAGCATGGCTGTATAGTAACAGACGGTGATAACGGTCTTACGAGCCGTGAGGGTGTATATGCCGGCGGTGACGCTGTAACAGGCGCTGCAACTGTAATTCTCGCTATGGGTGCCGGCAAAGCCGCAGCTAAAGCTATCGACGAGTACATTTCCGGAAAAGAGAAATAATCAGGATGGCCCAAAGCTCAAAGTTTTTGAAAGTCTGAGTATGATAGCTCATCTGAAAGCCTATATACACTGGAAAATACCCTGATCGATACAAGGCTGTATAATTTTCAAAAAATATAAGCACAGGTTTACTATTCTTAAAGAAACAGTATGCCTGTGCTTTTTGTTTTGTGTTAATGCTGTTCTGCTCCCTGACACAGAAATCAATTATTAAAATTCATATCATAATGATATTTTATGTTCAGCGGTTTCAGGAAAGGGGTATGGGAAATAACCCTTTTTCCGCGTTCTGCGCCAAAAGCTGTAGACGTGCATTGAAATAGCCAAAGCGCTCCCTGAGGAGCACGACGCGGACTGCCCGATAGAAGCAGATGCGCTGATAAGTTGTCCAGTGCGGTCACGCACCCGCCGGAAAAGGGTTTTCCTCATGTACCTGTCCCTGCAAAATTGATTTTTGCAGCTCCCTGATATCATTTACAGACAAATATCCGGACACAAAAATTCTGCCGCACAGAGTCCGTGACCCTGTGCGGCAGAAATGAAAAATCTGTTTTGCATTAAACTGCTCTTGTAACCTTACCTGTTTTCTTACTTGAACGCAGGCAACGGGTGCATACATTAATTCTCTTTGGTGTGCCGTCAACGACTGCCTTTACTTTGACAACGTTGGGCTTCCAAGTTCTGTTTGAGCGTCTGTGTGAGTGAGAAACCTTGATACCAAAGGTAACACCCTTACCGCAAATATCGCATTTTGCCATAGCTTGCACCTCCTGTGGTAGTTGAAAATAATAATAAACCGGGCTTACAGGTTATTACTTAACCTCTACCTCAGCGCCAACCTCAGTAAGCTTAGCCTTGATAGCCTCAGCGTCATCCTTGCTGACAGCCTCTTTAAGTGTCTTAGGAGCTCCGTCAACGAGAGCCTTTGCTTCCTTAAGGCCAAGACCTGTGATCTCACGAACAGCCTTGATAACCTTGATCTTCTCAGCACCTGCTGACTTAAGAACAACGTCAAACTCTGTCTGCTCAGCAGCAGCACTTGCGCCGTCTGCAACAGGACCAGCAACTGCAACAGCAGCAGCTGCGCTTACACCGAACTCATCCTCTACAGCGTGTACAAGCTCTGAGAGCTCGAGCACTGTAAGTCCCTTTAATTCTTCTACAATAGCTGTAACTTTCTCTGATGCCATTTTAATTTACCTCCATATTTTAGGATAATTTCTTTCTTGTTATTAAGCTTCAGCAGCTTCTGCCGGAGCCTCTTCGCCGTTCTTGTCAACAATAGCCTGTACAGCTCTTGCGAAAGAAGCGATAGGTGCCTGGAAAGCACCAAGTACATTTGCCAGCAATACTTCTCTTGAAGGAAGCTTTGCAAGGCTCTTTACCTTATCAAGGCTGATAACCTCGTTATCGATGTAACCTGTCTTTACGGTAAAGTTTTCATGAGAATCTGCAAACTTCTGGAGAATACGAGCTGCTGCTACATAATCCTCCTCGCTTGTTGCGATAGCGGAAGTACCGTTAAGTACATCATCAATACCGTTAAGTCCTGCCTTCTCAGCTGCGCGCTTGATAAGAGTATTCTTAACTACGGTATACTTTACACCGTTTTCACGAAGCTCTTTTCTGAGCTTTGTATCATCCTCAACTGTTATACCTTTGTAGTCAACGATAATACCTGCAACCGAACCCTGGATTCTGTCAGCAAGCTCGGCAACTGCCTGTTGCTTCTGCTCTAAAACCTTCTGACTTGGCAAAACATTTCACCTCCTTGAATATTGACGCAAAAAATGCGCCTTCCCATTTATCGAGGAAAGCGCACAATAACACACAAAGTGAATAATTCATTATTTAGTGGTTAGTGTTACATTACCTCGGCAGGCGGGAGACCCTTTATGCATTTCTGCACCTGCTGTCTTTGGTCAACAGCAATTAATATTTTAGCACCTGAAAAACCATTTGTCAATAGCTTTTTAAAATTTTTTTCGATTTTTCAGGAACTTTTTCATGAACTTTATCAAACGAAAATCAATTTTGCAGGGGAAGCCGCATGCGGAAAAAGGGTTATTCCCCATACCCCTTTACTAAAACCGCTGAATAATTTCTGTTAGTATATCACTTTTTGACTTTGATGCCAAAGCTTTCAATTTTGGGGATAAGTCCGATGCGCGGCTTGTCATCATCAGGAAGCTGCGGAAAGTCATACGCAGGATAGTCATTACCCTCTACGATAGCAGGTCCGTTGGGAGTAAGGCACACGTCCCAGCCTACATATCTGAACTCAGGAATAACAAGAGCCGCCTTCTTTACCATGTCCTTTACCTCGTCCATAAAGGGCAGCTTATATCCGACAAACTTTATACCGGTTGCCGGATGCTCGTCGTAGTTCACAAGCGCAGAGGTGTGTCCCCTGCCTATTATCTCGCCCTTGTCCAGATCGAAATGGCAGGCAAGTCCGCCGTTCTCCAGATTATCAACGAAGTGTCCGTTATTGCCCATCTTGAAGACCGCATATAATATATGGGCTTCTCCGTCCTTTACAAGTGTTACCACTCTGAGACAGTTAAGAGAATACGGATAGATTCGCGCAGCGTCCGGATGCTGCACTATGACCTCTTCTATAACGCCGAAATGCTTTTCGGGATCTGTTATGTATTTGTAAAGCTCTTCGGTCGAGCTGTAGTCTGCCGTACATATTTTTTCTATGCCCTTGCCGCTTTCGCCGATATAGGGCTTTGCGAAAAAGTACTCCTTGCCCTGAACGAACTTTTCAAATTCAGGATATCCGATATCCGCAAGGTCGAGTATCTCACGTCCCATAAAATCCGCAAACTTTTTGTCAAACAGATTTTTCTCATCAAATATATGAGCATACTCTTCAGAGTTGAGAGTTGACACAAGACGCTTGTTTTTAAGCCTTGTAAGATATGTCTTTCTCTGCTTCGCCTTCATTTTGTAAAACTCAAAAATGATATAATCATTGTAGCCTGCACCGTATTTCAGCGAACAGCCCAGCATATCAAAAAAGGTAGTGAACTTGCTCTTGCCCGATTTCTCGTGAACAACATTGATGGCGTCCCCCATCTTCTTGAAGCTTGCTCCGCCGAGCACACGCATTATATAGTTTAACTTCATTCCATTTCCTCCGGTGACTCTGACTCTCAGATAGCAGCCAGATTTTCTTCTACCGACTTCTTTATTATCTTCATTCCTTCTACAAGCTCTTCCTCACTGATAACAAGCGGCGGCATAAGCTTTACAACAGAATTCTTTCTGCCGGCACCCTCAATGATAAGACCATATTCAAAGCACTTTTCGATAACTCTGTCTGCAAGACCCTTTACAGGGATATTCTCGAACTCGATGCCCCATATCATGCCGATACCCCTCAGCTCCAGACGTGAGTCTATCGGGAGTATCTCCTTTTCTATGAACTCCTTGATAATCTTACCCTTGTTAACTGCCTGCTCCTCTACCTTGTGCTCAAGCATATACTCTATGCCGCCCTTTGCAGCAACAAACGCAAGCTGGTTGCCTCTGAAGGTTCCGTTATGCTCGCCGGGCTTCCACACGTCAATTTCAGGCTTTATAAGAGTTATTGCAAACGGCAGACCGTATCCGCCGATAGATTTTGACATAGTAACGATATCCGGTACAATGCCTGCGCGTTCAAAGGAGAAGAACGAACCGCTGCGGCAGCAGCCTACCTGTACCTCATCCACCACGAGAAGTATATCGTTATCATCACAGAACTTTCTTACAGCCTTGAGCCACTCAACATCAAATACCCTGATACCGCCCTCTGCCTGTATCGTCTCGATAAAGAGCGCAGCAGGTCTTTCCACACCGCTGTGGTCATCATCGATAAGTCTCTGCATATATGCTATTGTATCAAGCTCAGGGAACATATACGGTGCCGGTATAAAGGTAACATAATCAAGAGGAACACCTGCACCTCTGCGGGAAGCCTTGTCTGTTGTCAGGGCAAGTGAACCGAGAGTCATACCGTGAAACGCACCCATCAGAGAAAAGACATTGCGTCTGCCCTTTACCTTACGTGCAAGCTTCAGTGCTGCTTCGTTAGCGTTTGTACCTGTAGGACCCGGAAACTGTATTTTATAATCAAGTCCTCTGGGCTTCAGTACTTTTTCTTCAAAAGTCTCTATGAACTCCCTCTTCGGCACGGTATACATATCGAGTGCGTGCATGATGCCGTCAGACTCAAGATACTCGATAAGCTTTTTCTGTATCTCAGGATTGTTATGACCGTAGTTTACGGCACCTGCGCCGCAGAAAAAGTCGATGTATTTTCTGCCTTCCTCGTCATAGAAGCAGGCACCCTTTGCCTTTTTAAACACTGTAGGGAAATGACGGCAGTAGGAGCGAACCTCTGATTCATAGCTTTCAAATACAGATGTATCCATTTTCATATCTCCGTTTCCTTATAATTTCATTTATAATATTTCCATACTACAGTTTACAATGATTATTAAATTTTTTCAATACAAATTATCACCAAAAAAGATTTACCGACAAAATAATATATAATGTAATTCTTATAATGAAATAAATCAAACCCGAAAATATTCCGCAGATACAGCGAAAAATATCCGCAGTCACAGGTCAGGGACCGGCGGCTGCGGATGAAAAAGATACTTCAATTTTCTAATCTTCTGAAGGCAGGCATTTTGAGCATGGAGTGTAACCTTTGTCAATAAGCTCTGAAAGAGTTCCTGTGTAAGTCTCTTTGTTTTTGTCCTTCATGGTACTTACAGAACTGCACGTTGGCAGGTGTATTTTCTTGTTGTTCGTATTGAGTATGTATTCGGTTTTTTCTTCGGTGACATTTGATGTATTGCCGGATGACGCGCTGCTTTCCTGTGTCTCCTTCGGTTCAGAAGCAGACGATGTCTCAGAAGAGAGTGTGCTGATGCCCGTAAGATAATCTATGGTGACACCGGGCTGATTGTTATATGCGTATACGTTGAAGCAAACACCTTCACCATCGTCCTCAACAGAATACGCCTCCATCTCCACACCTCTTGCAACAAGGTTATCATTATCAAATACCGGAGTGACACGATAGAGTACGTGATTGTCAGTTTCCTTTACGTAGTCGGCTATCATGTTTTCAAAAGGCAGCATACCTTCAACATTAAGATATCTTGTTCCTGTGATAAGGTTCTTTTCGTTGGCGTTTTCAGCCGTAAGCTGATAACCGATAAGATGACAGCGGTTATAAAGGTATTTTCCGTCCACGAAACCGTATTTTACGGTCTGCCAGCCGCTGGGCTTTACCTGACCGATACTTCCTCGTTTCTCTGTGGGCATAGTTTCTGTACATACACAGGCATATGCAACTGAACAGCGTCCGAGAGAGTCAAGCTCTGAATAATCCTCAAAGGCTGTTGTGGTGTATTCATCAGGTTCGAAGTAAGGTATGTTGTTGTTTATCTCTACATATGGTTCTGATGTAAAATCCGGTACGGTATTTATTGTATATGTGCCCTCCGCTGTTGAAGGTTCTTTGGAAGTCTCTGTATCATTTGTATCAGTTTCGCCGCAGCCGCATAACATTATGCAGAGCATAAGAAATACGGAAAGTAGTATTTTTCTGTTTATCTTCATTTTGTGTACTCCTCTCTTGTTATCTTGTCGTGAGAACTGCCCTTGAATTCAGTTCTGTTCTGAAGCTTATATCCCGACATATCCAGAGTCAGTTTCAGGTCTGAGGGATAATGCCTGTTCCAGCGATAGACAATAAGCTTATCTATACTTTCGGCGTAAGGGGAGGGGTCTTTATTCTCAAAAAAGCAGATATCATTTTCCCCTGCTGTCTCCGGAAAGCTTTCGTCTGTCAGAATGTTTTCCCGATAGTTTTCAAACAGGCTTGCAGAATACGGGCACATATGCAGGACTTTACCTTTGCACAGACCCATAAGGTCGTCAATGAGAACACTGTCTCTGCTTTGTCGGCGTTTATTGAACATCATTCCGTTCCTGTTGTCTATACATACAACTGCTGTCATTATCACCACTCCAAATAATTATTCGATATTATTGCAGCATATTCATGTACAATATTTAGTACTACTTATCAATATATTCCTATTATATCACATTTTACATTTGTATACAACATTATTACAAGATACACTCTTTTTCATATATGAAATGCTTTTGGTGCGTGACCGGTGCGTGACCGGTGCGTGACCGCACTGGACGACTTAGAACGCATCAACTTCTTATTAAACCGTCCGCGTCGTGCTCTTTAGAGAGCACTTTGGCTATTGTTGTTCACGTCTACAACTTTTGTTGCAGAATATGTAAATTGTACATTGAACATTGAACATTGCACATTGAAATATGCAGGCGCATGAAGTTATTGAGGGAAATGAACTTGTATGTCCGGATAAAACAGCCAAAACAGCAGCGAATTGGGTGCGCAAGCCTTGCGCCTGCGCCGGCGAATGGGGATAATTGTCTGACAAGTCTGCGCCGTCAATCGCGGGCAGGAAAAGTTTCGGTCATATTATCAGAGTGAGCGCAAGCGAACGAAGGCGCGAATCGGGAGCGCAAGCCTTGCGCCTGCGCCGCAATGTGCAAAAAGACAAAATCGGGCTGAAAAATCGGTTTTTATTGACGGATTTAATAAATTTTTGCAGGGGTCTTTATTTTTGCGGTTTTTAGGAATATAATATACTGGTATGTTTGATTACAGCAAGTTTCGCTGTAATGTTTTGACCTGTCGGTGGAAACACCGTATTTCTGAGAATGGAAGTGTTTGTGAATGACTGAGAATTACGCTCATCTGCTGGACAATGTAAAAAGAATACATTTTGTGGGTATCGGCGGTTCGGGTATGTGCCCTTTGGCTGAAATACTGCACAACGAGGGCTATGAGATCACAGGCTCTGACGCTGCTGAATCTGATACCCTTGAACGCATTCGCTCCTATGGCATCAAGGTTACTATGGGACATTTTCCGGAAAATGTAAACGGTGCTGACCTTGTTGTATATACTGCCGCTGTAAAACTCGATAACCCTGAGCTTGTTTCTGCAAAAGAACAGGACATCCCCGCTGTGGAAAGATGTATCATGCTGGGAGCTGTTGTGGAAAAATACAAAAACTCCATAGCTATAAGCGGTACACACGGAAAAACCACCACTACATCCATGATCACACAGATACTTACAATGTCAGAGCTTGACCCCACCGCTATTATCGGCGCAAAGCTGCCGTTTATCGGCGGCAACAGCCGTGTGGGAAAGTCTGACTATATCGTATGCGAGGCCTGTGAGTATGTAGATACATTCTTACATATCTATCCTGCTATGGCTGTGATACTCAATGTCGACGAGGACCATCTTGACTATTTCGGTACACTGGACAGGATAAAGGCTTCTTTCAGGAAATTCCTCGACCAGACATCTTCCTACATTATCATAAACGGCGATGACCGCAATTCTATGGAATGTGTAGAGGACATTATTAATGAGGGCAGCAAAAAGGTTGTGACCTTCGGCTTTGGAAAGAAAAATGATTTCCGCGCGGAAATTACCGGCGAATCAGCCGTCTGTGACAGCTTTGACCTTTATTACAAGGGTCTGAAAATAACCTCAGTCACACTGAAGGTACCGGGCAAGTTCAATGTTATGAACGCTCTTGCCGCCTGCGCCGCAGCTATCACGCTCGGTGTTACTCCTGATGAAGCCGCAAAAGCACTCTCAGAGTTCAGCGGTGCTCACAGACGTTTCGAAATTCTCGGAAAGCCCTGCGGCATTACTGTAGCAGACGACTTTGCGCATCATCCCACAGAGCTGAGAGCTACACTTACTACAGCTATGAGCATGGGCTACAAAAATGTCTGGGCTATATTCCAGCCGCACACCTTCTCAAGAACCTATACCTTCCTGAACGAATTTGCGGAGGTATTGTCTATTCCCGACCATACCATACTTTCAGAGATACTCCCTGTTCGTGAAAAGAATATTTATAATATTTATTCAAAGGATCTTGCGGAGAAGATAGACGGCTGTGTATGGTTCAAGACCTTTGAGGAAATAACTGATTATGTCACCAAAAAAGCAAAGCCTGACGACCTTATCATAACCATTGGCGGTGGAAACGTTTATATGTGCGCCAATATGATAATGGACAAGCTTAGCGGCAAACAGGCTGATAAATAAATATAGGGTGTCCCTATAGTAAATATCCGCAGGATTTCTGTGCGTATGTTTGAGAACGATCACAGGGAACAGCGCGGAAACGAGGTTGTGAAAGAAAAATTGGAAAAAAGACTGAAGCTGTATGGATTTAACAATCTGACAAAAACCCTGAGTTTTAATATCTACGATGTATGCTACGCAAAAACAGAGCGTGAGCAGAAGGATTATATAGCCTACATTGATGAACAGTATAATTCCGAAAGACTGACGAATATCCTTTGTCAGGTCACGGAAATGATAGGCGCTACCGTTCTGAATATATCAAAGCAGGACTATGACCCGCAGGGCGCAAGCGTGACTCTTCTTATCTCAGAAAAAGGACTGCCCGAAAAAATAGACAGATCCTGCAACTGCGGCAAATATGCGGCAAGCTTTGCAGGAGAGACTATTGCGGCTCATCTTGACAAAAGTCATGTTACGGTGCATACCTATCCTGAATATCACCCTGATAATGCTATTGCAACATTCAGAGTGGATATTGATGTTTCTACCTGCGGTACTATATCACCTCTTAATACTCTGGATTTTCTTATAGACAGCTTTGATTCCGATATCATCACCATAGACTACAGAGTACGGGGCTTTACAAGGGACACCGGCGGCAAAAAGCTTTTTATAGACCATAAGATAACTTCCATACAGGATTATATAAAGAATGAAACTTTGAAAAGATACGACACTGTAGATATCAATGTCTATCAGGCAAATATCTTCCACACTCAGATGCTTATAAAAGAGCTTGAACTTCAGAACTATCTTTTCAAAACGGATGTATATGAGATACCGCCAAAGGAAAGACTTGCCATTTCCAACAGTCTCAGACGGGAAATGATAGAGATTTTCAGCGGCACAAATGTATATGAATAACGGAGTAAACATAAAATGAAGCTTGACCAGAGCCGTGCCCCCGTATTCGAGGCATTGCAGGAATACAGAGAAAACAGAATAGTATCCTTTGACGTACCCGGACACAAGCAGGGCAAGGGAAATCCGGAATTAACGGATTTTCTTGGCAGACAGTGCATGAGTGTTGACGTAAACTCAATGAAGCCCCTTGACAATCTTTGCCATCCTGTAAGCGTCATCAAGGAAGCTGAAGAGCTTATGGCAGACGCCTTCGGTGCTGAACACGCATTTTTTATGGTAAACGGAACTTCATGTTCTGTACAGGCTATGGTAATGAGCGTCTGTAAACGGGGCGATAAAATAATCATGCCGAGAAACGTACACCGCAGCAGCATAAATGCTCTTATACTCTGCGGTGCTGTTCCTGTATATGTAAATCCCGGAGTCAATAAACGTCTTGGCATACCTCTTGGTATGTCTGTGGATTCTGTTAAGCGTGCCATTAAGCTTCACCCGGATGCAAAAGCGATAATCGTCAACAATCCCACATACTATGGGGTATGCTCAAATCTCAGGGAAATAGTCCGTATTGCTCACGAAGCAGGGATGAAGGTCCTCGTGGATGAAGCACATGGAACCCATTTCTACTTCGGCGACTATATGCCCCTTTCCGCTATGAGCGTAGGCGCGGATATGGCGGCTGTAAGTATGCACAAAACAGGCGGTTCCCTTACACAAAGCTCTGCGCTTCTTTTGGGCAAGGGTATATCGGAAGGGTATGTCCGTCAGATAATCAACCTGTCCCAGACAACAAGCGCGTCTTATCTTCTTATGTCATCGCTGGATATCTCAAGAAAAAATCTTGCCCTTAACGGCAAAAGGATATTTGAATGGGTGACGGAGCTTGCTTCCTATGGACGAAGTGAGATAAACAAGTTAGGCGGTCTGTACGCATTTTCAAGGGAGCTTATTGACGGAGATGCGGTGTTTGATTTTGACCCCACAAAAATTTCTGTACATACCCGTGACATAGGACTTGCAGGAATAGAAGTCTATGATATACTGCGTGACAAATACGATATCCAGATAGAGTTCGGCGACATAGGAAACATTCTTGCTATTGTATCCGTAGGCGATAAGATATTGAATGTTGAGCGTCTTATCTCTGCCCTTTACGAAGTCAAGCGCCTTTATTCCAAAGACTCCGCAGGAATGTTGGACCACGAATACATTGAGCCTACCGTAATTTGCTCACCTCAGGACGCATTCTATTCAAAAAAGAAACAGCTTCCTCTGAAAGAGACACTGGGCAAAATATGTGCTGAGTTCGTAATGTGCTACCCTCCCGGTATCCCTATTTTAGCACCCGGAGAGCTTATCACTAAAGACGCCCTTGAATACATCATCTATGCCAAAGCCAAAGGCTGTAATCTTACCGGAGCTGAGGACATCAACACCGAAAAGATAAACGTTATGCAATAGCTATCAGGCGGTCGTAAAATTCTTTCCGCCATTATTCATTCTTAAGCTTTAAGTTTTCAGTATTCATTAATTTTTTATGTATATGGAGGTTTATAATGGAAATGTGGTATACTGAGGAACAGACAAGTAATGTCCGTTTCTCGATACGCTGCGATAAACAAAAGTATTCCGCTCAGTCGGAATTTCAGCGGATAGAGATATTCAGCACTCCCGAATTCGGCGATATCCTCGTGCTTGACGACAGAATAATGCTCACACAAAAGGATGAGTTTATTTATCACGAGATGATAGCCCATGTGCCTATGGCTGTTAACCCTGATATAAAGAGTATACTCGTTATCGGCGCAGGTGACGGCGGTACTGTCCGTGAGCTTGCAAAGTACAAGTCTGTGGAAAGAATTGATATGGTAGAGATAGACAGAATGGTCGTGGATGCCTGCAAGGAGTATCTTCCCACTGTCTCCTGTAAGCTTGACGACCCAAGAGTTCATATCCATATTGATGACGGTCTGCGCTTTGTGCGCCGTGTAGAAAATGAATATGACCTTATTATTGTAGACTCTACCGACCCCTTCGGACCGGGTGAGGGTCTGTTTACAACGGAGTTTTACGGCAACTGCTTCAAGGCGCTTACAAGTGACGGTATACTTGTAAATCAGCATGAAAGTCCCTTCTACCACAGCTACTCAAAGGCTATGAAGCAGGCGCATAAAAAGATAGTACAGTTCTTCCCTGTGTGCAAGGTATATCAGGCGCATATACCTACCTATCCCTCAGGTCACTGGCTTTTTGGCTTTGCTTCAAAGAAGTATCATCCTACAAATGATCTCGACGAGGGCAGATGGAACAGGCTTTCTATCGACACAGCTTACTATAACACAAGGCTCCATAAAGGCTGCTTTGCACTTCCGACCTACGTGACAAAACAGCTTATGGAGGGTGAATAAAAAACCGGACGGTCGTCCGCATAAAAGAAACGGAGGAATGTTAAAATGGGTAAAGCATTGATAATCGGAGCTGGCGGTGTAGCAAGTGTTTGTATACACAAATGCTGCCAGAATCCGGAGGTATTTGAGGAGATATGTATTGCCAGCCGCACAAAATCAAAGTGCGACGCTCTGAAAGCAAAGCTTGACGGCGGCAAAACAAAGATCTCTACTGCACAGGTCAACGCAGACAATGTTGACGAGCTTATTGCACTTATCGAGAGCTTCAAGCCGGATGTAGTTGTAAACCTTGCTCTTCCCTATCAGGATCTGACTATCATGGATGCCTGTCTTGCAACAAAGGTTCACTACGTTGATACTGCCAACTACGAACCCCTTGATACTGCAAAATTCGAGTATAAGTGGCAGTGGGCATATCGTGAGCGTTTCGAGAAAGCCGGAATAACAGCACTTTTAGGAAGCGGCTTCGACCCGGGTGTAACAGGTGTTTTCAGTGCATATGCCATGAAGCACCAGTTTGACGAGATAAATTATATAGATATCCTTGACTGTAATGCAGGAGATCACGGTTATCCCTTCGCAACTAACTTCAATCCCGAAATAAATATCCGTGAAGTATCCGCAAAGGGCAGCTACATCGAGGACGGAAAATGGGTAGAAACTGAGCCAATGGAAATAAAGAGGGTTTACAATTTTCCGGAGATAGGCGAAAAGGATATGTACCTTCTTCATCACGAGGAATTGGAGTCCCTTGCGCTGAATATCAAGGGTATTAAGCGTATACGTTTCTTCATGACCTTCGGACAGAGTTACCTTACACATCTGAAATGCCTTGAAAATGTGGGTATGACATCCATTGAGCCGATAGAATTTGAAGGCAAACAGATAGTTCCTTTGCAGTTTTTGAAGGCCGTATTGCCGGATCCTGCTTCACTGGGTCCCAGAACAAAGGGCAAGACTAATATCGGCTGTATCTTCATAGGCAAGAAAGACGGCAAGGATAAGACATATTATCTTTACAATGTCTGCGACCATGAGGAATGTTATAAGGAAGTAGGCTCACAGGCTGTTTCTTACACCACCGGTGTTCCTGCTATGATAGGCGCGGCTATGATACTGACAGGCAAATGGAACAAGCCCGGTGTTCACAACATCGAAGAGTTTGACCCCGACCCGTTTATGGACGCACTTAACAAATTCGGACTTCCGTGGCAGGAAAGCTTCTCCCCTGACCTCGTAAAATAGTGAATAGTGAATAATGAATAGTGAATAGTTGTGGTACGTTTTCGCTGGGGCGAAAACGAATTATAGTAAGTGTAATAAAAACTTCGACTTCAAACTGTACAGGCACATAAAGTTGAGTAGGGAAAGAAACTTTGTGTTCGTATTAAGCAGCCGAAACAGCAGCCCCTAAGGGCTGTGCCGGCGGACGGAGACAAGTGTCTGACAAGCCTGCGCCCGTCAATCGCGGACAGGAAGATTTTCGGTCAGAATAACAGAGTGAGCGTTAGCGCCCGAAGGAAGTGCCCTTGGGGTACGAACGAGGGCGCGAATCGGAAGCGCAGGCTCTGCGCTCTGCGCTTTGAGCTATACAACACAGACTGTCACCTGATGGTAACAATATCATCGGGTGACAGTTTTTTGCTATAAAAGCATTGACATAGAATACTATGTATGATATAGTATATTGTGAAAGGAGGTGATGGTTTGGAAACTCAGTTAAAAAAGGGATTGCTGGATGTGTGTGTGCTTGCAGCGATAATGAACGAGGATTCTTATGGGTACAAGATAATCGAAACTATTCGTCCGTATATATCTGTATCCGAGTCTACCCTCTACCCTATTTTGCGCCGGCTTGGAAATGCCGGTATGCTGGAGGTCAGACCCGTTCCGCACAATGGCAGAACACGCAAGTACTACCATATCACACAGGCAGGCATTGACAGAGTGGAGCAGTTCCTGAATGAATGGAAGGAAATAATGACGATTTATCGTTTTGTTAAGGAGGCAAAATCAGATGACGAAGAATGAATTTTTGGATAAGCTCTCTGAGGAGCTTGTAAGTCTGAGTGAAACAGACAGAAATGAATATCTCGACTATTTTTCAGAGGTAATAGAGGACAAGATAGAAGCAGGCAAGGATGAAGAAACTGCTATAGATGAGATAGGCAATATCGGGGAAATAGCAGAAGGTATCCTTAGGGATATTCCTGTAGAGCCGGACTCAGAAGTCACATATACAGAGGAACATAAGATAATCGACTGCACGAACCGCTACAAGATGGATGACGGCAGATATAACTTTACCATAAAGATACCTGCCGGAACAAAGCTTAAGGATGTGCTTATCGAGATAACAAAGGACTTTAACGGCACTCCCCTGTTCTGCACTAATCTCAGCTATCTTGATGCGTCAGAGGACAACAACGCATCCGTAAGACCCGACTACAACTATAACGGAGGAAACTATTCCTACAATGGCTCAGATTATTATGAGCTTATTACTGATAAGCTGTCAGAAAACGGTATGGGCATCAGACTTTATATAAAGCACGAGGACAAGTACTATATGGCTACAGACACCGCCATTAAAAGTACAACAAAGGGAAACGGTTATTGGTTAGGTGAATAACCTTTAACAATAGGTTTTCTCAATAATAATACAGCAATAAAACTGCCGCAAAGCAAAGTATAATACAATGCTGTGCGGCAGTAATTATTAAGTTTTAGTATCCGGATATGCTGTGACTATTCTCAATAAGCTGAATAGAACCACTGAATATTATCACATATATATCTGGACAGGAATTGCATTATATACAGAAACTGTATAGTATTCCTTTACCACTGTACCACTGCTGTCTCTGACCTTTACACATATATCATAATCAACAGCAAGTGCGGGATGGATCTCTATCTGCGAGTTATCACTGTATGACTGTGCAGTCATCCATTTATCGGAAATCGACTTTTTGTAGTATACAGCGTACTGATAGTTACCTGTACCGCCTTCGGCAGATGCAGAAACAGTAACGCTTTCACCCTTCAATACATATTCAGAGGAAAGAACAGATGTGTTCTTCAGCTTTGACTGTACCGCAACGGTAAATGTTTTGCTTGAAACTGAACCTTCGCTGTCTTTTACCTTTACCAGTACCTGATATGTACCTTCATAATTCATTCTTATTCTTACGCTCTGATTTGAAGAATATGCCTGTGAAGAGATCCACTTATCTGAAGTTGACTGTCTGCGATAAACTGCATACTGATAATCGCCGGTACCGCCCTCAGCAGAAGCCGTTACAGTAACTGCACAGCCTGCCTGTATAGCTTCGGAAGATATCGCAGATGTGTTTTTAAGCTTAGCCTGTACATCGACTTTGAACTTCTTGGAAGCTATTGTTCCCTGACTGTCTTTTACCTTTACGTAGATCTCATATGGTTCTGCATTAGACAGCTTTACCGTAACATTCTGATTTGTAGAACTTGACTGTGCAGCAACCCATGAACTTCCGGATGCTCTCTTATAGAATACAGAGTACATATAATCGCCGGTACCGCCCTCAGCAGAGGCATTGACCGTAATTGTTTCTCCAACTTTTACCTTCAGGGAAGATATCTCAGATGTATTTGTCAGCTTCTGCATTACAACAAGTGTGAAGCTCTTGGATACGACTGTTCCCTGATTGTCTTTAACGTCTACACGGATATCATATGTACCTGCCTCAACCGGAACAAATACTGCATCAGCTGCTTCTGAATAATCCTGAAGAGTGTTCCAGTATGTAGTCTCGGTGTTCTTAAAGTACATTGCATATGTATATTCTCCGGTGCCGCCCTCAGCAGCAGCTGTGATATTCACTGAACCGCCGAGAACAACTGACTCGGCAGAAACAGTTGAGTTATTTACAAGCTCAGGTACAGGAGAATCTGTGCTGAATGTGAGCTTCTCGGTTTTTGGATCATATACAAGGTAGAATACATCGCCTTTTGTAAGTCCTCTTACAGTAAAGCTCTTATTTCTTGAAGAATAAGTATTAAGAGTAATTTCCTCGTTCATTCCTTCTGCATAATCAATACCGACGCTGTCAACAAGACTCTTATATTTACTGTTATTAATGTCATAAAGGCTCATGCTCATGTTATAGCTGCCTGTTGCAGTGACCTTTATCTGGTATGTACCATCAGCGTTCTGAGTCATAAGAGTGCTTGTATCAGTCCAGTCCGGATGTACATTTTCAATGTAATAAATAAGCGCAACCTTGCCTTCCTCTACACCTGTCTCCATTGAGAAGTTGGTTACGTTGTATTTGCTGTCAGTTGTAGATGCTAAACGGAAGGAATCAAACTTACAGAACGCAAGACCGATATCAACTGTCTGCTCTCCACCCTTACCGCTGTTGAATATAAGGTTCTGATACTGTCCTGCATAATCAAATGCTGCTGTGTAGACATCATAACCATTGCTTGTGCCTGTCTTGCTTATCTGAACACCCGGCCACTCAGCATTATGATTATCGCCTGTCCATGCGTAAGCATACACGTTGCTCCATTTCTTATTGTTTTCAAAATAATACTCGCTTCTTACAGGATAAGTCTTTGGCATACCTGTATGTTCTGCGATATCTTTAAGCGCTGCTATAGCTTCATCAATTGCTGCTGCTACAGAAGAGTCTGCTTCTGTCTGACCCTTATTGGCTCTGTAAAGCTTTTTAAGCGCCTGATACTGGTCATAGGAAGCATACGCGCTGTAGGTCGAAAGAACGTCCGAAGCCTCTGAAAGCTTGCTCTCGATAGAAACTATATTGCCTGTAGGTACTATGTTCTGTTCTGTGTTCTCGATAACACCGCTGTCCTTACGTACACTGTCCATTACATAGCTGTATGCAGGATAGATATAATTGTCAGCAATGTTTACACCGTAGAAAACTATTTTGTTTTCGTATACTTCTGCAAAGTATCCCTGAGAGTGGTAGCCGTAACCATCGTTATAGTCAAGTCCCGTACCATCGCTTTTCGGCATGGTAGAACCTGCAAGAGACGGGATATGCAGCATATTCGGGGAATTTCCGTTATCATCAGAATAATTATAATCCAACTCAAAATCTTCATGAGTATGACCGGACAGCCAGATAATGTTGTCCTTTCCTGCAATCAGATTCTTGAATTTTACAGTAGCTTCATTTTCCTCACTAAGCAGACCACCGTAATAAGGATCATCCATCCTGTCGCCGGCACCATATCCATTGATAGGCGCATGCTGTACAAGGAAGATATTTACTCCCTTTGCTGTATACTCGTTTATAAGGTTTTCAGCCCATTCAAGCTGCTCATCAGAAAATACATTAGCGGAGTTTACATCCTTGCTGAGTTCCAGACCCATAAACAGGAAGAGGTCGCCTGTTTTTTCTTCTACTTTGTAGAAATATGGGTTTCCGGAATCGAATGTTTCTTTAGTACCGTCTGTACCGCTGTGTTTGATAAATGAGCTAAGACCGCTGGCAACGCCCGAACGCATATCGTGGTTGCCGTCAGACTCCCAGACGGGATTTACAAAATCACTCTGGCTGAGTGCCTGCTCGTACAAAGCCCACTCCTTATCGGGACCATTAGCATTGGTAGCGATATCGCCGGATACAACAATATAATCCGAACCCTTATCAGATGCATATGCCAGACCTTCATTAAAATGATTTACTGCTTCTTTATAAAAACCATTCGCATCTATATGTATATCAGAATATGCACTGAAGGTATAGAGCAGATCTCCGCTGTCAAATTCAAGCTGCTTGTTCAAAGGAATATCATACACAGCAGCAGCGTCACTGACAGCTGTTGCCCCATCTGTACAAGCTATGATCTTTGTAGCGCCTGCGGGAATTACCGTATGATAGCCCAGAGTGACAGACTCGCTGTCGCCGGCAGACATGGTGTACTTTGCAATACGGGTATATCCCTCCAATGCTTGTTCATCATCCGCCCAGTAAAGACGGTAAGTGCCGGCAGCACCGGCGGTAAAGGTTATAGTACCCTGAGCATAACCGGAATCAGCCGCCTGTTCACCCGAAAAGCTATAGCTGATCGTCGGTGTTGCCGCATTGACTGTCACGCCCATACTGAACGCCGTTGACATAAGCGCCATAGTAAGCATCAGCGACAAAGGACGAAGCTTTCGTTTCATAACACAAGACCTCCTTAAGGTTTTTATTTTACCCTTATCTTACCATATAATTCAGTAATCGTCAATAAACATTTTGAACAATTATAATTGTTTTATTTATGTTTCACAAAGACGTAAAAAAGGATCCGATCAGCGTTGACCGGATCCCGTAAGATAAACTATATTATTATTCTCGTTCTGTCTTTTTGATCTTGATTAACAGGAACACCATAAGTGTCAATGATGAAACCGCAATAGCGACATACATGATCATGTTAGTATACTCGCCTGTCCTCACAGCGTCTGCCGGTGAGCCGGAAACCTCAAAGGATGTAGAAGTACCTGTTGAACCTCTTTGAACATGGTCATCCGTTCTTCCGGGACGAACATCTGTTCTTCTGCTGCTGTCCGATCTGTCTGATCTTTGAACTGTCGATGTAATATCCGACTCCGTCGGAGTACTCGATACTTTTGTATTGCTCGACTCTGTCGGTTCGCTCGACTCTACGGGTTCGCTGGACTCTACGGGTTCGCTGGACTCTACAGGTTCGCTCGACTCTATAGGTTCGCTCGACTCCACAGGTTCGCTCGATTCTACCGGTTCGCTCGATTCTACCGGTTCGCTCGATTCTACCGGTTCGCTCGATTCTACCGGTTCGCTCGACTCTACTGGTTCGCTCGACTCTACTGGTTCGCTCGACTCCACAGGTTCGCTCGACTCTATAGGTTCATAGTCTCCTTCTGCTATGAACAACACCTCTATTTTTCCCATGAGAGAAGCATAGCGTCTTGTTGCGCGTTCATCAAAGGTAAGATTAACATGGAAGTTACGTCCTTCGCCGGATGCAAATGTGCCGATCTCGATGTCTCTGCCGTCATCACTTCCGGCTAACGCTCCTGAATACAGCACATTACCTTCCGAGTCAGCAAGAGTGATATCCAGATAGTCCTTGAGAAGCTTTTCTAATGCTTCAGGGTCTGTTCCTTCTTCTGTTTCGTCCATTGCCTTTGCGTGTATGGTTATTCTGACAGGCTCTGACCAGTTGTTCACAACATTTATCTCCTGACTGCGGCTTCCTCCGGGCGCAAGCTCTTTGAAATTCACAAACAGGTCATTGTCGCTTACATCAAAGTCAAATCCCTCATCAGGACTTACAAAGCTCACATTTGTGGTAATGCCCTCAAGCTCCTCAGGAAGGTAATCTATACCTATCTCTTCTGCTGTAACTCCCCAGTAGGAAAGTCCGTTTTCTGCCGCCTGAACCATTTCCATTGATACAACAACATCAGCTGTCATATTTTCATAGCTCTCGTCTGTCAGGTCGGCGTCCAGCATAAAGCTGTTCAGAAGTGTAGTCGTCGCTTCCTCAGGTGCGAGAACATCTGTGTAATAGTAGTATCCGTCAGTCTCCTTGAAATACCAGTCATCAATGTTATAATCAATAATGATATTTTCAGTGCTGACAGAAGGGTCTGCTACAACTATACCGTTTGTATCGCGTTCATGTCCCCAGCTCTTTTTCACCTTTACACGAACACAAGCATCCAATGTACCTGTGTTTTCAAAATAGGCGGTTTTGGCCACAGACTCATCCGGCTTGAGAGTATTGACAACAGTTCCTTCATCATAGCCCTTTATATCGCCCTTTACGCTGCCGACTGATACAACATTCACAGTGTAGTCACTGACACGCCATGAAGCATAGGTCATTCCTGTTGAGGCAAAGAATATCAATGAAACCAAAACACACAGCACTGCATATATCATGCGCTTTATCGAATGTTTTTTCTTTTTTGTGTTCATCGGTACATTGCCTCCTTTCGTATCAGATATCTGCGGCATCATTCAGACGCCGCAGACTGTCGGTATCAGATTATCACGGTGTTTCAGGCTTAACAGGCTCGGACCAGTTTGCTTCGAACCATGTGTGGAAAGACGCAGCATCTGTGATCTCTTCTGTTGTATTGTTATCCTGCTGTATGGACTGTACTTCAACAACGATATCATAATCGCCAAGCTTTGTGATATAACCGTGTGCATCAGGATTCAAGTCCGTATCAAAGTTCTCCCAGTCACTCGGAACAACTATATTGCTGAAGAGGGTAACCTTACCGTCATCCGGTGTCAGTACAAACGGAACTGATTTTCCTTCAACAGTGCCGCCCATAAAGTAGAAGTAGTACACACCATCGGTAACGTCATTAATATCAACAGGTGTTGCGAACACGGAGTCATTGACTGTTGTTATATTTCCAGCTTCAACCATGTCGTTGATCTGCTCTTCTGTGTAAGATACACCTTCCTGGAGGTAAGTACCTGTACCTGCGATCTTACCATCGGTTGTTGTTGTATACTCAAATGTCGGGTCAAACTTTACTGTCTGCCATATAAGACCTATTCTTTCCGCATCATCTTCCTTTTTGATAGTTTCACCGGTCTTTCCATCCTTAAAGGTCAGCTTGACTCTTGCATATACGTTTGCTTTTGTGGAGAGTGTAGGATCCTTATACTTTGTGTCGCCAGGGAACAAAGGCTCGTCATCATCTTCTTCGGGATCCCACAGAGGCTCTTCTACATCCACAAGCTCATCAGCGTCTGCTATATTGATCTTGTTGACTGCTTCATCTGATGCTGTCAGGAACGCAAGAGTTCCGCCGATAGCCACTGTTCCAACGATTGCTGAGCTTAAAAGTGCTATTGCAATCTGCTTTTTATTCATCTTTTTCATAATAGTACCTCCTGAATTTTCATTCATTTTTTATATTTTTCCTTTCGGAACAATACCTGTTTTATGTGATAGTCAAAGGCTTATCCGCAGTAGGAGTAGTGGTAAAGATCACTCCGCCCTCCATGCCGTATGCTTCAAAATCGTCATAATCCTCTGAGAAGCTTCTGGACTGCATTACAAAGCCCTCTGCATATATCACAAATCCACCCATTTTTTCCAGAGTCTGAATATCCTCTGTTGACGCCGTGCTTTTAAACGTCACCTTTGTAAATACCGGCTCTGTTGTTTCTCCGTTTGCAATAAGACTGTCATAGTAAAATACCTGAGAAACGTCTGTTGCCGCCACAACGACCCCATCACCAAGGTCTTCATCGATACGCTTCCAGCGGCGGTTTGCTTCGTTGCCGTCACAGTTATAATCGATATCGATCAGCTCGCAGACCTTCAGCATATCGTCAGCTCTGAGCGGCTGCCCCTGAAGCTTTCCTGAAGCATACACGAATGTAATCTTCATCGCTGCCCATTCTTTTTCTCCAGCAAACTTGGTGGTATTCTGGATACAGGGGTTTTTTGCTGCCGAGCTGCCGGGAATCATCAGCTTTGCGTTATCATCGCCATAGTCAAAGGTCTGTGTTTCATCCTGAGAATTGAAGGACGGCCGCTGTCCAAGATAAGCAAAATTTGAACTGAATATCGGCTTACTGTAGTCTCCGTCCAAAAAACCATAAACAGGCTTCAGCTCACTTGTTCTGTCATCCGGATTATCCCTGTAATCATACACCGGAAAGACATTACTGCCCACAGTATTGTAACCGATAATACCGTCCCAGTCGGTTTCAAGGATAACTGCATCTATTCCTTCGTCTGCGATGTTGATGCGGTTTGTTACTGTCGAGCTGCCGGTCATCAATGCTGTAGTTGTGCCTATGCCCGCAGCAGCAACAAACAAGGCACACATGGCGGCAGTGGTAATTGCTTTTGATTTAATTTTCATGATCTTTACCTCCATGCACTTTTCACACCGCCCGTTTATTTCCATTTACCATAGGCATTCCCCCTTATACTACGACAATTAAAACTGCCGTATGACGTCTTATCTGCATTTAAGTGATTTTTTCATCTGCATCCGCTTTCTCAGGTTCAGGCTGAACACCTTCCTCTGTCTCTTCAGGTGAAGGCTTTCGGAACACCTTCAGCAGTATGATACCCAACACGATGACCGCTGCAATTGTTACAACGGCTATAATTCCGCTCGGTGTCGACAGCCATACTCCTATGTAGCCTATAAGCGGTATGCTGAGTCTCACCTTGCCCAGAACATTCTCGTATATAGTGGGTTTGTCGGGGATATTGTTTGCAATACCCTTTGTTGTAATGGTCATGTTTTCATCATCTTTGGCTATCACCCGGTGCGTAACGAGGTTAAGCTCCTCGTCACGCACAAAGGTGATATCATCGCCAATAGCGATATCATCATACTCTGCCGGCATTATGACCAGTAAGCTGCCGACATGAAGCTCCGGCTCCATTGAACCGGTAAGTACCACCTTGAATTCCGTATGGAACACCAGACGAAGCACCAACATTCCTACAAGAATTATTGAGAGCAGTACTATGACAACAGTCGATAAAATATCTTTTGTTTTACTCAGTCATGTACACCTCCTCATGCTGCATAGCGCTTTGTAAGGTTATCATCGATATCCAGCGGGGTGTCGTAGTAGTAAACTCCGCCGCAGTTATCGCCGTAATCCCCTCCATAACCCAAATAGTTATAGTAATCAGATGTGTATTTGTTAAAGTAATCCTCGTCATAGAAGTAACTTGAAACACCCATCAAATCATAATACCATATTGCAAGCTCCTCTCTCATTCCTTCGTATCTTTCGAAATACCAGTAGTTTCTCGAGCTTGTATCAGCGAAATACCAATATGAATTAGTATCATCATTATAGGTATTGCACCAATATTTTACCCATGAGTTCGGAACATAAACAGCACCGTCCTGATGATCAAAATTATAGAAAGCAGCCATATCGCCACTGTTAGAATAAGGATGATTGTAATATGTCATTGGCGACATATCCTTAAGTGTTTCAGGAAGTATCAGGTAACCGGACTGTTCAAGAGATGGATCCCTTAAAAGAATTGAATCAGTAAACGCTCCGTTTCCTATCCGGCGCACACTCGGCATACTTATAACAGTGATGCCGTAACTTCCGCTGAAGGTAAAGGATTCAAGCATATATTCCATATCAGAGTAATACGGATATACATCACTGTTCACCTTGCAGACAGTACCTATGGTGTCTACCTTCGGCATGATGATCACACTCAGAGAACCAATTCCGGCAAAAGCATATCTTCCTACAGTTCTGACATTCGGCATTATAGCATAAGTAAGTGCCGTGCTGCGGAATGCGTAATCTCCTATGGAAACCACATTCTTGCCGACTCCTACCGTACCGTCAGCATTGTATATGTTCTGAAGATTTGTACATCCGTCAAAGGCGTAATCTTCAATGCTTGTAACGCTGTCAGGAATATAGATGTATTCAAGGTTTCTCTTGTCCTTGAACGCTCCGCTTGCAATTCTCTTTGTGCCGGCTCTTATCCTTACGGAGTCCTCAGGAAGATTTACACATTCATACAAGGTGTCTCCGATATAGATAACATCTTCACCGGCGTATTTTTCATTGAACCATACAGTTCCGTCAAAAGCCAAGGCTCCAAGATGCTCTACTGTATCAGGGACATTAAGCTCTGACAGTGAACTACAGTTATAGAATGCGAAGTCGCCGATGCTTACAACAGTATCAGGTATATTTATCGTCGTAAGGCTTACACAGTCACAGAAATCATACGCGCCTATGCTCACAGTGTCATCAGGTAAAACAACCTTTGTAAGAGACGTATTTCCCATTAATAAGTAGTCACTTAATTCTACAATGTTCTTAGGTACCGTAAATTCCGTCAGTGAAGTACAGAGTGAAAAAGCATAATCACCCATGCTCACAAGACCGTCAGGCAGCTCCACGCTTGTAAGCGAGCTGCAATCCTGGAACGCAAATGCTCCTAATGTTGTCAGCGCAGCAGGAAGCTCAATACTTGTAAGTGCGCTGCATCCGCTGAAAGCATGTGCACCTATTTCAGTAACACCGTCCGGAATGGTTATACTCTCAAGACTTGTACATTCAGCAAACGCCTCATCCTGTATCAAGGTCACACTGTCAGGAATTGTAATATTCTTAAGACTGCTGCATCCATGGAAGGTCTCATTTGAAATATAGGATAAAGCATCCGGGAGCGTAACATTATCCAGACTGCTGCAATTTCTAAAAGCATAGGAGGAGATCCATCTCATACTACTCGGAAGAGATACGCTCTTAAGCTTTGTACATCCGCTGAATTCCGAATATTGTATGTAAGTAATACCTTCAGGAATAACTATACTTTCAAGACTGGAACATCCTGAAAACGTATATCCTGACAGAGAATTAAAGCCGGTCGGAATAGTTACGGATGCAAGTGCTGAACAGTTGGAAAACAATCCGCCGCCAAAGTATGTGACCTTGCTTGGTAAAGTAATACTTGTAAGAGATGAACAATCTTGGAACGCATATCCGCCTATGTATGTTGCTGTTTCAGGCAAAGTAATACTTTCAAGCTTTTTACAGCCTCTGAACACATAAGACCTGAACTTTGTCAATGATGATGGTACAGACACACTTTGCAGATTTGAACAGCCTGAGAAAACACCATCATTAAACACTGTTATCTGTGAGGGCACATTGACTTCCGTCAGACCTGTACATTGACTGAATGCGTAATAACCTATATCCGCAACCGAAGCCGGAATGTCAATTGAGATCATATTTGAACAATTACTGAAAGCCTGATTTGCTATCTGCGTTGTACCTTCACGTAAAGTGATCTCTGTATCAGCAGGCATAGTGCCTTTATACTTATAGAATACCTTGCCAATATAGTTTTCACCGTCCTGAGTTGCTGCGGAATTGACATTAGTAAACGCATACCTGCCCATATACTTCAGCTTCCCAAGATCTATCGAAGATAGGTTGGAACAGTTATTAAATGCGTTTTCTCCGACATACTCAACATCAGGTCCTGAAACACTTACAATATTCTTACTGCCGTTAAACGCATACGGTGCAATACCCTTGATGCCTTCATCAAGAACGACCTCCGTACCTGCCGGCAAAGTTCCTTTATATTTGTAAAGCGTTTCACCGATATAAACATAGCTGTTATTCGGTGCATTCCTATAAAGACCGGTGCTGTCAAACATATTAAACGATGAGAGACCATAAAGCTTGCACAAACATTCAGCACTGATGTTGATATCCGTCAAAGCAGTACAATTGTTCAATGAGTTGTAATAATAGTAGTACTCCGAAACGCTGTCAGGAATTGTAAGGCTTTCAAGGCTCGTACAGTTATTGAACATATTCTGTCCCAATGTAGTTATTCCGTCAGGCAGAACCATGTTTGTAAGACTGGTGCAACTGTAGAACATTTCATTTACAGATAACTTACCCTGAGGAAGTGTATTTACCGTGCCTCCGGTCACCTTAACGCTTGTAAGCTTACTGCAGTTATAAAATGCACTGTATCCCATGCTGTCTACCTTTTTCGGGAGTACAACACTTTCCAGTTTGCTGCAAGATCGGAATACTTCATAGCCGATAGTCTTAACACTTTCAGGAATCGTTATGCTTGTAAGACCGCTGCATGAGCTGAAAGCATTATTACCTATGCTTGTAACTGCATCGGGAATAGTAATACCTGTAAAAGCACTGCATCCTGAAAAAGCAGAGTTTCCGATACTTGTTACACCATCAGGTATAGTAATACCTGCAAGAGCTCTGCATGCTACAAAAGCAGAGTTTCCGATACTTGTTACACCATCAGGCATATTAAAGCTGCTGAGCTTTGTGCACCAGTAGAATGTGCTGGCAGGAATACTCGTCATATTGCTTGGGAGCGTCACTGTTTCAAGCTTCTGGCAATAATAAAACATACCGTCACCAAAAGATGTTACACTTTCCGGAACTGTAAGACTCGTAATATTAGAACATGAACTAAACACATAATCACCTAAGCTTGTCAGTCCGTCCGGAAGTGTTAGTTCTGTAAGACCCGTACACGAAGCGAACGCACGTTCACTTATACTTTTCAGTCCGCTCGGAAGTGTTATTGTTGTGAGGCGCTCACAGCGGTAGAACGCATTATCACCTATACTTTTCAAACCGCTCGGTAAAGTAACGCCTGTTATCCAAGAACAGTAATAGAAAGCACGGTCTTCTATTTTTGTAACGCTGTCAGGAACAACAATGGTTCCGGTTTTCGAAGTCGGACAGGATATAAGCGTTTTCATATCTTTACTGTATGTAATTCCATCTACAACAACAGTATCACCGCCATCCAGCCGTAATCTTGGACAACCCTCAAATGCTGTGGGGTCAATGTACGTAACGCTGTCAGGAATAGTTACAGTAGTAAGATTTGTGCAGTATGCAAACGCATAGGGACCTATAGTCTGCACTCCATCACAGATCTCTACGCTTTCAAGGTTCCTGCAGTAATTAAAGACACCCTCTCCGATATTAGCAACACTGCCGGGAACAGTCAATTTAGTAAAGGAGTTCTCACGGAAAGCATATTCTCCGATATAAGTCAGCGAATCGGGCAGTTCCATTTCTCCATTTATATAAGAATAAGCAAAAGCGTAGTCTCCGATATGTGTCACGCCATCCGGAAGAACGAGGCCGTCACCATAAGAAAACGCATTTGAGTATTCAAAGGCATGATCCCCAATATATTTTAGATTCTTTGAAAGAGTAAGAGGAAGCGCAAAATAAGCACCATTAAAAGCATAATCCCCTATTTCTGTTACACTGTCAGGAATATAGTTATCACCATCTTCCCACCAGTTAAAAGACGCATCTCTAAAAACACCTTCGCCTATCCTTTTAAGTCCATCCGGCAGTCGGAAGTAGTTAAGGTTAGCTTTGTAGAACGTATAATCTTCAATATCCGTCACGCTGTCCGGAAGATAAAGTGAATAATAACCGTTATATGATACGACGTCATACACACTATAATACGAACCATCATCAGTGTCATAGACATATGGCACAAAGTCAACACGTGAAACACTTGTAGTTCCATCAGGTATATTTTCATATCTGCTCAGGCTCAGACAGCCATGGAATACGTTTTTGCCAAGCCTGTAGTGAATTACTGATACAGATCCCCACGCATAATATGCAGAGTAATTAAGCTCACCTGTTGAAGAATCCTGAATAAAATCTGTTGAATCTCGTTCAAACATATATCTCAGACGATAACAGCCGCTGAATGCACAATCACCTATTACATAAACATTTGGGGCAGCAAACGGTAAAGAACAATATAGTGCGGTGATAAAATCACAATTATAAAATGTATATGCTGCAATACTCTGAGTTCTCGTATCAATATACATATTATAGAAGGAATAATCCCTGTCATATGAAATATTATCATCAGTAAGATCATCATAGTTTATCCTTGTCTTGTCATACAGGAAACTGCTGAGTATACTGCAGTTTTCATCTGTATAGATAAGTACAAAATCATCAGATCCTTCACAGTGTTCCTTAGCTTCATTATAAAGCGGTGTATCGTAGAATACATCTCTTCCAAGCATAGGAGGAACAACATCACCTTTTCCTGAATAAGGAGTCTTGTACTCGCCAAAGGTTACCTGATCAGTCCAGTAAGCAAGATATGTTCTGCCGTTTTCGAGAGTCCAGTAATCATCACCCATCTCACCGAGAACGCCCTCGTTGTCTTTGGTAATGCCCTCACATCCTGCAAAAGCATAATCACCTACATATTGTATTGCAGGAAGATTGAGCGACCTTATCTGTGAAACCTTTGAAAAACCATAATCTCCTATTGTTACAAGGTTTGGAATTTCAATATCAGTTACATCCAGAGCTGTACATCCATACAAAGCATAGTCGCCGATCTCAGTGATATTTGTAAGGTCAAGATTTACAAGGCTTGTACAATTCTTGAATGCGGCATCTCCTATTAAAGTAACAGAATCAGGCAGGTAAACCGTAGTGGCATCCTTGAAGCCATATGCGCAGCTTGCGTATGCGCCCTCTGCTGTCAGATCGGAAGAGTAATAATATCCCTTGATACCTACTACTTTATAAGTATCATTATCATATCCTCTTCTGGCACCGCCTTCAAAATAATTGACAAGTACATTTGTTCCGTCCACAGTTTCAGGAATGTGAATTACTTCAGCGTAATCACCCAGATATCCTGTGATGACCGCAGTACCGTCATACGTAACGCCGTTTTCCTCAAATTTGTCTTTAGTGACCTCGTAGGTGAACGCCGTAGGCGGAGCGACCTTTACTTCGAAAGAGTCCTTGTACAGCCTGCTTGTCTTATCGTTATTGCCGTACTCTATAGTAATAACATATGAACCGTTCGTTAGATCACCCAGATAGCTTCCGTCTATCTTATCTTCACCAACGTAAAGATCATAATCACTTCTGTTCAGCCTTTCTGTCGTTCCGTCATCATATACCACGTAAACATCAAGATCACTTGGATATATATGCGGATCGGGCAGGTACTCGTCGCCTTTCCAGATAACAGATATAGATGTCACTTTGCTCTTTCTCTTTACTATATTCTGTTCCTGTCCTGCCGAAGATGTACCGGACTGTACAGTTTTTTCATTCAGGAAGGTTACGTTTCCGGACAATGTATCTTCAGTATCGCCGGACAATTCAATAGTAACCGTTCCGTCGTCGTTTACTGTGCCTGAGGTTATGATCCTGTTTTTATCGCTGTCATAACGTATAGTACTTTGCTCAGATACCTTCCATGTTCCTATCGGGATCTCTGTAAACAGTGCATCGAGGGATACATATGTCTCTCCGATATCCTTAAAGGAGTTTACATATTCCTCAGAGAATGTCAGGCTTCTGTATGCTGTGTACGGGTTGCCGTCCGTGTCCTTTCCGTCAACCTTGAATATGAAGGTCGGATTGCCGTGCGCAAATACAGCATCATCTATCCTGATCTTCTTTGTAACGGTAATATTTCCGGAAAGCTCCTTATCCTCTGCAAATATCTCCTGAACCTTTCCTGCCGAGAGATAGTTGACTGAAAATCTTACCTTCTCATCAGACACTGCATAACCTTCAGGCGCCGTTTTCTCAAGGAAATAATAGCTGCCCCACGGAATATCCTCTATAACAGCGGACTCGCCATCTGCATTTGTTGTGATATCCTTCTTATATAAGGTGCCGTCGCCCTTGTAAAGATCATATACAGCGCCCTCAAGCTTTTTGGTTCCGGTTTCAGCATCAGTCTTTATAAGCTTTGCCTTACCGAGTATCCTGTCGTCCACACCTGAAAGCTTTATGTAGGTCCTTACATTGGTCTTTCCTACGGAGAAATTATAATGTGTTTCATTCAGCTCATATCCTGTAGGACTTTTGACCTCTTTTACATAATAGTCGCCCCACCACAGATCACTTATAGTTATGGATCCTGAGGAGTCGGTTTTGTAGGTAACGGAAGAGGGCTTTCTCTCATTATCGACCTGAGTACCATCAGACCTGAACAGTCCATATTCTGCATTTGCAACAGGCTGTCCTTCATTGTCCTTCTTCTCGAACCATACGGTACCATTCTTACGCTTATCATAGGTCGTCCTTCTTATACTCATGCCATAGTTGGACGCATAGACATTTACTTCTACCTTTTCTGTATTCAGCTGATAGCCCTGAGCCGGTATCTTTTCTATGAAATAGTAATAACCGATCGCAACATCCGAAACATTGATAACGCCGCTGCTGTCTGTTATATAAGTGCCGAGCATCGTGTTATCGGCAGATCTGTACAGCTGATAAACAGCACCCGCAACCGGAGTAGTTGTTTCTGTACCATCCTCAAGCATTTCATATTTCGTCAGCTTAATGGAAGCAGGTTTCTGTTTATTCTGGACCTCCAGAACAATATCATTGCTCTGCTCTTCTTCCTCTTCATAATAGTAGTCGTCACCGGTATCAAGCTTGCCGTTCGGTTTTATCGTAAACGCAGTTTTATTATTCTCTGTGTCTAAAGTATAACCCGACGGTGCCTGAGTTTCTTCAAAGTAATAGCTGTCCCACGGAAGCTCTACAACTATCTGACCGCTCCAGTTTGTTGTATAAGTGGTAGTATTGTAAGGAGTGCCGTCAGCATAGTAAAGCCTGAACCTTGCTCCCTGTGGGTGGTTGCCGCTGTACTTATCCGAAGTCTTTAGCAGTGTGACCTTTGTCTTTTTTCTGTCGTTGCTGATATTTACATTAACTATCTTATCAGGTTCATCGTCGATAAGTTCAATAAGGGTCTCATCCGCCGGTATTTCATATCCCTCAGGGGCTGAAACCTCCTTAAGATAATAATTTCCATAGACCACGTTCTGAATAACAGCCTCGCCGGCTGCATCCGTTGTTATATTATTCTTAACCAAAGTATCTGCAACATCAGGATCTGCCGAACGCTTATACAGCTCAAACTTTACGCCCTTAAGCGGCTTGTTATCATAGGAGTCGGTTTTAAAAATATTTATCTTTCCTATAAAAGGTGTCATTGCAATTGCAGTCCTGTTGGACATTATCATGGAAGAACTGTCCGGAATGATCTCGCCGGTATCGCTGTTGACGTTGTCATAATAGATCATCGCGCTGTTTACAGTAATACAATCATTCAGAGCTTCATCAGTATTTTCCGGAGAGATCATTTTAATTTCCAGATACGCACTGGCTCCTATCTGGAGCCTTCCGTTGTTGAACACCACTGCAACGGACTTGACTTCAGTAAGTGAATCTTTGTCCGTAGTCCAGACCTCCGCATCAGAAAAATCGGGCTTAACACTTGTGTCAACTACAGTATCAGAATAGTAAACAATTCCGTTAACATTCAGCTTGCTTTCTGCATCTGAAATATCTATACCGGAAAACGTTCCATGCCACTCAGCTTTTTCGTCTGTCTCCAGAGCATTTACATACACGATATTAGCGGACATACCCTGACCTGAGCGGAACTTTATTCTGTATGTATATTCCGAATTTTCGTAGGTATACGGCACATCAGAAAATTCTCCGTTGTTGAGTTTCGGAACTCTGAACTCGCTTGTAAGTCCCGTCTTAACAGACATAAGGCTTTCAAGCTGTGCATAATTAGCCATCATGAATTTGCAGAAATTTCCACTGGCGCTTGTAACGCTGAAATCACCTGTCAGAGGAAGGTCACAAAAACGCTTTACATCGTCACTCAGATCCTGCGAAGTTTCCGTCGACCAGTAGTCATCCTGATCTATTACTGCGTAGGCGTTTATCATGTAGGTGTACTCTTTCACTGTATCAATAGCACCTGTGGATTGATTTCTCAGAGTGTCAATATCCACTACAAGCGGGATTTTATCTATCGAAATTCTGAAATCATTCAGTCCGGGGGACTGATTGAGAATTGCATCTTCGCCGAGATCAAAATGGATAGCGATACGATCCCGTCCATTGCCAATGTAGTCTTCGTCGATAGAGATCCCTGATATATGATTCTTAAGGAAACGATTCGTAAGCTCTACTCCTGTATCGTACCGCCAACCTTCAAGACGTATCTGATCAAGAAGCTTTGCGGGTGTGGAATACAGACTCTGTAATTTCACATCATTCGGAAGCATGAAATACACTGAAAACTTTTCGATCGAGTTACCATCAGGCAGCCGGAAATCAACTGTCTCACTTGCATAGAACATAGTTGCAGTCTTCGTTTGCTTATACCTGCTCAGATATACATCAGAATCAATAATACTTGGGATCACATGAATATGAAGCATAAAGCTTCGTCTGATCTTATACTCACCGTAGGTATCAAGATCATACTGGCTGTCAAAGTTTGCAGGATAGTTGATACCTTCTGCATTCGGGTTCAGCAATGTTCCATCTCCGGAATAAAAGCTTATATACATGTTATTGTAGAACTCGCCTGTTTCCGTAAGGAACTGGATATCATCCGCCTGAGTATGGAACTTGTATTTGACACCGATATAATAAGATTCGATCGTCTGATCAAAATCTTTGATCCTCAGCTTTACACCTACTACATCATTTCGGTCAAATGTCACATTCTTTGCTTCACTGCCAAAATCAAATTCCTGATAAAGTACATAATCCGCACTGCCTGCCGGGCGTATCCATAATTCAGTCGGGTAATTCTTTACTTTATTCCTCAGATAATTGATATTATAAAAGGATTCAAGCGAAGGCAGACTGATAGCTGTAAAATTATATTCGTCATCAGCAAGTGCTCTGAGACTGCCGCCCGTAGTTTTGACCTGCAACAGATCATCAGCAATCTCCATTGTGACAGTATCGCCTTCGGAAACCCTTGTATCAAACATCGTCAAGCGTAAGGTCGAGTTGTACTCCCTGTTTCCGCTTTTGAGATCGGTGGCATTTACCGCGCCATAAGTAGTGCAGGGATAGGTACACTGATATTCAGTAAAAGAGTTCCATACACCACTGCTGATCTTGCTGGCACCAAAGGAAGCTCCATCATAGTTGAACTCAAATAACGTAATATCGTCTATGTAATAATCCTTGGAAGCAAATATACCGGAGATGCCCTCACCCTTGAAGGTACCTACAGCTTCCAAGCGAACCATTGGTGCCGTGTCAGTCTCGTATATCTCTCTTGGATATGCGGCATAGAATGTAAGTCCGCTGTATCTGTACCTTGCGTATTTGTTCTTGGCTGTCCAGCACTCATACTGCTTGCCGTCTTCAAGCGTCCGTACAATGCCTGTCTTTTTGATCATCGCATCATCCGAACCGACCTTTCCATCGGTTCCGCAAAGATTGACTCCCTCACGCACCCAGATGTTCCAATCGCAATACAGATAATAGTATTCGTTATATTCATAGCAGGTTGTCAGACCCAATGACCGTTTTGTATATGTATATGGAAAGTCCGAATACTTTACAAAGTAATAATCACCGCTCGTCTTTCCGCTTTCAACAAGCTCGTCTACGCCTTCCTTTGATTTTATCCTTGATGCAGGATTATAATCCGTAAACACGTACGTATCCTTGTATCGCTTCTGTTGGTAAGTTATGGTGTTGCTTACAGCCGTCTCTCCGTTAACAGTTGTAAGAGTGGCAGAGATATCCTTGTAATAGTTGTCTTTGCTTGTTCTGGAATTGACCTTCCAGACGATCTCGAACATACCCTCAAACACGAACTCCTTGTGCATTTCTGAGTTATTTACGAATGTATATTCGTTCCTCTCTGAGTTATAGGTATAGCTCCAGTCGTAAGCCTTATCACTTTCAATTGCCATATCAGCCGCTATAGCCTCCGGTTTCAGGGTGCTGTCTCTGACAACATCATTCAGACCGGGCACTACGATTATTATCTGATTTGCTTCATAGTCAGATGGGAGGGAGTCATTACTGTACATTACTTTCATACGAACGTACCTTGTCGCCTCTATATCGGAATCATAATCGTAGAACTGTTCATCGGCAGCGTCTCCGACCCATTTCAGACTTAAGGAGAAACCACCTGTTCCGTCATCCTCTTCCCCCTCTGCCGAAGCTGTCATATCTCCTATGATCACCATTCCGAAGCACATGGAAAATACAAGAAGCACAGACATGAACCTCATATATATTTGTTTATATTTGTATGATATCCTTCTGCCGGACATATATCTCACCTCTCTTTACTAAACCAATGGTTTCAGGTAGTCATCCCAGACGGTCATATACTCGTCTGCGGGATGGTCGCCTTCATGATCCGGATGCTGAACAGCCTCTGAATATACATAAATATCAAATCCTATAAGATCATCAGCAGAACAGCTGCTGCTTATAGACACAGTAGTAAACAGCGGAGGAGTCGACTGTTCCGGTTCAAGAAGCTCTTTATAATAGTAATACCCGTCAGTACTCAGCTCCCAATCTGTAGTGTTCATATCAAGCGTACAGAATTCCTGAGCCTTGCTGGTAGAAAAATCCGCTCTGATCCTGACATAGCAAGGCAGGTTGCCGGAATTATAAACACTCGGCTTTTTTTTGAATGTCATTCCCGGTTTAAGTTCCTTAGGAGCCGCAAACTCCTCCTGAACTTCAACCAACGTCGCTCCCACTGTAAATTCATTGACACTTTCATTATATGCTGTCAGATAAGCATAGGAAGTCCCGAAACTTGTCAGGCACGCAAAGATGCCGAGTATAGTTAATAATGCTATTTTCTTTTTCAACCTGACTCCCTCCTCTTCTACATTCTTGGATAAACCTGATTCAACTGTTATGAAGCGAACTGATAGAACAGTTCCTTGAACTTTTCATCTGTCATTTCCGCTCCGTCTGCCAGATCTGTCTGTATTGCATAGGCGCTTGTAAGTATCTCGAGCTTTGTGCCCATGTTGATCTCGCCCTCAAGCATATTGACGAATGTTACTTCATCAAAAAGTGTATTGGTGCTTTCGCCTGATGCAAGAGGACCCTTTGTATATGCGTACAGACGGACTTCATAATCCTCGTTTGAATCATCGGTATCTATCAGAGTCCAATTGCTGTTGACATCATACGAAAAAAGATACTGCTTTGAAGGAGCGGCTACCGTTTCATCATCATTGACCAGTCTTATGTTGGCTGTAGGCACCCTTACTTTAAAATAAGCGTACAGCTCTGTAGAGCCGGTATTTGTGATCTTCGGGTCTTTCGGAACGGTTTTCCCCTGATACACGATCTTGTCATCATCAGAAAGCTTGCTCCATTTTTCCTCTGTAACGGACACTCCGACATTTCCGAATGTAAAGACATTTGACTTGCCGGCTGTATTGGTAACCAGAACAGACATAGTAACTCCGACCGACGCTGAAACAACTATCACTAATACGATCAAAACTATCAAAAACAATCTGCTTTTCTTACGAGCCATCATGTCATCCCCTTCATCATTTTTTGTCAGAACATACTAAAATAAAATAATACAATTGTAACATGTTATAAAATTGTGACCTGTCAATAATACAAGAAAATACATACGAACGCTGTGGAACAAATTGGACTGTACTATGTCTGAACACTATCCAAGCATAGTACCACATATTGTACTTATCATAGAGTTTAGCACAATATCATCACTATATCAACAGTAATTAACAAATATTTTAAAAATTATTAGGCATTTTTATTGGATAATTTTTTTCATTAATATTATATAATATTTATATTGCCATATTTATATTTCCTTCCAATAGCACTATTGTGTCACTATATAAAGAATAGCCACAAAACACTCAATTGTGTAAAGTATTCACGGATATTGCGTTAATGATGCTGTTCACGGAGTGATGAACTTTTTGATTTATCAGTTGACAAAATGCAATAAATCAGTCATAGATTATAATTATATAAGATTTGAATGGAACGATAACAAAACAAGATCAACAAGAAAAACATCCAATTGGTTTTGAAGAAGCCAAGGATATAAAAATATCGTCCTGATATCTCACTGCGCGATTTCAGGACGATTCCGTATGGGATTTCAGCGTCAAAACTGATAGTATTGATAATATAATAACAAGAACGATATTATAAAAAACAACAAAAAACCGCATGAACACTGAGTTTTCAGAATTCATGCGGTTTTTTTACAAGTGCCGGTAGTGGGACTTGAACCCACACACCCTTGCGGATAACAGATTTTGAGTCTGTCTCGTCTGCCAATTCCGACATACCGGCTTATCAACTTACTGCCTATAAATTATACAACAACTCTTCCCTTTTGTCAACCTCCTTAAAAGTGTTTTCGCGCAGAGCCCGGGGCGCAGAGCCTGCGCTCCCGATTCGCGCCCTCGTTCGTACCCCAAGGGCACTTCCTTCGGGCGCTAACGCTCACTCTGTTATTCTGACCGAAACTCTTCCTGTCCGCGATTGACGGCGCAGACTTGTCAGACACTTGTCTCCGTCCGCCGGCGCAGCCCTTAGGGGCTGCTGTTTCGGCTGTCTCCATTCGGATATACAGTCTCTTTCCCTACTCAACTTTATGCGCCTGTACAGTTTGAAGTCGAAGTTTTTATTACACTTACTATGATTGTTTTCGTACCCCAAGGGCACTTCCTTCGGGCGCCCCAGCGAAAACGTACCACAACTATTCACTATTCACCATTCACTATTCACCATTCACTATTCACTATTTCCGCACCCCTGAATTATTAGTCTGTCAGGTGTCAATACTATTACCATAAATCTCTAAGCGGAGGTATATTCATGCTGTATAATAAGGTAGAGATATGTGGGGTAAACACATCTGAGCTGCCGGTGCTCCCGGAAGATAAAAAACAACAGCTCCTTAAAACAATGAAAAACGGTACTCCATCCCAGAAAAAATGCGCACGTGAGGAAATGATAAGCGGCAACCTCAGGCTTGTGCTGAGTGTGATACAGCGATTTTCCGGAAGAGGTGAAAACCCTGACGACCTGTTTCAGGTGGGATGTATCGGACTTATCAAGGCAATAGACAATTTCGATTGTGAAAAAGACGTGCGTTTTTCCACATATGGTGTGCCAATGATAATCGGCGAGGTGAGACGATACCTCAGAGACCACAACACGCTGAGAGTCAGCCGTTCACTCAGGGACATCGCATATAAAGCAATGCAGATAAAGGAACTGCTCACCAATGAAAACGACCGTGAACCGTCTATTGAAGAAATAGCTGCGCGACTGGAGCTTCCAAAGGAAAATGTAGTTATAGCTCTTGAATCAATCGTAGAACCTGTTTCACTTTATGAGCCTGTTTTTTCTGACGGTTCGGATACGATTTATGTAATGGACCAGATAGGCGACAGCAACGATGACAATAACTGGCTTGACGAAATAGCCCTGAAGGAAGCCATACGCTCCTTGGGAGAGCGTGAAAAACACATTCTATCACTTCGTTATTTCAAGGGCAAGACACAGACAGAGGTCGCTGATGAGATAGGCATAAGTCAGGCGCAGGTCTCACGTCTGGAAAAGGGTGCACTCAAAAGGATACGGACTGAGCTTTCACCTGACTGAAAGTTTGTGATATTTAGGACACAAGCACTGTAAAGCTGTTTTATTTACACGATATCATCCGCCCTCGCAAAAAGTTTATTATCCTGAAACCGGGATATTGTAACGTTTTTTGCGGCTGTGCGTAGTATGTAATGTAAACGGCAGCAGACAGAAAAAAGCCGACTAAAGTTATGATAGATGCCGCGACAAGTATTATAGCTTTACACAAAAGCCGCATTCTGTCAATGCCGCTGAAACATTACAAGGAGGAAATTATTATGTGTAACAATGGTTTTTTCGGTAACAACAGCTGTGCTTGGGTGATAATCCTCATCGTTATCCTCTCCTGCTGCTGCGGCGGCAACAACGGCTGCGGCTGTGACAACAACAACTGTGGCTGCGGCTGCTGAGCATCCTGCAAAAATAATCGGAAACTGATAAGGCTTACTGATTAATGTGGAATGTGGAAAGTGGAAAGTGGAATTAAATGTGGAAAGCTGCACACTTACCACTGACCACTTCCCACTGACCACTGAACACAATTATTCAAGCGTTCCGTTTTCGATGTCGGTGAGAAGGTCTACTCTGCGCTGATGACGTCCGCCCTCGAATTCAGTTGAGATGAAAATATCTATCATCTTGTCAGCCAACTCCTGAGAGACTACGTTCTGTCCCATACAAATGACATTTGCATTATTGTGACGCCTTGTCATTTCAGCTAACATTTCATTGGTACATACTGCGGCACGTACGCCCTTTACTTTATTTGCCGCCATAGAAACACCGAGTCCGGTAGTACAACATATTATGCCGAAATCGTATTCCTTATCAGCAACCGCCTTCGCCGCAATATAGGCAAATCTGGGATAATCAACAGAGTCTTTGGAATAGCAGCCAAAATCCTTGTACTCTATCCCCTTTTCGTCAAGATGCTTTTTTATGGATTCCTTCAGTTCATATGCGCCGTGATCACAGGATATTGCAAGCTTCATTATGTTACCCTCTTTCTTTTGTATACGCACTTATTCATTTATTATCTGCATTCTGTTCGTTTTGGTCGTTCTGTTCTTTTTGCTGTTTTGCTTTCAGCTCACGCTCTGCCTGCGGAAGTCTTAAGTATACAGGCATAAGCTCATCTGATGTGATAAGCTTTCCGCTCTCCGCAAGCTTCTGTGCAGCCATAGCTGTACCATAGGCGTGCTGATAGCGTATGTTCATAGGTGTAAGCTGTACGTTAGGAAGTCTGCCCTCAAAGCTCTGATAACAAAGCAGTGCGCCGTCCCCTACAAGATATATGCTGCTCTCTTCATAATAGCTCAATTCATTTTCAAGCTCTGATATGCTTATTGCCCTGTCCTCAGTAATGCGTTCTATCGTGCCGTTGTCAAGCATAAAAAGCGCATTATAGACCTGTGAGCAGCGTGCGTCCATCACAGCGCAGACTATACCGTCTGTATAAGGCATGGAATACGCCATCGACTCCAGCGTTGAAATGCTTGCACAGGGCTTATCCAGCGGCATGGTCATACCCTTTACAGAAGCAACTCCGATGCGTACTCCCGTAAACGAGCCGGGTCCTGCATTGACCGCAAATACATCTATGTCCTTTATATCTGTATCTGTCGTTTTCAGAAGAGAGTCCACAAGCGGCATGAGCGTCTGGCTGTGGGTGGTTTTCGTGTTGAGAAAAAACTCTCCCAGCAGAAAGCCGTCATTCAGCAGTGCCGCTGACACCGGTGAAGCCGTTGTGTCTATCGCAAGTATTTTCATATGGGCTTTGCCCCCTCTATAGTTATCTCACGTTCATTGTCGGATATACGCTCTATATATATGTTTATGCGTTTCTCCGGCAGGAACGCTTCTATATTTTCGCTCCATTCTATAACCATTACTCCGCAGCCCTCATAATCAAAAAAGCCTGTTGAGTATAAATCATCGTAGGAACCTATTCTGTACATATCAAAATGGTACAGTGTGAATTTGCCGTCATATTCATGCACCAGCGCAAAGGTCGGGCTTGAAACACCGTCATCAATTCCCAGTCCCCTTGCAAGACCTCTGGTAAAAGCCGTTTTGCCTGCGCCCAGACCTCCATGCAGCGCAAGCACTTCATCACCCTGTAGTGTAAGTGCAAGTTTTTCAGCAAGCCGTTCAGTCTGAGCTTCACTTGTAGTTATGTGCTTTTGCAAGTCTGTATCTCTCCTGTCAGAAAAGTCCGGTTATCTTACCGCTGCTGTCCACATCTATCTTTTCTGCGGCAGGCACCTTCGGCAAGCCCGGCATAGTCATGATATCGCCTGTGTATACAACAACAAAGCCTGCGCCGTTAGAAAGTCTGACATCACGAACGGTGATATTGAAGCCCTGCGGCTTACCTAAAAGAGCAGGGTCATCAGACAGCGAATACTGCGTCTTTGCGATACATACCGGAAGTCCGGATACATCAAGCTTTTCTATCTCTGCTATAGCCTTTTCCGCAGCAGTGGTGTATATAACTCCGTCTGCGCCGTATATCTTTGCTGCTATCTCTCTTACCTTGTCCTTTATGGAAAGCTCAGCAGAATAAAGCGGTTTGAAGTCTGACGGCTTCTCAGCAGCGTCAATGACCTTCTGCGCAAGCTCTGTTCCGCCGGCACCGCCTTTTGCAAAGACCTCGGACAACGCAAAGTCTGCTCCAAGCTCCTTGCAGTAGTTTTCTATAAGCTCAAGCTCTTTGTCGGTATCAGCGCCGAAACGGTTTATTGCAACTACTACCGGAACACCATAGCGGTGCATATTTTCAATATGTACACCAAGATTTACAATGCCCTTTTGGAGAGCTTCAATATTCTCGCTGCCAAGCTCTGCTTTCGGAACACCGCCGTTATATTTGAGCGCACGTACAGTAGCCACTATAACGACAGCAGAGGGCTTGAGTCCTGCCTTCCTGCACTTTATATCAAAGAATTTTTCCGCTCCGAGATCAGAGCCGAAGCCTGCTTCTGTGACGCAGTAATCCGCAAGCTTAAGACCGAGCTTCGTTGCCCTGACAGAGTTACATCCGTGAGCGATATTTGCAAAGGGACCGCCGTGCATAATAGCCGGAGTACCCTCTAAGGTCTGGACAAGGTTAGGCTTTATAGCGTCCTTCAGAAGTGCAGTCATTGCACCGTTGGCTTTCAGGTCGGAAGCATATACCGGAACACCCTCTGTAGTGTAAGCGACAAGAATTTTTCCGAGACGTTCCTTAAGGTCGTCGATATCCTTAGACAGGCAAAGAATAGCCATAACTTCACTTGCAACGGTGATGATAAACCCGTCCTCACGGGGAACACCGTTTACTCTGCCGCCAAGACCTGCAACGATATTTCTCAGCTCACGGTCGTTCATATCAAGACATCGTTTGATAAGTATTCTCTTCACATCTATTTTCAGGCTGTTGCCCTGCTGGATATGGTTATCGAGCATAGCGCACAGCAGATTATTGGCAGCTGTGATAGCGTGCATATCACCTGTGAAGTGAAGGTTGATATCCTCCATAGGAATGACCTGAGCATATCCGCCGCCGGCAGCGCCGCCCTTTACGCCGAACACGGGTCCGAGTGAGGGTTCTCTGAGAGCGATAATGGTTTTCCTGCCGAGCTTTGAAAGCGCGTCTCCAAGGCCTACAGAGGTAGTAGTCTTTCCCTCGCCGGCAGGAGTGGGATTGATAGCCGTTACAAGAATGAGCTTTCCGTCCTGAGAAGCTGACATTTTTCCTATAAGCTCCTCAGACAGCTTAGCCTTGTATTTGCCGTAGTATTCGAGGTATTCTTCATCAATACCGAGTTTTTCTGCGATCTTCAGTATCGGCAGTGGCTGTGCCTGCTGAGCTATTTCAATATCCGTAAGCATGGTATTATCTCCTTTATTAATGTAGTTACGGGCAAAAGACGTCCCGAATAAACCTCTTCTCTACATTCTACCATAAAAATAAATTTTATACAACATCATTACAACAAGAAAATACCAATAAAAGTATAAAAAACAATTGTATTATCAAGAAGGGATGTGGTATAATATATAGGATTATTCTATAAAGTTTTTTTGAAAAGGATGGTAAAATTGCTAAGACTTGAAAATATATCATGGTCAACGCCTGACGGTGTCGGAGTGCTGAAGGATATCAGCCTTACAGTGCCGGACGGAAAGCTTGTTGTTATTACCGGACCTAACGGCGGAGGAAAAACAACTCTTGCTAAAATTATCGCAGGACTGTATAAGCAGGACAGCGGCAGGATATTCCTTGATGACAAGGATATATCCGATATGGATATAACGGAAAGAGCCGGAGCCGGCATAAGCTTTGCTTTTCAACAGCCCGTGCGCTTCAAGGGCATTACCGTAAGAAAGCTTATAGAGCTTTCAGCAGGTGAAAAGCTGCCTGTTGATAAGCTTTGCGATATCCTCAGCAAGGTGGGACTCTGCGCTGAGGAGTACATCAACAGAGAGGTGAATTCCACTCTGTCCGGAGGAGAAATAAAAAGAATAGAAATAGCTACGGTGCTTGCAAGACATTCCGCGCTTACGGTATTCGATGAGCCTGAGGCAGGTATCGACCTGTGGAGCTTCACAAGCCTTATAAAAACCTTTGAGGAAATTCGCAGCAGCCTGAAGGGTTCAATGATAATAATATCCCATCAGGAAAGAATACTGAATATCGCAGACGAAATAGTCATTGTTGCAAACGGCAGCATAAAGGCTCAGGGCAAGGCTGACAGTATGATGCAGAAGCTCAATGAGAACCATGCCATATCCGGAAAATGCTATAAACAGGAGGCGATGTTCTGATGAACGAGATAACAAAGGACCTTTTAAGAGAGATCTCCGAATGGGACGGAGAATTCAAGGGCGCGTACAACATACGTGAAAACGGTCAGTGCGCCGGCAGAATGTCAAGCAAGAACATAAAGATAGAGTCAAAAAAAGACCAGCCCGGACTTGAAATATTCGTGGCTCCCGGCACAAAGAACGAGACTGTATCCATACCGGCGTGTGTTACTCACGGCAATGTGGACGACCTTGTGTACAATGACTTCTATATAGGCGAGGGTGCGGACGTCACCATAGTTGCAGGCTGCGGTATCCACACCGAGACCGGAGAACCGGCAAGACATAACGGCATACACCGCTTCTTCCTGAAAAAGGACTCAAAGGTAAAGTACCTTGAAAAGCATATAGGAAAAGGACACGGCACGGGTCTGCGCTATATCGACCCTGTTACGGAAGCAGAGCTTGAAGAAAATTCCGTACTTGAAATGGACACCGCACAGATCGGCGGAGTGGACAGAACTACAAGAATTACGGCTGCAAAGCTCGGCGAGGGCGCAAAGCTCCTGATACGCGAGAGAATACTTACCGAAAAACAGCAGACTGCAAAAACGGATTTCAAGGTGGAAATGAACGGAAAGGATTCAGGTGTTGATCTGATATCCCGTTCCGTTGCAAGAGACGACTCCCATCAGGAATATCATTCGGTCATAATCGGTAATGCTCCATGTACAGGTCACTCGGAATGTGACGCCATAATCTCTGAAAACGGCAAGGTAGACGCCGCTCCTGAGCTTCACGCAAGGGACAATGACGCAGCCCTTATACATGAAGCGGCTATAGGAAAAATAGCAGGCGAACAGATACTCAAGCTTCGCACACTGGGGCTGACGGAGGAAGAGGCTGAAGCAACAATTATTGACGGCTTTCTTGCATAAGGGGGACAATATGAAAAAAATTGTCTGTAATCTTATATTGATGATGATAGTTTTCTCAATGCTCTCTGTGGGAGCTTCTGCTGAGGGCGAAAAAAAGGATGATACAGATAGCACTAAGGAAACAAAAATATCAAAGATAAGTGTTTTCGGAGACTCCATACCGGCAGGATACGGACTGGAGGATTTTAATTACAAGGATCTTTCGGTTTCCGAACAATGCTTTGTGAATATCTTTGCAAAGCATTACGGACTGGATATAAAGAAGGATGTTACAAATCTTTCTGATACGGGACTTGAAAGTATGGCGATAAATGAAAAGCTGAAAAGCGTGGACAAGTCTGTACTGAAAAACTCCGACGTTGTTATCATATCCGCAGGCGCCAACGATATTATGGACACCTTTGCAAACAGACTTTTTTACTGCATTTCCTATAATGAGGATTTTGCAAAGAAATACAAGCTGGAGGTCGATTCCACAAGCCTGTACTCCATTGAAGCTTCTATAATCAGAATACTCTTTGACCCCACAAAGGAAGAGGCTCTGGAAGCTCTGGCACTGGAATGTACTGATGAAGCAAGCATGAAAGAATATAAGCTTATCTCTGCATCCGTTGAGTTTGAACTGCAAAGCATGATAAACACAGTCAAAGAGAATAACCCTGATGCGCAGATATACCTTATCACTCCCTATGACCCGGTTCTGGGCTTGTCGCTGAAAAGTAATCAGCTTACCAAGGTTCTGGACGACTGTATAAACGATTTGTGCGATACCATAACAGAGCTTGCGGACAGCGAGGAATATAGCGAAAACGTACACGCAATAGACTTGCGTAAGGAATTTGACGGGAAATATCAGGAGCTTACAAATATCTCTTCTCTTGACATTCACCCGAACAAGGACGGACACGCCCTTATAGCAGAACGTCTTATCGAGCTTGAGGACGAAGCACTGGACCCTCAGCCTGCTCACGAACAGTCTGAGGAAAAACCACAGGATGACGGCAAGAAAGACACGACTTCTTCAGACAAAAAAGACTCTTCTGTGTCGGAGCCTGAAAAGCCTGAAGCACCCTTCAGCGATACAGTAGTATATATTCTCATGGGTGCAGCTATTGCCGCAGCCGGTGCCATAATAGTACACGGTATCATGAGATATAAGAAAAAATAATACTTACAAAATGCTATGATATTTTTCTTCTTTTTGCAGACAATAACCTTGGGTGAGTTTGCATGAAGAAAAATATCCGCTGCGTTTGTATCCTCTTCGTGATAGGCGGCTGTCTGTACGGACTGGTCGAAATATTATGGCGAAGATACACGCATTGGTCAATGGTACTGACAGGGGGCGTTTGCTTCACTGTGCTGTACAAAATTTTTAAGAAAATATCAGATGTCAGACTTATGGTAAAGTGCGTTATCGGCAGCAGCGTCATAACCTTTTTTGAGCTGATAGCCGGATTTATATTCAATATCTGTCTGAAGCTTGACGTCTGGGATTATTCAGATATGCGCTTTAATTTCTGCGGTCAGATATGTCCGCTGTACAGTTTTTTGTGGGGACTTCTTACTATCCCCGTCTCTGCCCTGTGCAATACTGTAAATAAAAAATACCGACTGTGATACACTACGCTTCGCATTAAAGGCTGTTTTCTGCATATAATATTTGCAGGAGGCGAATGCGGATTGTTACAGGTATCGCAGGAAACGAAAAATGACAGCGAAGAAATAGGGATGCAGGAGCTTGCTCGGGAAAGTATAATTGCGTCAGGCTCGCTGATATCGGATAACGGAAGGTATATCGTTCAGTGTATGACTATCATAGGTCAGATTGAGGGACACTATATACTCTCCCCGCAGAATAAAACCACTAAATATGAGCATATAATACCACAGCTTGTGGCAGCGGAACAGGACAGGGAAATCGACGGACTATTGGTCATACTGAATACTGTCGGCGGTGATGTGGAAGCAGGACTTGCTATCGCTGAGCTTGTGGCAGGCATGAAAAAGCCTGTAGTTTCCCTTGTGCTTGGAGGCGGACATTCTATCGGTGTTCCCATTGCAGTAGCCGCTAAAAAGTCGTTCATCGCACGGTCTGCGACCATGACGATACACCCTGTAAGAATGAACGGTCTTATGCTGGGCGTTCCGCAGGCGTTCGAGTATTTCAAACGGATGCAGAAAAGAATAACGGACTTTGTGACTGCACATTCCGGTATATCCGCCGAAAGGTATGAAAAGCTTGCACTGAACACAGACGAGCTTGTTATGGATATCGGAACGATACTTGACGGAGAAGCCGCCGTAAAAGAGGGTCTGATAGACTCTATAGGCGACCTGAGCAGTGCCGTCTGTTCCCTTTACAAAATGATAGACTGTCACCGCAATGAAAAGCATGAGCATAAGCCTGTGACTGTTGCAGTCAGAAAAAGAAGCAGTTATAGTAAACAATAAATCAGAATTCCCGATAACCTTTAAAAATGTGGAATTGCAGTACGTTTACTTTTATCGCGGCAGTAGAAGCTGCCGTATGATTTTCGGAGGTACATAAAATATGAATTTATTTGATGCGATATTTCAGGGCATCGTACAGGGACTTACAGAGTTCCTTCCCGTATCCAGCAGCGGACATTTAGCAATATGTCAGCATATTGCCGGTATGAGTGACAATAATCTGTTTTTCTCTGTAATGCTGCATATCGGTACACTGGCTGCCGTTATCGCAATATACATCAAGCTTGTTATCAAGCTCTTCTCCGCCCTGAAAAGTATCATCGTAAAGCTTTTCAAAAAACAGTTCAAGTGGAGCGAGATGACAGCAGAGGAAAATCTTGCCATGATGATAATAATTGGTCTGCTGCCGCTTTTCCTTCTGTTCCTGCCTATACCCGGAACGGATATGAAAATAAAAGACCTGGCAGATGTTCTGACAAATGACGGATACTTCATTTGTATAGGAATAGCACTGCTCGCAACAAGCGCACTGCTGTTTTTCAGCGGCAGAAAGAAAATGCCTGTAAAAGTAATTGACGGCAAAAAATACAGGAAAAAGCCACGTAAAAAATACAATGCAGTTGATGCAGTCGTAGTAGGTGTCACACAGTGCTTTGCAGCTATTTTCCCGGGACTGTCAAGGTCAGGCTCTACACTGGCGGCAAGTCAGTTTCGCGGAATAAACAGGTCTGTAGCGCTTGACTACTCCTTCCTTTTAGGTACTCCTGCCATAGTTGCGGCCGCACTTCTTGAAACGAAGGACGCACTGTTCTCTGAAGGCGGAGTCGGAAACATAAATTTCCTGTATGTTATAGTAGGAATGGTGCTTGCAGCGGTTGTGGGATTTTTTGCCATCAAGATATTCAAATGGCTGCTCACAACAGACAGAATGTATATCTTCATCATTTACACGGCTGCCGTAGGATTACTTGTAATACTGGTAAGTATCATAGAGCTTTCCACAGGGATAAACTTTTTTACACATCAGCCGCTTACGTTCTGAGAATATAATAAAGAATGGATATCGGCGGTATGTATATGCCGCCGAAAATAATTATTGTCAGATTTATTGATACTATTATCCAATAAACAAATATATAAGAAGAAATGGATGTCCGAGGCATAGTCCCGATGTCATTAACGTTAGTTTTTTCGTGCTGCCTTGCGGCAGCAGAGGTACTTTGTTATGACCGCTACAAGGGGAAGCCCTCTTCCAGGGCTTCCCCTCTTCAAAAACAGTCCACAGGACTGTTTTTGAATTCACCCCATTCCGAGGGATTAAAAAAGGGGGTTTCGCCGTACCCCAAGGGTACTTCCTATGGGCGTCTGCGGACGGCGACCAGGGGCTCTGCCCCATGGACCTCGCAGCCTTTGAAAAGGCTGGCGAAACTTTATTTTTTCTACTTCTTTATTCGATATTAGTATTAGCTGTCAGCTGAATGCTGATAAATGATTTGCTACGGAGGTGAAAATTGCTTGGCAGAAAAAAAGACAAATGGCAGCTCAGGCGCAAAAAAGAATACCGGAACAAAAAAAGCAGCAGCATCAAAGAAAAGTCAGAGCAGTAAGAGTAAAACAAGTAAAAGCAAGACTGCCGCTGAAAAACAGAGAGCACGCTCTGAAGCCGAGCTTTACATAAAAAAGAGCAGAACGACAAAAGGCATAGTCCAGTTGTGTACTGCTGCACTGTGTATTCTGTTGTACTTTATTGAAGGAGATAAAATATGGCTGTCGCTGCACCAGTGTTACTGGGGATTGTTCGGCTTTACGGGAATAATATTGCCGCTGATAAACATTTACTGTGCAGTGCAGATGTTCAAGGAGAAATCAACATACCGTTTCCCGTTAAAGGTGTTTTTCTTCTGCGGAACGGTCGTGCTGTTTGCGACGATGATTTTCTGCTTCGGTTCGAACGGAATGGAGCTGGGAGATTACGGCACCGAACTTATGAACTGCTTCCGCAAGGCAGCAGAAGGTAACGGCACAGGCTTTATCGGCGGAGTACTTGGCATACCACTTGCGAGAACTCTTGGCTCTGTGGGAAGCGCTCTTATCACTCTGGTACTGCTGTCGTTCTTTGTGTTTATGTCCTTCGAAGCGCTGTTTATGAATATTATCGAGAGGATAAAAGAACCTGTCAACGAACGTATAAGTGAGCATAAAGAAATAAAGAGCAAGATAAGAGAAGAAGAAACTAAAATAAAAGCCGAGAAAAGACGTCAGGCAAGGGAAGAATATGTCAGCAAAAAGGTCGAACAGAAGCTCAGTGCCGACAAGCGCAGGGAAGCTTTTGACTCCGATTACCGCAGGATAGACAAAACTCCCATATATGAGCCTGAGCCGGCAGAAAAGGCTGACAAAAAGAAAAAAGCAAAAGCAATACCGGAAACTGATGATAATGCTGAACAGTCTGTTTCTTCAAAGAAGAATAGTTCTACCGGTATAGAAGGGCTTATTCCGGATATCAGCCCCAGACGTTCAAAGAAAAAAGATGAGCCGGCAGTCACCGGTGACATGGAACATATCAATGACGATGTATTCCTTACAGAGGATAACATTGACATCAGCGCGCTTGTCCGGCAGGACGCTCAGACTTCAGATAATAATGTACAGCCTGACGACAATGAAAGCGATTCAGGTTCATATGATGATGTTATCAATGCCGTTTTCGGTTCAGACAATAAAAAGAAAAAAGGTGCTAAAAATCCGCCGCCGGCTAAGACGGCTCAGCCCGAAGCAAAACAGGATGACAGCAAAGTTGCTCCCTCAGAGCTTTCCGGCTTTGCGGATATAGGTACGGACGGTGTGGAAGGATATTATCTCAAGCCGCCCTTCACACTCCTTGAACCTCAGCCCGACGATGAGCAGGAAAACATAACACAGGAGCTTCATCAGAGTGCGACTACTCTTGTGGATACACTGAAAAGCTTCGGTGTACAGACCACTATAATAAATATAAGCCGGGGACCCTCTGTAACAAGATATGAGCTTCAGCCTGCTTCGGGTGTCAAGATAAGCAAGATAACAAATCTTTCGGATGATATCGCCATGAACCTTGCCGCTACGGGTGTGAGAATAGAAGCGCCTATACCCGGCAAAAACGCCGTCGGAATCGAGGTGCCTAACAGGAACGTGACTGTTGTAAAAATGCGCAACTTAGTAGAGTCAAAGGAATTCCAGAATGCCAAAAGCAAGCTTACTGTAGCGCTTGGCATGGACATAACCGGAAAGATAACCCTTGCCGACCTTGCAAGAATGCCGCATCTGCTTATCGCAGGTTCTACCGGCTCCGGTAAATCGGTATGTATAAACTCCATGCTTGTAAGTCTGCTGTACAAATCAGACCCGGATGAGGTAAAGCTTATGCTTATAGACCCGAAGGTCGTTGAGCTTGGTGTATACAATGGCATACCTCATCTTCTTGTCCCTGTCGTTACAGACCCCAGAAAAGCCGCAGGCGCTCTGAACTGGGCGGTAAACGAAATGCTTGAAAGATACAAGACCTTTGCGGAATATAATGTAAGGGATATGCACAGCTACAACAGACTTGTGGACAAACAGAACGCCGAAGCTGAGGAAGCATATACATATGACAGCGAAAGAACCTTTGAAGAGGATGAAATGCTTGCGCAGGCACAGGCTGAGGTAAAGAACTCTGATGAACAGCCCAAAGAAATACACAAGCTCAAAAAGATGTGTCAGATAGTTATTGTCATTGACGAGCTTGCCGACCTGATGATGGCAGCCCCCAACGAGGTGGAAGAGTCCATATGCCGTCTTGCGCAGATGGCGCGAGCTGCCGGAATGCACCTTGTGATAGCAACACAGCGACCCTCTGTTGATGTCATCACGGGACTTATCAAGGCAAACGTGCCGAGCCGTATTGCCTTTGCCGTAAAGTCTCAGATAGACTCCAGAACGATACTTGACTCCGGCGGCGCGGAAAAGCTTTTAGGCAGAGGCGATATGCTCTTCTCCCCTATCGGCACAACAAAGCCCATACGTGTACAGGGCTGTTTTGTAGACGACAATGAAATCGAAAATATAATAGAATTCATAAAAGGCAACAAGATAGTTGAATACGACCCGAATGTGATAGACCAGATAGAGCGCAGTGCAATTCCTGAAAACGGCGGAAAGCAGTCTGACGTCAGCGACGGAGACACCGACCCGATGATGGAACAGGCGATCCAATGTGTCGTAGAAGCCGGACAAGCTTCGACCTCACTTCTGCAAAGGAGACTGCGCTTAGGCTACGCCCGTGCCGGCAGGCTTATCGACGAAATGGAGCAGATGGGCATAGTGGGACCCCACGAAGGCTCAAAGCCCCGACAGGTCCTTATGACCTATCAGCAATGGTTGGAACGCAATATGTCCACCCCGCCGGCAGAATGAAAATCGGAGCTCTGCCCCAAACCCCGCTGGGGAAAACCCTTTTCCGGCGGAAAAAGGGTTATTCCCCAGACCCCTTTCCTAAAACCGCTGAATTTATTTCAGATGGGAATTATAAATATATGTGTATATTTAAGAAGGTGGTTTACAAACACACGTAACAAAAAACAAATCACAAAATATAAACACTAAGCAAAAAAACGGAGGTTTTTAAGATGAAAAGAGAAGGACAGATAAGAGTAGACTCGGAAAATTTATTTCCGATAATCAAAAAATGGCTGTATTCGGACAAGGATATCTTCCTCAGGGAAATCGTTGCCAACGGCTGTGATGCTATTAAAAAGTATCAGAGTCTTTGCCTTATCGGTGAAGCTGACGACGACAACGTTAAGCCGAGAATCGATATCGTTCTGGACAAGAACGCAAAAACACTGACTGTTACTGACAACGGTATCGGTATGACAGAAGAAGAGGTGGAAAAGTACATCACACAGATAGCCTTTTCCGGAGCGCAGGAATTTCTTGAAAAATACAAGGACCAGACTGACGCAGACGCAGGTATCATAGGTCATTTCGGTCTGGGCTTTTACTCGGCTTATATGGTATCGGAAAAGGTTGAGATAGAAACACTATCCTATCAGAAAGACGCTAAGCCCGTGCATTGGGTAAGTGACGGAAGCCATACCTACGAGATCTCTGACGGCACAAAGGCTGAAAAGGGTACAAGCATTATAATGCACATCTCTGAGGACGGAAAAGAGTTTCTCAGCGAATATAAAGTAAGGGAAGTACTCAATAAGTACTGCCGCTTTATGCCATATGAAATATTCTTTACCGCTGTTTCGGATGATGACAAAAAGGACGACAAGGAAAATACAGAGGGTACTGAAAACATCAAAACAGAAAAGCCCGTAAACAACATCTCTCCCCTCTGGCTGAAAGCTCCAAAAGACTGTACAACAGAGGAATATGAGGACTTCTACAGAGAGACCTTTACGGATATGAATCTGCCGCTTTTCTGGATACACCTGAATGTTGACTACCCATTCAGACTGAAGGGTATACTTTACTTCCCGAAGCAGACAGACAAGCTTCAGGTAATGCCCGGCGAAATCAAGCTTTATGCAAATCAGGTGTATATCGCAGACAACATAAAGGAAGTTGTTCCTGAGTTCCTTATGCTTCTTAAGGGAGTTATCGACTGTCCTGACCTGCCGCTGAATGTTTCCCGTTCCTTCCTCCAGAATGACGGCGAGGTCGCAAAGATATCCAGACATATCACAAAGAAGGTCGCTGACAAACTGACATCCGTATTCAAGAACGAGCGCAAGGATTATGAAAGCTACTGGGATGACATCTCACCGTTTATAAAGTTCGGCTGTATCAAGGACGAGAAGTTCTATGACAGAGTAAAGGACATTATCCTGTACAAGAGCATCAATGGCGAATACAAGACCTTCTCCGAGCTTCCGAAGGTCAATGAAAAGGTATACTATGTATCCAGCACAGATGTACAGGCTCAGTATATAAAGATGTTCAAGGATAACGGTCTTGACGCTGTTATACTGGAGCATAATATCGACACTCATTTTGTAAGCTTCCTTGAATACAAGGAGACAGACACCAAGTTCGTTCGTATCGACTCTGAGATAGGCGAGGCTCTTAAATCAGACGAAAGCGAAAAAGCAGAAAATACAGATGAGCTTATAGGCATATTCAAGGACTCTCTTGATATGGAGAAGCTTGAAATAAAAGCTGAGAACCTGAAAACCACCGACACACCGGCTATCCTTGCCATCAACGAATACGAAAGACGTATGAGTGATATCCGCAAGATATACGGCAATATGTTCGGTGAAGCCGGAGACGCCACAGAGACACTCATCATCAACACAGCAAACAGCATCATCAAAAAGCTCCCGGAATATCCCGAAGAAAAGCGCAGACTTCTATGCAGACACATTTTTGATATTGCAGTCATGAGTCAGCGCAAGCTCAGCGCCGCAGAGCTTGAAGGCTTTGTTGCAAGAAGCGTTCAGGTCATGGAGCTTCTGTAAAAAATGCACCCACGTCACCTTGACGTGGGTGTTTTGCGCAAGGCGCAAGGCTTGCGCTCCCGATTCGCGCCCTCGTTCGCTTGCGCTCACTCTGATATCCGGACCGATACTTTTCCTGCCCGCGATTGACGGCGCAGATTTGTCAGACTCTTGTTACCATCCGCCGGCGCAGCCCTTAAGGGGCTGCTGTTTCGGCTGTTTTCTACGGATATATAGTTTCTTCCCCTCCACAACTTTATGCGCCTGTACGGTATGAAGTCATAGTTTATATTATACTTACTATGATTGTTTGCGCATCGCGAAAACAGACCACTATTATTCATTATTAAGTCTTAAGTTTTCAGTATTCATTTATTCATTATGCGCCTGTGCGGTATGAAGTCATAGTTTTTATTATACTTACAATATTTCGTTTTCGCATAAGCGAAAACGTACCACAACTATTCACTATTCACTATTCACTATTCATTATTCACTATTACCGCCTGTCTTCCCATCATGTTGTAGGAGGAGCTAACGGAGTTTCGGGGGTAGTATTTGCACTTATGGGTAAGTGGGTCGTTGAAGATATAGTATTCTTTATCGTATCCAACAAGTACCAGACAATGCTCAGGCGACTTCCATTCTATCAGCTTGCCGTTGTAATCCCATTTCCTGACAATGTGGAGTTGTGACATTTCCACACTTGCCCATATGATGACAGGAATATTTCTGTCTATATATTCACTGCAAAGCCCGTCCATAGAAAGCCCCTTGACAACAGTCGCTTCGTAATATGTGGAAGATAGAGCTTTGTTCATCCCCTCCGCAAGAGCAGGAGCATAACAGCCCATTCCGGACTCGTCTGTCGGGTCACCGCAGTAGCTTTTGTCCGGGTCAAAGGGAAAGTCTGTTATTGTAAGGTACTTTTTGAAGAACAGCTCGGGTGTTGTATAAACTCCGGCAGTACGCAGGACCATCACGGCAGATACACCCTCACAGCCGGTGGGAAAATCCGGCAGCTGGGATATGTACGGAATATCTATGACCTTTCTGTCGTACTTCAAGGTGACTGCTTCTTCCCCATCGTCTGAATATTCACTACCGGCAAACACAGCCGTATCAGAAATATCTGATGTAACAGCGGAAATGTCATCGGAATAATTCTCCGCTTCACCGCAGGACGATAAGGTGATAACAGCAAAAAGAACCGCTGCGCTCAGAATGACCTTCATCAGAAAATGAAAGTCAACAAGCACAGGGCGGTTCAGATATGTATTTTTGAATGTGTTATAATTCATAATTTTTGATTTTCAAAAACTGGCTTAGTGGTCAGCGGCAAACTCAGACGCTGCGTGAACGGGCATAGAAGCTTACACCAACGGTGGACGGTCCGCAGTGACTGCCGGCTGTTGGATTGACGTCTATAAGCTGGATTTCAAGGTCTGCTCCGTAATTATCTCTCAGCATATCGATAAGCTCCTGAGCAAGCTCCGGCGCATCCGTATGGGCAACGATAACACGGTGCTTATCTATTTCGTCTCCAAGAATTTTTACATATTCAATGATTTTTGCAAGGGCTTTGGCTCTGCCCTTTTCCTTGCCGACGCTTACCATCTTTCCCTCTTCGTTTATGTATATTATGGGACGGATGCCGAGAAGCGTACCCATTGTTCCTGCCAGTCCGCTTACTCTTCCGCTGTGCTTGAAGAACCTCAGGTCATCAGCAAAGAAATATACGGCATAGTGGTCAACTTCATTTTCTGCCCATTCAAGTATCTCTTCTATTGTCCTGCCGGTTCTGTAAAGCTCTCCTATCTCTTCGACAATGTTAAGGCTGAGTATGGTTATGGCTTTGGTATCTATGGTATAGAATTTGCGCTCCGGATACTTCTGCTTCAATTCCTCTACAGCAGTATTCATGGCTTCAAACGTAGCTGACATAGCGGATGAAAAATGCACATAAAGGATATCGTCACCGTTTTTGAAATGCGGCTCAAAATAATCCAGATAACGCTGTGTGCTTATTGCGCTGGTGTTCGGGATAATTCCGGTGCGGAGTCTGTCGTAGAACTCATGGGCATCGAACTTCTCAAAATCCTCATAGGGATAAGTCGTCTCGCCGTCAATACTGTATGGCATACTGATAAGATGATAACCATATTCCTTTGCTATCTCAGGGGTGATATCTGTGTCGGTATCGGTAAATAATACTAACATAAATTCTGCTCCTTTATTCAAGTATCAATATATAATCATAGATAGGCTGTTTTCCGTCTATCATAATTACTTCTGTAAGCTTGTATTCTGACCTGAGCGTATCATATACAGCTTCGCTCTCCTCAGGGGTAACGCTGTCTCCGCATACAACAAGCATGATGTCATAGCTCCCGCCGTCAAGCTTACGAGCAAGCTCTGTCAGAGCATTGCTTTTGTCACTTGAAGCGATATGTATTGTATCGCCCACAAAACCTATATAGTTATCTTTTCTGACGCTTATGCCGTCCTGCTCTGTATCTCTTACGGCTTTGGATATAAAACCTGTAACAACACCGGATATTATCTCCTTCTGCTCGCTGATTATATCCTCCGCGCCCTTTCCCTCAGTATCAAGCATGGAAATGGCAGCATAGCCCTCACCGACAGTGCGGCTCGGAATTATACATATCTCCGCTTCATCATATAAAGAAGCTGCCTGCTGTGCAGTAAGAATTATATTGCTGTTGTTGGGATAAACAAAAATGCGTTCTGCGTTTATCTCCCTGAATGCAGATATCAGGTCTTCAGCTGAGGGGTTCATACTCTGACCGCCGTCAACCACAACGTCACATCCGAGAGAGTAGAATATCTCCTTTATTCCGCTGCCCGCAGCAACACTTACTATACCATAGGACTTACGGGGCTTTTTTATCTCCGGCTCAAAGCTTTCATGCTCGGTTATCTCGTTATGCTGAAGAGTCATATTTTCTATCTTTGTGGTAAGAAACTCACCGTACTGCTGACAGTAGTTAAGGATATCACCGGGCTTCATGGTGTGAACATGGACCTTTACGATAGTACCCTCCCTGAAAGCAACCACTGAGTCTCCCACACTGTTCAGATAATCCTTGAAGGCATCTATATCAAAATTTTCAACATCTGTCTTTGAAGTCTGTAATCTGAGAAGAAACTCCGTACAATAGCCGTACTCGAGCACGCTGTTCTCGTCAAAGGCTGACAAGTCCACCTTCTTGTTTGCAGAAGCCACGCTGTGTGATATGTCAAACTCCTCGCCCTTCAAAGCGCTGTTCATACCCTCAGCTATATATATAAAGCCTGCTCCGCCGCTGTCTACAACACCTGCTTTTCTCAGAACATCAAGAAGCTCCGGCGTTCTTTTAAGAGAATGTCTCAGCTCGGTCAGGAAGTTCGCAAAATAGCTTTCAAGAGAGCTGTCACGTTCAATGCGCTCACCTGCATACCTTACAGCGTCCTTATATACAGTAAGTATCGTTCCCTCTACAGGAGTAGACACCGCACTGTATGCTTCGCTGACGCCGCTTTCAAAGGCTTTGCTTATTATCCTTACATCCGCCGTATCCACTCCCTCAAGCTCACGGGAGATACCTGCAAATATACGTGATAATATAACACCGGAATTTCCTCTTGCGCCTAAAAGCATCCCCTTTGCAGCAATAGAAGCTGTCGTGCCAAGTGAAGCCTTCTCTTCATCGCATCCTAAAGCTGCAACTCCGGAGTCTATGGTCATAAACATATTGTCACCTGTATCGCCATCGGGTATGGGAAAAACATTCAGGTCATTGACTATCTGTCTGTTAGCCGACAGAGTAGCCGCTCCGCCTCTTATCATATTGGCAAACATTATGCCGTCGATCATCTTTGTATTCATCTGATTTTTTCCTCTCTATTCTTTTTTCCATATCCTGTGAGGAGTTCAGCTCTGTGAACATTCCGCTTTCCAATTTCTGTATTCCCTGCTGATAATATCCACTATTCTGTCTGCCGCATTTGAACAGATGTTCCTGTACTGCATCTGTATTACCCTTGCAGCCATAGCTTTTTCTTCAATAAAGCGTTTTGCTTTGTCGGCTGCATCCCTTATACTGTCCGCTATGACAGCCATCTCATGACTCGCAAAGAAATCACCGCTCATGCCCTGTGTTCCCTTGCCCTGAAACAAATGCACCATCGGGACTCCCGAAACAGCAGCCTCCGTGCTTGTTACCGCATCCGGCTTCAGAAGCATCACATCCGCACTTTCAATATAAAGATTGAGCTTCTGGGTATATGTTATAACTCTGATATGCGGGTCTTTAACAGAGTATTTCATCAGCTTGTCCTTTATCTCGCTGTACCGCACAGTCGGGATGTACACCAGATAATCATGCTGCTCAGATTTTTTCAGCTCCTCACAAAGCCTTATGATATAATCACCGGAAAGTCCGTCTGACATCAGCAGATACACCCTCTTGCTGCGCGGAATAACAAGATAATTCCTTGCAGCCATCTTTCCGATACGCTCACGAAAGCTCCTTTTTACCGGAACACCTGTCACGAATATCTTGCCTTCGGGTATCCCCCTTTTGATAAGCGCTTTTTTGATATCATCATGAGCCGCAAAATAACAATCAAGGTCAGCGCATGGCAATACAGGTGAACCGAAATAGTCTGATACTATACCGCAGCAATATACAAAATTATGCTCCTGAGTACGCACCGCGCTCATCAGCTTCATACTGTACGGACTTGTGCATAATACTGCCTCTGCCATTTCCTCTTTTATATGTTCGCTTATTTTTTTTACATATTCCGGAGACGATGTCCTTATCGGGTCTATCATAAGGTCGGATAAATCCAGCGGTTCACAGTCGATGTGTTTTTCAAGTGCCGCATAAACCACAGCCTCCGAAACACTGCTGAGCCGCTTGCTGATCTTGTCTGTAAGTATAAGTATCTTCACCTTCACCGCCTCTTTCGTAAACTGTTATGCAATTTCTGTCTCAAATGTTTTTACACGGTTGTTGATTTTTCGTACATATATATATTATAATATTATAGATATAAATTCAACATAAAAAAATTGCCACATATGTTACATATGCCACATCATAAAGAATTCTGTAGAATACACCACATCATAGTCCGATTTTGTATAATAAGGTGATAAAATGGAAAAAAAAGAAAAAGCTACAGACCGCAGGGTGATAAAAACAAAGAAAGCGATACGCATGGCTTTTGCAAAGCTTCTGTCGAAAAAAAACATCAACGACATTACAGTGAGTGATGTAGCGGAGCTTGCAGACATAAACAGAAAGACCTTCTACAACTACTATTCAGGCATATACATGGTCATAGACGAAATAGAAAACGACATCGTAGAGACCTTCGGAACAGTACTTGGGGAAATAAACTTTACAGAAGCCATCAAAAACCCCTACAACGTATTTGAAAAGCTCACCTCAATAATCAACACCGACATGGATTTCTACGGTCATCTGTTCGCTGTTAACAGCAGCAACAGCATCAGCAGCAAGGTAGTCGATGTACTGAAAGAAAAAACAAAAGCCGCGATGATATCTCAGACGGGCATAGAAGAGAGCACAGCAGAAATCATCCTCAACTATATGCTCAACGGAATGATAGCTGTTTACCAAAGCTGGTTCAATTCAGACAGAACACAGTCCATCGAGGAGATATCAGAGCTTATAAGCACCCTGAGCATAAGCGGCATAAACGGAGCGATCAATAATAAACAGTGAGGAGTGAGGAATTATAGTAGGTTTGATGTGAACTCCAGTTTAGCTGACCACTAACCACTAACCACTAACCACTATTTTCGGGAGTGAAAAATTCACTATGAATATTCCTGAGCATACCATTAAAAGCGAAAGAATATTCGTCAGTGTAAAGATGTTTTCACCGAGAAATAATCCTGACCACATTGTACCAAAAACGGGTATCAGAAGATTGAACACCGCCACTCTGCTCACGTTGTTGTGGAAAAGAAGCATTGTCCATAACATGAATGCTATACCAGCCATTGCCGCAAGATAGAGAAGCATAAGCAAACAGTTTATGTCATAGAATACCAATCCGCCGCCGAAGATAATACCCGTAATAACAAGCGCACATCCGCCGAAAATAAGCTGCCATGCAGATATCTGTACAGGGCTTCTGTCGGCGGATATTATTTTGCTTATCACATTTCCCACTGCGCCGGAGAGATTTGAAAGTATTACAAGACCATCTCCGATAAATGTAAAGCCGGAAATGCCGTCGCCGTTGATATTCATAACGATAATACCCACAAGCCCTATACAGCAGCCGATAATTTTTTTAAGAGTAAGGCTGTCACTTTTAAAACAGACAGCCGAAAGGATAACAGAGCCGAAAGCCGCAAGCGATGTAAAAATAGCTGACTTTGTACCGCTGACCCGAACAATGCCTATGTAAAGCAGAAGGTATTGCAGAAACGTCTGGAAAAAGCCGAGAACAGATACAGGGACGATATCCTTTTTTCTCAGGTGCATCGCCTTACGATTCTGAAAAAATCCCACTGCGAGAACTATAACACCTGCTATAGAAAACCTTGCGCCTGCAAACAGAAGCTTTGAGGGGATATCCTCCGCCTGTATATCGAATAATTCATAGCCTATTTTTATACAAGGAAAAGCCGTACCCCACAGCAGGGTACAGCACACTGCGACCAAAGCCACAAAAAATATGTTTGTTTTTATATTCTTAGTTTTAGCATTTGTTATTTTTATGTCACTCATTTTAAATCATCGTCAAACCTCTCAAGAAAATTATGTTCCTCTTTATCATCGTAATAACCGATTATAGTACTGAGGTTAACACGTTCCACGCTCCGGAAGATATTGATATCCACCTGTGGATTTATTTTTTTCATATCGCTTATAAGACGTTTTACCTCCTGACGCTTAGAGGTACCCGTACCGTCCATAGAAGCGTTCTGTTCTGTAAATCGGCAGGCGCATTGCAGAAATTCCAACTTATTATAATTTCTCCATGAGATTATATCTTTTTCTCTGATATAGTACATAGGTCGGATAAGCTCCATACCCTGAAAGTTCGTACTTTTGATACGGGGCATCATACTCTGCACCTGAGCACCGTAAAGCATACCCATAAGTATAGTTTCGATAACGTCATCGAAATGATGACCCAGAGCGATTTTATTACAGCCCAACGTCTGAGCCTGTTTATAGAGGTGACCTCTTCTCATACGGGCGCACAGATAGCAGGGATTTTTTTCGACATTGACAACCGCTCCGAAGATATCCGAGTCAAATATAGTTACAGGGATATCAAGTAGCCTTGCGTTATCAATAATTTTCTGACGGTTCTGGGCAGTGTAGCCGGGGTCCATAACGATGAACTCCATCTCAAAGGGATAATCCCCATGACGAGAAAGCTCCTGCATTAATTTTGCAAGGAGCATAGAGTCCTTACCTCCGGAGATACACACAGCTATTTTATCGCCTTTTGATATCAGCCGATAGTCTTTCACAGCCCCCACAAATCTATGGAACAGTGTCTTTTTATATTTTGTGATGATACTATGTTCTATTGCATTAAATTTCTCCAACCATTCCACCAACCTTTCGACTTCCCGATTATATCACCCCCCTCCCCCCCTGTCAAGCGGCGAGCCGCCGCTCCCAATTCGCGGTGCAGAGCCTGCACTCCCAATTCGCGGCGGCGTTCGCTAAAGCTCACTCTGAAAAACTAACCACAACTTCACTGTCCGCGATTGACGGCGCAGAACTGACAGACATCCGTCCCCATCCGCCGGCGCAGCCTGAGGGCTGCTGTTTCGGCTGTTTTTTCCGGATATACAGTTTCTTTCCCTCCATAACTTCATGCGCCTGTACAGTGTAAAACTGTAGTTTTTATTATACTTACTATGATTGTTTTCGCTGTGCGCCCATAGGAAGTGCCCTTGGGGTACGAAAACATACCACAACTATTCACTGTTCGTTATTCGTTATTCTCTATTCACTTTTTCTGCCTCTCCTGAAAGGGGAGGTGGCAAAGATTTACATAGTAAAATTTTAACGGAGGAGTTTCCACTCAGCGGATGCAGTTGTAATTCTTTACAGCACTTACTATAATCCATTTTCGCCGTGCACCCGTAGGAAGTGCGTGTATATAGCTCTTGACTAAATCGAATAAATGATTTTCGCTGTGCGCCCGTAGGAAGTGCCCTTGGGGTACGAAAACATACCACAACTATTCACTATTAACTCCTCACTCCTAATTCCTCACTCCGGACTGTTACAATTCCACATTAAAACTAAAGACGTGTGCAGTAATAGCCAAAGTGCTCCCTATGGAGCACGACGCGGACGGTTCATACAAATGTAGATGCGTTCTAAGTTGTCCAGCGGGGTCACCCGCCGCCCGTGATGGTTATTTTGTCGAAGTCTATTCCTGTCTGGCGGTTGATGATGTCTTTGATGGTTACGGCGGTTGCATCGTTCAGCTCTTTCTCGGTGACTATTACGGTGCAGCTGCCGTTGTTTATGGTGACGATACATTCTTTGAAGCCCTTTGTTTTTATTTCTGTCTCGGCATCAGCTTCCGATTTTATCGTGCTTGCAAGGTCAGCCGCTGCTGCCGCTGCGTCTTTAACGTCTGTATCTGTGCTGTCCGCCGCTTCTATTACCTCTGTAAGAGCTTCCACTGCAGTGTTGTGAGCTTCTGCTCTTCTTTGCTTTGCATTCTGGAAAAATGTGTATTGTTCTTCTGTAAGTCCGGAGTCAAGCTCCGCCGCTGTCTCTATAACGGATGGTTCGCTTTCGGTGCTCTCACTTTTTTTCGAGCTTTTATCTGAGCTTTCTTTTGAAGCTTCTTTTGTTTCTTGTGAGACTTCTGCGCTTTCGTTTGATAATTCCGTGTTGACATATACCGTTTGTCCGAGCTGCTTTGTCTGTGAAGCTTCTTCGGCAGCAGAGGTGGATACGGGCTGTACTCCCGAAAACTGCCAGTTAAGGTATACCGCTGCTCCCAGTGCAACTACCAATGCGCCTATCAAGAGCTGTCTTTTTCCAAAGGTCATGGTCTGTTCCTCCTGTTATGAATTCATTTTCAATACACATATATGCGACTCTGTTATACCAAGTGCTGCTGATACTGCCTGCTTTATCCTGTTGCAGACTTCTTTATCTCCACCGCCATCACATACCACTAAAACTCCTTTTACACTGGGCATGAGCTGTCCTATTGTAAGCGCCTGCTCTGAGCCGTCCCCCATACGCACGACTATACATGATTTTTTTTCATCGTTTTGTTTTGTAGTGTTCTCGCCCGAGCTGTTTTTCTGGGAGCTTTCATTTTGTTTTATGTCGTTGTCGGTTGCGTAGATGTTTCTTGCTGTTCCGTCCAGTGTTACCATTACCTTTGTTTTGCCTGCGCCGTCAATACTTGCCAGCATATATCCAAGCTCATCGCAAAGCTCCTGTTTATATCCCGTTACGCTTTCTGTATCGGGCAAGGATACTTCTGCCGATGTACTGTCCTGAGTACTGCTCTTTGTAAAAAGCGACGAGCCAAAGATAAGCGCTATTCCTGCAATACCAATAAATATTATAATTTTCAGTATTCCTTCCTTGTTCATAAATCGCTGCATAGGGCTTTCTTCCTTATCCTCGTTTTTGGCGGCAGCTTCTTCTTCGTTCATATTATCATCTCTTTTCCTTACTGCTGTGATATCACCGTCTTGCTTTCTATTCCAAGCTCCTCCCTGAGCAGGGCAGTTATTTCAGATGTACTTGCAGCGTCTTTTTTGTCTATGGTTATCTCCGCTGTTATTATAGATATGCTGTTATCGCTTCCGATATCCATAGCGACTTCAACGTTCAGCGGAACTATCCCCTTTTCACCAAGTCTTTCTGTCACAAGCTTTTTTATCACCCTTTCAAGATATGAAATACGCTGACTGTTCATATCGTCTGTAATATCTGTTTCATAGGATATATCGCTTATTTCAAGATCTGTAGAAAGCTCAGTGACTACCCCTCCCAGTGGGATAACTACTGCACAAAGCATGAACAGCCCAAGAGTCATTCTCACGTTTTTTTCAAGACGTGTGTCTGATGAGAGCATTTCAACGATACATGATATCACCGCACAGACAGATACTGTCAATGCCCATTTTTCTGCACTGTCCATTTCTTCACCCCGTCAATACACACCCTGTCTTCCTGCAAGAAGTATCATCACTGTAGAAATTATAAACACAGTCATAACACAAAGCAAAAGTGCCGTTACCATTCCCACAGCCTTTGATATCCCCTTGAACAAACCCGTCATTCTGTCAAGTCCTGATATCTCCGCCACCGATGAGAGCAGAAAAAGTGAAAATTGCCAGACAACACATTCCATAAGTACCGGCAGTATTATAAATGCCGAAGCTATTATCACAAACACACCGGCACCTGTTTTCAGCAGTTCAAGACTGCCGCTGAAGGTAGTAAGGGCTTCACCAAGCACATTTCCCACAACGGGAACAAAGGAGCTGACTGTGAATTTCAATGCCCTTGAGCTTACATTGTCCATTGATGATGTGACCATCGTATTGAGTGACATCACAGTGATAAACACAGACATCACAAAGGTAAGCACCCATTTTGCAATATTGTATACGGATGTACAGAGGGAGTTTATGCGTATTCCAGGCGACACTGAGGAAGTCACGGACAAGGCAAGGAAAACATTCATCAGCGGCATTACAAGTCTTGAAGCCGCATTGGATACGATATTGCCCACAGTCATCATCGAGGTGTAATAGGATGTACCTGTTATCTCATTTCCGCTGCTTATCACAAGACCTGCCAGTATGGGAACATACAACAGCATAAAGCCGGAAGCTCCTGCAAGAACATCAGCAGCGTCTGATATCGTTCTGCAAAGCGGCACCACTATAGCAGTACACACGCACATTGACGCTACTGCACCCTGTACTGTGCTGAGTTTTTTGCCGTCTGAGGTAAGGCGTACACCCTCTGTCAGCGTACACAGAAGTATGATGCCGATACACACTCCCATACCGCAAAGCGGAGAACCGGCTGTTCTGCCCACAATGGAAATAATTTCTGTAAACATATCCCTGACATCAAGGGAAGAAAGCTGCTGATAATTTGCTGAGGTTATCCCAAGCTCTGAAAGACTGTCCTTTGTATTTTGCGGCAGGCTGTCAAAGAGCCTTTGTGAATTTATATCATCAAGCTGTTCCTCGTAAAGGATATCAAGCTCACTGTTCTCCACAGAGCCGGCTGCGAACACATTTACAGAAAAGCAGGATACGCAGGACAACATTATCGGTATGAATATAAATAAAAACAGTTTTCTTATACTTATCACTTCCCGAACATATCACATTCATAAGGCGGTATTTGTAAGCAGTGCCGACACGGTATCAAGTATCGTTTTGAACAATGGAAGAGAGATAAGAACTATGGAGAGCTTTGAAGCAAGCTCCACCTTAGAAGCCAAAGAGCTTTGTCCGCAGTCACGGCAGGCGTCCGATACAAACTGACACAAAAAGCAGATACCCACAGTCTTTAACAATACTGTACCGTATTCTGCGGAAATACCGACAAAAGAGATGAGGGTATTGATTTCCTCTATTATCGGTGTGAACCTGCCAAGCAGTGATATCAATATAACTGCGCCTGCCGAAACGGCGATCACTGCGGATATCTCGGGAGCGTATTTCTTTAAGGAAACAGCGCAGAATGACGCAGTCACAGCCAGTGCGAATACTCCGAAAAGCTCCATGTTCAGAACCCGAAAAGAGTCTCTATTGTGGTGAACAGAGATGATATCTGCTGTACAAGCATAAGCAGCACCACAATAAGCCCTGCAAGTGTAGTCATCATTGCCTGTTCCTCACGTCCCGACCGTGAAAGAACCAGACTCAGCACGGCAACGATTATCCCTATAGCAGCAATTTTAAATATAAAATCTACGTTCATCTTCCCCTCCCACGGCGCAGAGCCTGCGCTCCCGATTCACGTTGGCGTTCGCTAAAGCTCACTCTGTCAAACTAACCACAACTTCACCGTCCGCGATTAACGGCGCAGACTTGTCAGACACTTGTCCCCATCCGCCGGCGCAGGCTAAGAGCCTGCTGTTTCGGCTGTTTAATACTGATTTGCTGTTTTTTTTATCCTTCTCAACTTTATGCGCCTATACAGTATAAAACTGTAGTTTTTATTATACTTACTATAATTCGTTTTCGCTTCAGCGAAAACGTACCACTATTATTCATTTTTAAGTCTTAAGTCTTCAGTATTCATTAATTCATATAAGTACTGCTGCTGTCATTATTCCGCCGGACATTCCAACGATTCTGTAAAGCCGCTGTTTTGTTTTCAGCTCGGAGCGAATATCCTCCAGACGCTGCTCTGCAAGCTTGATATGCAGCTCTAATTTGCAAAGCTCTCCCTCAATATTACCGGTGCCGAAATTATCCCCGAAGCTATACATGAGCTTTCTGTCGTCAATGCAGGGAATGTTTTCATCTACAGCGGTTCTCCAAGCTCGTTCTATCGGACTGCCTGAAAGCAGCTCCTTGTGCGCACGTCTCAGAACGGGGCTTATCAGCGGCAGAGAGCCTTCAGGTTTCAGAAGCTCCTTTACACCGGTGCCTGTATAGCTTATTGCGGCGTGAGTTCTGTTGAGAAATATCAGATATTGTTCCATAAGCTCAGCACGGGTCCTGATTTTGCTTGAAGCATAAAGTCCGATAAGTGTTCCGCTAATGATAATGAACAAACCGCCCGCTAACTTAAAAAGCTCCACTAAACGACCTCCTGCGATAAAACATCGCTGCACGTCAGAGGGATTACTTCTTTTATCCTGCACGGTCTGTCTGAGCCGTCAAGTATCACAGCATTTGCAAACGCCCCTGTCCGTATCAGCTCACGGGCTTGTCTGCGTCTGAAAAGCTCTTCCCTGTCAGAAGCGTGGATTGTGGATATTACGGTCACTCCGGCATTGAGTCCCTGAGAAACAAGCCTGATATCCTCATCAGCGCCAAGCTCATCGCATATTATTATTTGGGGAGACAGGGAACGTATAGCCTGTATAATTCCCTCACCCTTCGGGTAACCGTTAAGGACATCACAAAGCCCTAAATCATTGTAGGGATTTCCATTGTATGTGCCGGACAGTTCTCCCCTTTCATCTATTACCGCAGTACGCATTATCTTACAGCCCCTGCCAAGTGACAGGTTGCAGGCAAGGTCACGCAGCAGAGTGGTCTTTCCGCTTGAAGGCGCGCCGGCTATGAGTATACCGCCTTTAAATGGGTACGTGAGCCTGAGCAGCTCCTCAGAGACTCCCTTTATCTCACGTGATATCCTTATGTTAAGAGATGATATATCGTTTACTGCGCTGACAGTTCCATCGGAAGTCACAGCCGTACCGCACAAGCCCACCCTGTGACCGCCCTTTATGGTTATGAAGCCGTTTCTTATTTCATCCTGAAAGCTGTATACAGAATAGCTGCACAATCGTCTGAAGGTATCGTACAGCTGCCGCTGAGTGATTTTAAGTGCATTTTCACTAAGGGAATAAAGTATCCTTCCGTTTTTGTCCAGAAACATCGTGGTCGTTCCATCGGTAAGGGCTATAGGCTTTCCTGTACGCAGACGTATCTCCTGCACGGAGTTTTTCTTGCTGTCCGGCACTGACAATACGGCACTGCGTATCTCATCACACAGTATGCAGGCTGCCGACTCAAAGCTGCTGTTGTTATCCGACATAATAAACATTCCTTTCAAAAACAAATTCTGATATCAATTATTATTGTCCTTACTGAAGATTTATTCATGAACGGCACTTTACAAAACAATAATAATTTCCAATTAATTACAGGATAAGTCTGATAAACTGTATGAAACAGAAAAATTACAAATAATTACAAAAAAATTACAAAAAACGCTTGAAATTAACAGCCAAAGGGTTTAAAATCATTATGGTAATATTTACTGTGCGGAATTATAATTGTGGCTGGTGCAAAGTTCAAAGCACGAAGTGCGGGAGTCTCCTACCGGAGACTCCGGAAACGTACAACAATTCCACTTTCCACTTTCCACATTCCACATTTTTAAATCGGGGGTAGATAATGTGAATTTCAAAAAAAGACTGACCGCTGCAGTCCTTGCCTGCTGTATATCGGCGCTTATGTTCACAACGGGCGCTGTAGTTTCTACACAGGCTGAGGCTGCGACCTTTTCGGAAATCAACGCTTCAGAAGTATTCCTGAAACAGCAGGAATATGACACCTGTACGCTTTGCGCAAACGTCATGATGCTGCGCAGAACAGCTATGCTGAGAGGTGACTCCGACTGGGCAAGCATTACAGAATACGCTTGCAGACCTTATATGTGGGTCGAGGGTGTCGGCATATATAACTACTACAGCTACAAAAATATAGATGTGTCCTACGGCAGGATACAGTATGACGCTGTATCAGAGCTTAAATCACTTTTAGCAAAGCACCCTGAGGGGGTAGTGGCATATGACTTTGACCATCCTCACGCTATACTGCTTACTGACTACACAGACGGCACATTCTATTGCGCAGACCCTGCAAACAGCATCACACCGGGCAGGATAAAAGCATCTGAAGCGCTGATAAGCGTTGGCGGCGTAGAAGCATACTGGTATGTTGACAGCCCGTCAGTCAGTCTTTCAACCGATGCGCCGGTCATCACTTCCTGCAAGGAATACTGGAAGGTCACGGCATCCGGCGGCGTCAATGTGCGCTCGGGCGCAGGTACTGATTACAGTACAAAAAGCATTGCCGAATACGGTGAAGTACTCAAGATAACAAAAAAGACAACATCAAACGGATATACATGGGGCTATACAAACACTAATTCCCTCAACGGCTGGATAGCTCTTGATTATACAAAGAAGGTAAGTCTTAATGCTCTCGGCGGCAGCTCCACTATAAGCAATTCATCCGTTATATACGGAAACTCCGTAACTGTCAAAGCATATCCCTCAGGAGGTTCCGGTTCACGTGAATACTGCTTTTCCTACAGGAAGTCTGACCAGTCATCGTGGACGGATATCAGCAGTTACAGCAGTACAAAAAGCGTAAGCTTCAAGCCGTCCTCCATAGGAACCTACTACGTCAGAGTAAAGATACACGACAAGGTAACAGGCGAAGTAGTTCAGATAAAGCATACTGTCAGCGTTTCTGCAAAGCCCCTCGTAAACAATTCAGTCCTCAGCAAAAGCTCTGTGATAAATGGCAATTCCGTTGTGGTAAAGGCAGTGTCATCAGGCGGTACAGGAAACTTTGAATACTGCTACTCATACAGGAAATCAACACAGTCAGCATGGACGGACATCAAGGACTACAGCTCTGATAAGCAAGTAAACTTTACACCATCATCTACAGGCACGTATTACGTAAGAGTAAAGATACATGATAAATCGGCAGGCGGTGTTGCTCAGAAGGCGCTCACGCTCGCTGTTTACGAAAACGACCTGACAAATGATTCCTACCTCAGCAAGGACAGTATTATATCCGGAAATTCCATTGCAATAAAGGCGGCTTCAACAGGCGGCTCAGGCTCACTTGAATATTCGTATTCCTTCAAGCACGCATCACAGTCCAAATGGACAAATATAAAGGATTACTGCTCCTCAAAAATAGTTTCTTTCACCCCCTCTTCCACAGGCAAGTATTACATCAGAGTTAAAATTCATGATAAAAAGACAGGCGTAGTTTCACAGAAAAAGCTCGTGTTCTATGTATATAACCCATTAACCAACAGGTCTGCAATATCATCCGGCAGTGCATATACCAATGATGCAGTAACTCTCACTGCATCTGCAAAGGGCGGTACCGGTACATATGTATATTCATATTTCTATAAATCAGAATATACCAAAGGCGCATGGAAGCCAATACAGACACATACCACAGAAGCTTCAGTTCAGTTTGCTCCTAAAGCGGCTGCCGAATATGAGATACTTATAAAGGTCATAGATGATGAAAACAACACTGCGGATAAAATATTTACACTGAGTGTAAGCGATCCGCTCAAAAATCTTTCACGTATTTCATCAAGCAGCATTAAGCTCGGAAAAAGCATAACTATCAAAGGCGCTGCTTCCGGCGGCACAGAAACATATGAATACTCCTATTTTTACAGAACCTCTTCAGGCTCTGTATGGCATACGATACAAGGCTATACCTCTGATACAACTGCTGTATTCACACCAAATAAAGCCGGTGAATATGAGATATTCATTAAGGTAAGGGACACAGAACTGAATGTTGACAGAAAAACATTGACTTTAACAGTAAATTAATAAAGTGAATTATCGGAGCATATCGTTATTTTTTCATATGCTCCGATTATTTTTTTGTTTTTTATCAAAATGATTGATTTATTATATGCTTTTATGATATAATATTATCCACACGAAAGAGGTGGTTATATGGCTGACGAAAAAATATTACATCATTCTGAGCTATCAGAAAAAACCAAGGACAAGCTTACAGCAGAAGAACAGCTTGATTTTTTACAAAGAAAGCTTGAACAGGCTGAGCTTGTTGCAACCGATAAAAATATCGCACTAATTGAAATGACAGCCTCGAGAAATGCTTTGTACAAGTCTTTGCAGGATACACAGATGCGTCTTGCTGAAGAAATGGGACAAAGAGAGAATGACATTGAAGCTTACCGCAAGGAGCTTGACCTGCGTATGCAGGAAAAGAGAGCGCTTCAGGAACAGTGCGATGAGCTTATGATCAAAGCCAAACGCTATGATGAGCTTCAGGAAAGCCTTATCAGAATAAAGATGAAGGCAGAGATAAGAGCACACGGTGTTATTGATGAGGCTCAGGAAAAAGCAATGGATACTATTCTGCTTATTGACGATATAGAAAAGGAAATAAGACTTTTCCGTGAGGATATCACATTTCTTCGCCGTGATATCAAAATAGGCACTGTGACTCTTGACGACAGGCTTGATAATATATATCTCCGCCTTTGCAAGAACCTTGACAGGCTTACTGAGATAAAGGAAGAATTCTACATCAAAAACTCCCTTCCCCTTGATGAGACTGAGACATTAGTTGCAGAGGGAAATGCGCCGACTATCATCTACCCCTCAGAGATGGAAAAGCTTCCTGAGGAGCCTGATGCTCAGGAAGTCAATGATGAGTCATGACTCTGTCTTTAATGACAAAATTTCATCTGTCGGGATACAGCGCGAATTTTTTCGGCTGACCCGAAAATAAGCACTATACACTACATAAGAGTAATTTTTTGTACATTAGATATGTTAATATTTTCCGGCAAGGATGACCTGCCGGATACAGACAAGCGGTCGGTGCTGACCGCTTTTATTTTTGTTTTTTGTTTTGGCTCCTCCCCCATTTTAGGGGTTCTCTAAAAACCGGAACACGAGCGAGTTTGCGTATATGGATTTTTTCGTAGACGAGGCGGAAAGCCGCATTAATACTTTATGTATTAAAATGCGTGCCTTCGAAGTATACGGAAAAAAACATAGCAAAATCGCCGTGAGGGAGGTTTTTAGAGGTTCCCTTTATATATTTCCGTTATGCTTCTCCTGAAAACTCCATATAATTATATCGGGGTGATAATATGGAAAAGCTTAAAGCGTATCTGATATGTTCTGCGGCAGTTTTTTGTCTGTTTCTGTTCGGAGGACTGCTGAGCACGTCATTTATCGACGACACCGCTGTACAGGCTGATGTACAGGCTCAGACAAAGAAAAAAACAATTGTGATAGACGCCGGACACGGCGGCGAGGACAGCGGTGCTGTGGCAAACGGCATACTTGAAAAGGATATCAACCTGAGTATTTCACTAAAGCTTCGGGATATGCTGGAGGCCTGCGGATATAACGTAGTCATGACAAGAGACACCGACAAGTCTATATACGACAGCACTGCCGGTACTACACGTGAAAAAAAAGTATCTGACCTGAAAAACCGTACAGATATCATAAACGGAAGTGAGGACAATATTCTTGTCAGCATACATCAGAACAAATTCGAACAGTCACAGTACTACGGTACTCAGATGTTCTACTCTGTAAATTCTCCTGAAAGCGAACACCTTGCCGAAGAGCTCAGACGCTCTGTCACAAGTATGCTCCAGCCCGATAACAAAAGGGAATTGAAGCCCTCTACAGACAGCATATATATACTCAAAAAGGCTGAGGTGCCTGCGGTGATAGTTGAATGTGGATTTCTTTCAAACCCACAGGAAGCGCAAAAGCTTGCTTCTGAAGAATACCAACAGCAAATGGCATTCGCCATATTCTGCGGCATTACCGGATATTTGGGACAATAGCAATTTGCAATGTTCTGTTCCGATATCAGCAATTTCACCAATTCTTCCGCATAGACAGAATGTTATATGGTGATACACAGAATAAATATTTCTGAATAAGAATTAAATGGTCATACCATTATGTTACAATTAGAGATTGAGGATGATAAAATATGGCAGGAAAAATAAAAAGCTTATTTGTTTGTTCACAGTGCGGACATGAAAGTGCCAAATGGTATGGAAAGTGTCCTTCATGCGGCGAATGGAATACCTTCACGGAGGAGCTTCGTGAAACGGTAAAGCCCGGAATTGCTTCTGTACAGCAAAGAAAAAAGCCCTCGTCTGTTCCTGTGCCTATAACACAGATAACAACAGAGGACGAACAAAGGTATTATACCGGCTTCAAGGAGCTTGACAGAGTGTTGGGCGGAGGTATAGTCAAGGGTTCTCTTGTACTTCTGGGCGGCGACCCCGGTATCGGAAAATCTACTATCCTGCTACAGATATGCAGTCATTTAGGCAAGCTGCTGAAAATACTGTATATCTCCGGAGAGGAGTCCAAACGACAGATAAAGCTCCGGGCAGAACGTCTGGGCGTGAACAGCGATAATCTTCTTGTGATGACAGAAACTGATGTAGAGGTCATTGCAGACCATATTCAGACAGAAAATCCCGACCTGGTAATGGTGGATTCAATTCAGACAATGAACTACCGTGAACTTTCCTCTTCGCCCGGAAGTGTGACGCAGGTCAGGGAATGTACCAACATCCTTATGCGTACCTCAAAGATGCTGGATATACCATGTATCGTTGTGGGTCATGTCAACAAGGACGGCGCTATCGCAGGGCCGAAGGTGCTTGAACACATTGTGGACGCTGTACTGTATTTTGAGGGCGACAAGCAAATGTCCTACAGGATACTCAGGGCTGTAAAAAACCGTTACGGCTCCACAAATGAAATAGGTGTTTTCCGTATGGGCGATGACGGATTGTCTGAGGTTGAGAACCCGTCACTTATGCTCCTGTCCGGCAGACCCAAGAATGTTTCAGGGACTTGCGTTGCCTGCACTATGGAAGGCTCCCGCCCCATACTTGCCGAGATACAGGGACTTGTAACTAACTCCGGCTACGGTAACGCGCGGCGTATGTCTACAGGCTTTGACTACAACAGAATGTCAATGCTTTTGGCTGTCCTTGAAAAACGATGCGGATACTTCTTTTCAAGTCTGGACGCCTACATAAACGTAATAGGCGGTCTGAGACTCGATGAACCTGCCACCGACCTTGCTGTTGCTCTGGCACTGGTCAGCAGTCTTAAGGACATTGTTGTTTCAGAGGATGTCATAGCCTTCGGAGAGGTTGGTCTTACAGGAGAGATACGCTCTGTAAACCATGCAGCCCTCAGAGTAACAGAAGCTGCAAGGTTAGGCTTCAGGCGGTGCATAATGCCCTACCATAACATAAAGGGACTTAAACTGCCTGCGGACTGCAAGCCTGAAATAATAGGCGTCAGAAATATCCGGGATGCTGTGTCGGCTCTTGGCGGCTGAGAGGTGAAAAGGAGCTTTCGGGCATGACCTTATGGATACAGCCCCTTGCGCTGCTGTCTGTTACACTTGCACAGGTCTCGAGTGTACAGTAGCCCTCTGTCTGATAGATACATCTTTCACTGCATGGTATCAATGTCATGTTTATCACCTTTTTGTTTTTGATACTTATAGGTTGCTCTTTTATTCCTGTTTTATACAAACGCTGATAAAATTTGGAATGTGGAAAGTGGAATTATTATACTTAAAGCTAAACACAAATCGAAGGGGCACCAAATATTTATCAGAAACAATATCATAGAATTCCGGAGGATACGAAAATGAAAAACTTAACAAAAGCACTTGTACTTTCCCTTGCAGCTGTAATGGCACTTGGCTGTATGACAGCGTGCTCTGGCAATTCCGGCTCTGATACTGCTGCCGAAAGCTCAACAGCCGCAGAAAGCACCGCAGACAACTCAACCACAGAAAACAGCGCCGCAGACGACACAAGCGCAGAAAACAGCGCCGCAGATGAAAGCTCTACAGCATCTGTTGATATCGCTGCCGCTGATTACAGCAATCCTGCGGTCACTATCGAGTTCGGCGACTTTGAGACAATCAAGCAGGTCACAGAGGATATGCAGTCAGGAAAGTATGATGGTCAGGTAATAAAAGTAACAGGTATCAGTCAGAAGAGAATGACCAACTGTACTATTATAGAGAGAGACGAATCAACAGGCACCGGATATGGCATGACATACTATCTTGAAGGTCAGCCTGAGTTGAGCGAGTATCCGGCTGAGGATGCAAAGGTAGAGATTTGCGGCGTTGTGACTATCGGTGAATATGACGTCCGCGCCCTTACGGTGCCCGCTGACAAGGTAACTGTCATTGAAAATGTCGCTGAATGATTTTTAGTTTTTAGCAATCAATAGTTAATCGGACAGCCTATCCCGAAAAGGAAGGCTGTCCTGTTTTTATAATTTGACTTCCCCCGTGAATAAATGAATACTGAAAACTTAAAACTTAAAAATGAATAATAGTGGTACGTTTTCGCTGGGGCGCCCGTAGGAAGTGCCCTTGGGGTACGAAAACGAAATATAGTAAGTGTAATAAAAAACTATAGCTTTATACTGTACAGGCGCACATATTTGAGGAGGTGGAGAAACTGTCTGCTCGGAGAGTGCAGCCGAAACAGCAGCCCTAAGGCTGCGCCGGCGGACGGGGATGAGTGTCTGCCGGTTCCGCGCCGTTAATCGCGGGCAGGAAGAGTTTCGGTCATTATATCAGAGTGAGCTTTAGCGAACGCCAACGCGAATCGGGTGCGGCAGCTTGCCGCCGCGAATTGGGAGCGCAGGCTCTGCGCCGGTTGACAAGGGAGGAAGATGAGGGTATAATACTAAAGTATGCAGGTATAGTTCATTATGGGGATTTGTTGGCTTTTGATAGAACTATAATGTCGGATCAGGTTTTTTTGTTACACTTGGTCATCTGCTCGTTCAGATTATTTCAAAATGCCGTTTGTGTTTTCGATAATTGTGGCTATACTGCTTACAGATTTTTATTTTTTTAGTGAGCGGCACAGGAAATTTTTAATAGTACAGTGATTATCCGATGCCCCATGAAGGAGTGCCGGAATATGAGCTTTGATCAAAAATGACCGGAGCTATGCCGTTTGCTATTATACTATAATTAATCAGGATAAGGGGTTCGTTTGTATGACACTTTTTAACTCTCGTGAAAATGAGTACAGAAATCCGACGGGTGCGGTGCCGTTCGGAACTAATATCCATTTCAAAATAATACTGCCCAGAGACCTTGCCTGTTCCGGCGCAGTGCTTCTGCTGAAGGATGACCTATATGGTGATACCCTCGTTAATGGTATGTTCTGGGCAGGTATGGTGGGCGACGACCATGAGATGTGGGAATGTGATGCGAAGGCTGAACGTGTGGGACTGTATTGGTATCACTTTGCACTGGAGACACGCTATGGACGAAGATATATCATGAAGGGCTACGGCGGTGAGGGCTATCTTTCAATGAGCGAGAATGAACCCCGCTTTCAGCTCACCTGCTATGAAAATGACTTCAAAACTCCCGACTGGCTTCCGGGCGGTATCATGTATCAGATATTTCCCGACAGATTTTATTTTTCGGGTGAGAAAAAGAAGGGTATCTACCCTGATAAAAAGCTTCAGACGGACTGGAACGTTATTCCCGATTGGCGTCCTAATGAATTCGGTATGATAACCAATTCAGATTTCTTTCAGGGCGACCTTAAGGGTATCACTGAAAAGCTTCCTTATCTCAATGAGCTTGGGGTGACTTGTATCTATCTCAACCCTATCTTTGAAGCATATTCAAATCATCGCTATGATACGGGTGACTATGAAAAAATAGACCCCGTTCTCGGTACCGAAGAGGATTTCCGTGAGCTGTGCAGTGAGGCTAAAAAGCTTGGGATAAGAATTATAAATGACGGCGTGTTCAGCCATACCGGAAGTGACAGCAAATACTTTAACCGTGAAAACCGTTATGAGGGCAACGGAGCTTATAATTCTAAGGAGTCACCTTACTATACATGGTATAAGTTTATTGAATGGCCGAACATATATAACTCCTGGTGGGGCTTCAATACCCTGCCTGAGGTGGAGGAGCTTTCACATTCCTTCAATGAATACATCAATGGCGAAAACGGTATTATCCGTAAATGGATAAAGTGCGGCAACAGCGGCTGGAGACTTGATGTGGCTGACGAATTGCCTGACGAATTCATAGAATATATCCGTGAGGCTGTAAAGGCTGAGGATCCCGAAGCTCTGCTTCTGGGCGAGGTCTGGGAGGATGCTTCCAACAAGGAAAGCTATGGTTCACGCAGACGTTTCCTTTACGGTAAGGAGCTTGACAGCGTAATGAACTATCCTTTCAGGGATGCGATACTCGGTTTCCTTGACTGCGGCGACGGCAGAGATATGCTGGAAATAGTTCTTAATGTACTGGAAAACTATCCCCGTCCGGTCATCCGCTCACTGATGAACCTTCTCGGAACACACGATACCGAACGTGTCATAACACTTCTTGCAGGTGAGAGACAGCACGGCAGAGGCAGAGAGTGGCAGGCGGCAACTAAGCTTTCTCCGGAACAGAGAGAATACGGACTCAGACGTATGCGTATTGCAAGCGGAATACTTTATACACTTCCGGGAGTTCCCTGTGTATACTATGGTGACGAGGTAGGCGTTGAAGGATACAAAGACCCCTTCAACCGTGCGACTTTTCCGTGGGGCAATGAAGATAAACAGCTTCTTAAGTGGTATACAGAGCTTGGAAAAATGCGCAAGGACTGTTCATGTCTTTATGACGGCGATCTTATCAACTATGGTTCTACAGGCAGAACTATGGGATACATCCGCAAGGATGAGAATGAGCTTCTGCTTTGCGTTTTCAATGCGGCTGACTACACAATAGAATTTAAAGTTCCTGAGGAGTTTATCGGCGGCAAGACCTATATGGATACTCAGCTTGACGGTGATATTCTCACTATCCCCAGAGACTCATGTGCCTTTGTAAAGGTGAAAAACATCCCGAAGCCCGAGCCGAAGGATGAAGCTGTAGAAGAAGCCTCAGCAAATGTAAATGAACCTGTAATAGCAGAAATAGATCCCGACCCTGAGATCTCAGATATGCTCTTTACCGATTGACAGAAAATGATTTTCCTGTCAGGCAACTGTATAAAATAAATAAAAAGCCGGTCTCAGCTTGCTTGATACAGCAGGCGTGGGACCGGCTTTTTGCTTTACAGTAAACATGATCTCAATTTCCCGTATAGCTTATAGTGGCTGTCAGCAAAAAGTGGCAGGCGGTGGATAGGTCAAATTCCAAGCAGAAGTGACTTCCACAATAAAACCTATATTAATTGTTTTCACCGTGTGAAAACATACCTCTATTCCACTTTCCACTTTTCACATTCCACATTTTTTAAAAGCTCATGGATCAGGATCTCTTGTTTGTTATTGTAAAGAAGCTTTGTGTGTATACACTTTGTTATGATGCCAGACTTGGTGTTGCGTCACGCTCTTTGAAAAGAAGTGTGATGCACCAGATAGCTGAAAGTGCTACAAGAGTGTAGATTATTCTGCTTATGATGCCCGTCTGACCTCCGCAGATCCATGCAACAAGGTCAAACTGGAAAATGCCAACAGCGCCCCAGTTCAGTCCGCCGATGATAAGCAATATCAAAGCAATTCTGTCAAGCATAAATATACCTCCGATCTCATACAATAGTATTACTGTGCAGATGCACGACCGGTCAATTTGCATATGCGAAATGATCGGATAATACTATTCTTGACAAAGCATAAAAAATTATTCAGCGGCTACAAATATTCCCTGCACTTTTTCAGAGATCTTCTTGCGACATTGAGATGCTTGTAAACTGTGGTAGGTCTTATCCCTAAAAGCTCTGCTATTTCTGCAACGGGTATTTTTTCAAAATAATACATACGTATACAGGCTTTCTGCCTTTCTGTAAGCTCCAGACGTATGGCGGCTTTGAGCAGCTCTTTCATGCGCCGGTGTCTGGGATCTCCGGTATCATATTGCTGTGACAAAAACATTTTCATTGAATAATTTCTGTCATGCTCATCGTTCAGCGAAAACTTCTGATGCTTCAATATGCTGTGCCCTCCCTTTTGACAAGTATATCTGCCGTTTTCATGCAGTCAAGATACATACCGTACATTATGGATATCCTGTTGTTTAAATCGCGCAGCTTTGCAGCGGGCGCAAATTCGGCTTCGTTTTTTAAAAGTGATATTTTGCGTTTCAGTGTTTCGGCGCTCTCTATGTATTCCTCTGCCCATTCCTTGTATGTCATTTTGACCTCACTTTCTACACGGTTCGTGTACTTTAATAATAAAAAATATAAAGGCTCTCCCCTTCGCCCTTAAGGACTTCATTACTTTATAAAAGAGGATTAAACCTTTTGTAATTATTATTATATCCGAGTTTTTTTGAATTTCAATACATATTTTCGAAAAATTGTTCGGTTGTACCAAAAAGAGAACAAATTTTCGCTTTACGTTCAATAATCCAAAAAACCTCTTGCAATTACACATAACGTGTGGTATAATGCAGGAAAACAATACAGATAAACAGATGACTTGAAAACAGAAAAAGTATAATAAGAGGTGTCAGAAATGAAAAGTCAGTTAGGCGGAAGGATAAAACAGCTCAGGAAAAATGCGGGGATGACACAGTCAGAGCTTGCATCAGAATTGGGCATTTCGGCTTCGGCAGTAGGAATGTACGAACAGGGACGCAGAGAGCCGGATAATAATACATTGAGAAAACTGTGCAGTGTGTTCGGAGTGTCGGTAGATTATCTTATAGGGGATCCGGAAACCTCGGATACTAAAGGAAATGTGGAAGTCGCTGAGGTGTTTGACGAGTTTACAAAACGTCTTACACAGCAGGAGGGGCTTATGTTTGACGGAGTGCCGCTTGACCGTGAGGACAGGATAAAGATAATTGAAGCTATAAAGGTGGTTGCGGCACTTGCAAGACAGCAGCATAAGGCCGCGCTTGACAAGGGCTGAACAAATGAGAGGTGCTTATGGAAAAAATAAGGAAAAAGATACAGGAGCTTACACGTCAGTACGGCACCTGCGAGCTTGATGAGCTTTGCGAGAAAATGGGCATAATAACTATAGATCAGGAGTTGCCTGAGCGTGTCAACGGCTTTACCGTGAAAATGTATGAGATATCATTCATCGTTCTGAACAAGGCGCTGAGTTTTTACGAAAAGCGTCTGACAAAGGCACACGAGCTGGGACATATAGTTTTGCATAACGGTACAAATACCCTCAATCTCAGCTGTAATACAAGCTTCTGTGTGACAAAATATGAAAAGGAAGCAGACTGCTTTGCGGCTATGCTTCTGATACAGTCAGAAATGTCAGAGCTTGAAGGGCTGGATAGTGTAACTGCGGAAACTGTTTCAAGACTAACGCATATACCACAGGAAATAGTGGACAGGGCTTTGATGATATGAAGTGTTGAAACAGCCGCTTTTCTGTAAAGAGGTGAATTAATTATGAAGCTGTTCCTTAAACGAAACGATACAGACGACAGCGTCAGCTTTACAGTATATGATGAATCGGCAAATCCAAGATACAATATAAGCATATCAACCGATGCGATAAGACAAAAAATGCTTATGGAAGATCCGGCAGGAACAGTCGTTTCTGAGATCACACATTCAGAAATAGTGCTGTCGTATTTTACTATACGCTGCGGAGGAAGGATGTACGCTCTTACACCGCATATAAAGGAATATTTTTATTTCACGATATTCGGAAGCTCCCTCAGGTTTGCAGGAAATATAGAAACCGGCAGATTTTCGCTGTATGACGTGGATAAAAGTCCGGTAATGACGCAAAAGAAATGCTGGGGAAAATTCGGCAGCGGATATGAGCTGAAAATATACAAGTCCGCACAGGAATTATTCGCAATATCCTGCGCAATATGCGCGGATGTTTATATGTCTGTTCTCAATGAGGACCCTGTTTTTTCTGACCTCTGCTGACTTGCAGCAATATAATTATATAAGCACATCAGGTGAGTTCCTCAGGGGAAACCATTTTCTGGCGAAAAAATGGTTTCCCCCGAACCCCCTTCCTAAATTCGCTGACTTTGATACGCATTTTTGCTATTATTATGAAATGCTATAGTAAGTAAATTTTGTTTGCAGATAATAACACGGAGATATCTGTGAAAAAAATAAATGATCCGGAAGTGAGAATTATATGAAAATTAAATCAATAGCCGCACTCCTTATGTGCGGAGCAATTGCGCTTTTTGCGGCAGGATGCTCGGAAACAAAAGCAGATGAAAGCGAACCATCACAGGCAGTTCAAAGCTCTGATGAAAACGTAAGTCATGCTTTATCAGACGACAAAGCTGAAGATGTGGAAAAAACTTCTTCGGCGGTCTCGGCTCAGGATGAAAACAGCACAGCTTCGTCTGCGGAAAAGCCTGATGATGAGTCGGTAAAAAAATTTGCAGGAACATGGAGCATTGTTACTGATGATTATGTTCTTATGATGGCGCTGGGCGAGGACGGAACGGTTATTCTGAGCCGTGACGGAGTTACTCAGGAAGGTACATGGAAGGCAGACGGCGATAAGCTTACTGTCCATAATTCTGGCGAGGACACGGTTTTCATTTATAAAGACAAAAGGCTTTATTACGAGACAAACGATACCGTGTATTTTTCCAAAGGTCTTTCAGTAGATGAAGGCAGCGAGGAACAGATACAGACGTATTCCTTTGCCGACCAGAAGTATGAAGGTCTTTGGGTACTGCTTTATGAAAACTCTATCGACGAGGACGCAAGCGAGATCACCGCATCATCACTGTATGTTGACCTTTATAAGGGCGGTGTTGCACTGGGAGTATCTTCCGGCAAAGAGCTTAACGGAACATGGAGCTCGGAGGGCGATAATGTCAGCATTATCCTTGAAGGCAACGAAGAGCTTTTTACATACAAGGACGGTGCTCTCGTCAGCAAGAACGGCAATCACAGAATGATCAGAGAAGGATAAAAACATCTGAAAATATGGAGTGTAAAGACCGGAGTAAGCTCCTGATTTTTACACTCCATTTTGTTATGCTTCCTTTCAGAAAGCGGCTTTGTATTCTTCGACAAGGTGCCAGAGGGGTTCCTCAACAACAGCGGTCGCCTTTATGCCCTCTGCTGTATATTCTTCTGATTGAAGCGCACCTGCTTTTCTGAGTACTGCAAGTATAGATGCTTTATCAAACGGTACAAGCAGCTCAAACTTCATAAGACGCACGGGCAGATTATTTTCAACAGCTCTTAATAACTCATCTATGCCTATTCCGCTCTTTGCGCAGATACGAACACTTCCCTTTTCTGAAGGAAGCTCATCAGGGTTGCTGACAAGGTCACATTTATTAAAAACTGAAATTATCGGTCTGTCCTCACAGCCCAGTTCTCTGAGAAGATTATTCGTAACATCAAGATGAAGCTTGTATTCTTCGCTGGACGCATCACAGACATTGAGGATAATATCCGCCGTAGACGCCTCTTCAAGCGTGGATTTGAAAGCTTCTACAAGATGATGCGGGAGCCTTCGCACAAGTCCGACTGTGTCTATCATCATGACTGACACTCCGTTTGGAAGCTTCAGCGCTCTTGATGTCGGGTCGAGGGTAGCAAAAAGCTTATTTTCGGAAAGCACTCCTGCCTGTGTAAGAGTATTCATCAGAGTTGATTTGCCTGCGTTTGTATAGCCGACTATCGCAACTGTTATGATGCCGTCCTTTTTGCGCCTTTCACGAAGCCGGTCACGCCTGTTTGTCATATCGCTCAGCTGTTCTTTTAGAAACTCTATCTTTCGTCTGATGTGTCTTTTGTCTGTTTCAAGCTTTGTTTCACCGGGACCTCTTGTACCGACTCCGCCGCCGAGTCTTGACATCTCTTTGCCCTTTCCCGAAAGGCGCGGCATAAGATATTTCAGCTGTGCAAGCTCTACCTGAAGCTTTCCTTCATTTGTTTTTGCACGTATAGCAAATATATCCAGAATGAGCATTGTGCGGTCGATAGTACGTACATCAGTGGCATTTTCAATATTGCGTATCTGAGTAGGTGTAAGCTCCACATCGAACACAATAAAATCAATTTCATTCTGCGCACAAAAATCCGTTATCTCTTCAAGTCTGCCTGAGCCTATACACGTAGCTCCATCAGGCTTATCTCTCTTTTGCATCATACTTGCAACAGGTTCTGCCCCTGCACTTTTCACAAGCTCAAAAAGCTCATCCATAGAACCCTCAGCATCATATTCTCCCGTATCTATTCCGACAAGCAGCGCTCTCTGTATTCTCTCAATATTCTCGTACATATTCCTGCAACACTCCCTTTTTTATATCACAAAAAATTCTGACAGCCGTTCATGACTTAATTTATAATTACTTCCGGCTATCCCCCTACAATATATAATACCATACATTATGCTGAAAAACAAAGATTATTAACAACTTGTGCGTGACCGGTGCGTGACCGGTGCGTGACCGCACTGGACGACTTAGAACGCATATACTTTTACTTGACCCGTCCGCGTCGTGCCCCTATGGGGGCACTTTGGCTATTGCTGTACACGTCTGCGACTGCCGGATGAAAACCCCTCAGGCGGAAAAAGTGAATAGTGAATAACGAATAACGAATAGTGAATAGTTGTGGCGCATTTTCTCGCAGCGAAAATGGATTATAGTAAGTATAATAAAACTTTAACTTCAAACTGTACAGGCGCATAACAAGAGTTAATGAATACTGAAAACTTAAGACTGAAAAATGAATAATAGTGGTATGTTTTCGCACAGCGAAAACAATCATAGTAAGTATAATAAAACTTTAACTTCAAACTATACAGGCGCATGAAGTTATAGAGGGAAAGGAACTATATATCCTGATAAAACAGCCGAAACAGCAGCCCCTCAGGGCTGCGCCGGCGGATGGGGATTGTTGTCTGACAAATCTGCGCCGTCAATCGCGGGCAGGAAGAGTTGAGGTCTGGATATCAGAGTGAGCGTTAGCGCCCGAAGGAAGTGCCATTGGGGTACGAACGCCAGCGCGAATCGGGTGTGGCAGCTTGCCACCTTGACTTTTGGGGATAGATATTGTAGAATAGGGGTATAAAATAAAAAGGGAGTGTGTTTATGAAAGGTTCAAGAATTGTAATGCTGGCTCTGGCAGGAGTTGCCGGAACATTGATTCTTGCCGGATGTTCAAGCTCTGAAAATACAATTTCTGCAAAGGAATTGTTTGACTGTGAAAAATCCGGCTTCAGCGGCAACGCTGATATATACCCTAAGATAAACTACGATGCAAAACAAAAACTGGCTCAGAGTATATTGGAGCGCAACGAGGGTGATGACCCTGAAAGCAATGCGGTTCGCCGTACAGTCAGAAATAATCTCGATGACCTCTGCTATTCAATTGAATACAGAATAAAGTCTGATAAAAAGACGGACTTTGTAAACGGTGACGAGATAGAGATCGAGGCTACATACAACGAAAAATATGCAAAAAAACTGAATGTAAAGCTCGTGGATACTACCTTCAAGTATACCGTTGAGGGACTTCCGGATGGTACTGTTTATGATCCTTTTGAAGGTCTGAAGGTAACATACAGCGGAATTGAGCCTGATGTATATGTCAATATAGATAAGTCCGGCTGTGAGCAGTACGTGAGGGATAATGTATACTTCTACGTTGACGGCAGCAGCTATGACCATTCTAACGGCGATGAGATAACGGTCATTGCGTCCTACTCTGAATATGACGCAAATAATGATTATGTCTCCTTCTCCAGAGACAGCAACACCTATACAGTTGAAGGTGCGCTCGGCTATCCCGATAAGCTTGACGATGTAAACCTGACTAAGGTTGAAGAACAGTTCAACGATATGCTTGAATCAAAGGCACTCAGTGATCTGACAGTTGGCAAGGAGATAGACACCTATTATGCGACCGGCAGCTACGACTATATGAAGATCACTAAAGTGGTTCCGAACGTTAAACTCCAGACTTACCTTCTTAAGAAAGATATGTCAAGCTACGGCACAAACAACAGATATATCTGCGTGTGGGATATAAAAGTAGACGGCGTTATTTCAGATCCTTCATACGGCAGCAAATACAAGGAAGGTGCTAAGGTAAGCTTTAACAGCTACTTTGTTGCATATATAGATAATATCCCTGTGGACGCTGACGGCAATATCCCCACAGACTATCTGAATGATTACAGCTATTATACCTATGATATAGGCGAGAAAACCTATGAGGAGGTATATGACAACTGGGTAACTAAACAAAAGACAGATTATAATGTCATCGATATGTTTGTCGCTGAGGATACTGTAGAGGAAAGCTCCGCTGAAGAAAGCTCTGAGGCTTCAAAGCCCGCTGAGTCATCCAAGGAGACTTCCGAGACTTCAAAGACTACTTCTGAAGCTTCTAAGGAAACATCAGAGACTTCAAAGACTACTTCTGAGTCTTCAAAAGATACATCAGACACCTCAAAGGCTGCTTCTGAAACATCAGCAGATACTTCAAAAGCTTCATCTGATACATCCGGCGATACATCAGCCGCTTCAAAGACTTCTTCCGAAGCTTCAAAGGCTTCCTCCGAAGCATCAGAGGACGCTTCAGAAACCACTTCAGAGACTACTTCTGAAACCACTTCCGAAACATCAGAAGAGGAATAATGATCAGGTTTTTAAAAAAACTATCCGTGTGTCGGTCATGTGCTGATACACGGATTTTTATTGACAAAAAAATATTTATCGAATATTGAAAAATTATATTTTATTTCTATGAAAGTTATGCTATAATGGAATAAGTATATTGTCTTTTACAGCATACAGTTTTTTCCACAGTGCTTAATGACGGTCAGTGAACAGCGAAGGACTCAGGAAATGAATATTTGTAGTTTGCTGTAATGTATACTTTACTCCATTATAAAAGAGGTAACGTCCTTATGAATAAAGAATATGATGTTTTGATCGTAGGTTCGGGTGCAGCCGGTCTGTACGCTGCTTTGCAGTTCCCCGAAAATGTAAAGGTCCTGCTTATCTCCAAAAGGGAACTGACACTTTCCAATTCCTCGCTTGCTCAGGGCGGTGTTGCCGCAGTGCTTGATAAAAGCAACGACAATTTCAAGCTTCACATTGCCGATACGCTTATCGCAGGAAAATATAAAAACAATCTTGAAGCTATAGAAGTGCTTGTTTCTGAGGGGCCGAAGGATGTTCTCAAGCTTAAGGAAATGGGAGTAGCCTTTGATCTGGATAATAACGGAAAATTGCAGATGACTCTCGAAGCCGGTCATTCAAGACACAGGATAGTTCATCATAAGGACTCTACCGGACGTGCGATCGTAGATGTACTTATTGAACAGGTCAGCACTCATCCTAATATAGAGATCCATGACAATACTATGCTTTATAAGCTTGAAAAAAATGATAAGGGCTTTTATGCAGGTCTGCTGCTGAATGACGGTTCATCAAAGGTCATTGCTGCGCATTACTGCATTCTTGCATCAGGCGGTATAGGCAGAGTATATCAGTACACTACAAATTCAGCTATCGCTACAGGCGACGGCATTACTCTGGCGCATATGCTGGGAGCAAGGATCAAGCATCTCAGCCGCATACAGTTCCATCCTACTGCGTTTGCAGCAGAAGCTGACCGTGAAAGGTTCCTTATCAGTGAGGCCGTTCGCGGAGAAGGCGCGGTGCTTCTGAATTGTGACGGTGAACGCTTTGCCTTTAAGTACGACGAAAGAGGCGAGCTTGCACCAAGAGATGTGGTGTCTAATGCTATAATGCTTGAATCGCAGGCTAAGGGAAATGAGAAGTTCTTCCTTGACATAACACATAAGGACCCTGAATTTGTAAAGAAGCGTTTCCCGATGATCTATGAAAAATGTCTTGAAGAAAACATTGATATAACAAAACAGTGGATACCCGTTTTCCCGTGTCAGCATTATCTCATGGGCGGAATTGATGTTGACCTTTTTGCGCGTACAAATGTTGACAGACTGTATGCCGCAGGTGAATGCAGCCATACAGGTGTTCACGGCGCAAACAGACTTGCAAGCAATTCGCTGCTTGAAGCTCTCGTTTTCTCACGCAGAGCAGCTGATGATATCACTAAAAAGCTTGCAGCAGAGGACAACAGCCCGTTTGCAGACTTTGCAGAGCAGGATGATCTCAGCGGTAATACTCTCCCCCATGGCTTCCGTACAGAAATACGAAAGATCATTCAGGATTGTTATTTTGTTATTCCCAAGCCTGAAGCTGTGGGAGACGGTCTGAGACGTGTAAAAGAGATACTTGACGACCTGCTTAACGGCGGTTATGAGATCAATCATGATTATGTAGAAGCACGCAGTCTTGCCACAGTTGCCTGCATTGTTCTTGAGGAGGTCAAAAAGAAATATGACGCTGAATAAAATATATGTTGATGAGATAATAAAGAGGGCATTGCTGGAGGATATCAACTACTGTGATGTCACAACAGACTATCTTATTCCGGAGACTCAGCAGGGCAGCGGCAGACTTGTATCAAAAGCGGATGGTATAGTATGTGGCGCAGAAGCTGCTGCAAGGGTGTTCCGCATACTGGATGACAGCATAGAGTATGAGATACTGAAAAATGACGGCGAAAGCGTACAAAAGGGCGATGTGATAATGACCCTGAAGGGCAGCACAAGAACTCTCCTTAAGGGTGAGCGTACAGCGCTGAACCTTATACAGCATATGAGCGGTATTGCTACTGCCGCTAATAAATATGCAAGGATCGTTGAAGGCACAAATGCAACTATCGCTGATACACGAAAGACACTGCCGGGACTTCGCGCTTTACAGAAGTATGCGGTAATGACAGGCGGCGCAAAAAACCACCGCTATAATCTGTCGGACGCAGCTATGCTAAAGGATAATCACATTGATGCTGCCGGCGGAATAACCGCAGCAATAACACAGCTTCGCAAAAAGATAGGACACATGACAAAGATAGAAGTGGAAACAAGAAATCTTGAAGAGCTTAAAGAAGCGCTTGATGCAAAAGCTGATATAATCATGCTGGACAACATGAGTCCTGAGCTTATGAAGCAGGCTGTTGAGATAACAAGCGGCAGAGCTGTGTTGGAGGCCTCAGGCGGCATAACCGACGAGACGCTCAGAGCCGTTGCTGAAAGCGGTGTGGATATTATTTCTGTCGGCGCGCTTACACATTCCGTCAAGGCGTTCGACATATCAATGTACATCAAATAAATAACGCTGAAAAGCCGATGCAGGTCATTCTCTGCATCGGCTTTTTTATATTTATTCAAGTATCAGTTCATCTTTGTTTACCGCTGCCGTGACATTACCGTCTATGCCTATGACCGCCCTGTCACCGGACAGTTCCATCATTTTAAAGCTTTTATCATACACCCAAGAGCTGAGGGGCGTGTTCGTGCCGTATACAAGCGCACCGCTTTTAACTCTGACGGTGCTGCCGACTTTTATTCCGGATGTTCCGACTCTCTTAGTAAAGTCCAGAGCTATCCAACCCTTGATGCCGTTGTAAGTCGTGAGTCCCCATGAATAGCCGCCGCCTGAGGTCTGACGAGATATCCTGACTTCACAGCCGTATGGAACAGCACCGAGTATCTTAT
>CAMHOE010000002.1 GCA_946186665.1 uncultured Clostridia bacterium | reverse complement strand
GTCAGAGTGAGCTTTAGCGAACGCCGCCGCGAATCGGGAGCGCAGGCTCTGCGCCTGCGCCGGCGGATGGAGATAAGTGTCTGACAAGTCTGCGCCGTTCGGCGCGGGCAGGAAAAGTATTGGTCATATTGTCAGAGTGAGCTTTAGCGAACGCCGCCGCGAATCGGGAGCGCAGGCTCTGCGCCGCGAATCGGGAGTGCAGGCTCTGCGCCGCTGGTTGATATGGGTGGGGGATTGTGGTAAAATGGTAGTTGGAATGGGGAGTCCGTTCCGGACTCGATGGTAAAGGAGTGCAGCACTTGATGTGCGTAAAAAATGAAAAAGATCGTTGTTGGAATACTTGCTCATGTGGATTCGGGAAAAACTACCCTGTCGGAGGCTATGCTGTATTGCTCAGGCAATATTAAAAAGCTTGGCAGAGTTGATCATGGAGATTCATTTCTGGATACGTTTTCTCTGGAAAGAGAAAGGGGCATTACCATTTTTTCAAAACAGGCAATTGTGAAATATAATGATACGGAAATTACTCTTCTCGATACTCCGGGACATATAGATTTTTCCGCAGAAACTGAACGTACTTTGCAAGTGCTTGACTATGCAGTGCTCGTGGTGAGCGGTACTGATGGTATTCAGAACCATACGCTTACATTGTGGAAGCTTCTTGAGAAATATAATGTTCCATGCTTTGTTTTTGTAAATAAAATGGATCTGCCGGGAGCGGATCGTGACTTCATTATGGGACAGCTTCAAAGCCGTTTCAGTGAGGGCTGCGTGGATTTCGGAGGTGTAAATACTCCTGAGTTTCTGGAAGGTATTGCTATGTGTGATGATGCTCTTCTGGAACAGTTTGATAAAAACGGCACTATAGAAAAACATAGTATTATAAACGCTGTAAAAGCTCGTAAGGTGTTTCCGTGTATGTTTGGCTCTGCGCTGAGAGTAAATGGGGTAAAAGAGTTTCTTGACTGCCTTTATGAATATATGGAAATGCCCTCTTACGGAGATGAGTTTGCCGCCCGTGTCTTTAAGCTCTCGGAGGACAAGCAGGGTAAGAGACTTACATTTATGAAGATAACCGGAGGAACGCTGAGTGTAAGAGAAATTTTAAAAAGCGATAAAAATAAGGATAACGAGAAGGTCAGTCAGCTGAGAATATATTCCGGAGATAAATTTATATCTGTGGATGCGGCTTCTTCCGGTACTGTCTGTGCTGTGACCGGAATAAACTTTGCAAAACCCGGAGACGGACTTGGAAAAGAAAAGAACGGGACAACGCCTGTACTTACACCTGTGCTGACATATACTCTTCAGCTTCCGCCGGAGACGGATGCGCACCTTGCGTATGAAAAGATAAAAATACTTGAAAGCGAGGATCCCCAGCTTAATATGGAATGGAATGAACGTTCCTCTTCCATACAGCTAAGGGTAATGGGTGATATTCAGCTGGAAGTTCTGAAAAATATCATATCAGAAAGATTTGGTCTTGATGTAAGCTTTGATACGGGACATATTATCTATAAAGAAACCATAACCGAAGCCGTAGAGGGTGTGGGACACTTTGAACCGTTAAGACATTATGCAGAGGTACACCTTGTGCTCAGACCCGGAAAACGCGGAAGCGGCATTGTTTTCAGGTCTGAATGTAAAGAGGAACTGCTCGATAAAGGCTGGCAGAGTATAGTGCTGTCACAGCTTAGAAACAAGCATCACATCGGTGTACTTACAGGTTCGCCCATAACGGATATGGAGATCATTCTTGTTGCAGGAAAGACTCATCCGAAGCATACAGAGGGCGGAGACATGAGACAGGCAGCATACAGGGCTTTGCGCATGGGGCTGCGCTCATCAAAGTGCATACTGCTGGAGCCGTTCTATGCCTTTACCTTAGAAATACCGGTCGATAATATCGGCAGGGCGATATCGGACATACAACGTATGTCCGGAAGCTTTGAACAGCCCGAAACAGTGGGGGATGTGACAGTTATTACAGGCACTGCGCCCGTTTCCGAAATGAACAGCTACAGCAAGGATGTCATACAATACACACACGGCAAGGGCAGACTTATGTGTGAATTTCATGGTTATGAGCCGTGTCACAATGCTCAGGAGGTCATAGACGCTGTAGCATACGACCCTGAAAGAGATGTTGATAACCCATGTGATTCTGTTTTCTGTTCTCACGGTGCAGGCTATAACGTTAAATGGAATGAGGTCAAAAAGCATATGCACGTTTCATTGGTGCTTCAGGAGGAGCGTATCAAAAATAACAGCGAAAAGGGCGGAGATGTATTTTCAAGGTATCGTTCAAGCGGAGATATGCTCGCGCTTGACAAGGAGCTTATGCAGATCTTTGAACAGACATACGGACCGGTAAAGAGAAAACAGATAAGTGAGCGCAGAGTTTATACTGCACCTCAGGGAAAGAGTAAAACAAAGTCCGGATCCGAAAAATACAGCGGAACGGAATATCTTCTTGTTGACGGATACAATGTTATATTTTCGTGGCAGAATCTGAAAAAGCTTGCAGAGGAAAACATAGATGCTGCAAGGACAGCGCTTGTCAATACCATGTGCAATTATCAGGGCTTCAAAAAGTGTGAGCTGATATTGGTGTTTGACGCATACAAAGTAAAGGGCGGCGTTGAAAAAACAGAAAGAGTCGGTAATATAAATATTGTGTATACGAAGGAAGCAGAGACTGCCGATATGTATATAGAAAAAGTCACACATAAGATAGCACGAAGCAACAGGGTAAGGGTAGTTACCTCTGATGGTCTGGAGCAGATAATAATACTTGGAAACGGAGCCTTGCGTATATCATCAGCGGCTTTCTATGAAGAGGTCAAAGGTGTAGAAGCGGAGATCAGGGCGATAATAAACGAAGTGCAATAAAAAAACAGCCGACATATGTCGGCTGTAATTTTGTTATAATATTATTGAATAGAGCTGTCGAGGTAATGCTCAAGCTCTTCCTCGTCCCTTCTCTGTTTCTCCTTTATTATAAGGAAAGCTGTAAGAGCGGCAGCTACCGCACAAATACCGCCTATAATAGAAATCAAAACAATAAACAACTTTTTATTCATAGCAATATCCTCCCTTTCGGATCATATGATTTAAGACAATTATATAATCAAAATTAAAAAAAGTCAAGAAAATTATAATTATTTTTGTATAAAATACAAATAATATCAAATCCTGACATTCTCCATTTTCAAAGCAGAGAATATAAAGAGCAAAGAAAAAAGCAGAACACAGGTTCTGCTTTTCGGGATAACAGTGAATTATGCGGTTGCGTTGAGTTTTCTTGCGAGGGCTGACTTCCTTCTTGAAGCAGTATTCTTCTTGAGAATACCCTTAGCAGCAGCCTGATCGATCTTCTTGATAGCTACACGAACAGCAGTATCTTTATCTGTAGCATTGCTTTCAATAGCAGCATTAGCTTTCTTTATGCTTGTCTTAAGATTGCTCTTAACGATTTTATTAGCGGCTGTTTTTGTAGCAGCAACCTTTACACGCTTTTTTGCTGATTTAATGTTAGGCATAACGACACCTCCCTTTTTTTCACTTGCGTACAGCTTATGATATCATTTATTTTAAGAAATTGCAAGTGTTTTTTTGAAAATAAATCAAAAAAAATACTATTTGTATATATTCATCATCATTCACTCCGAAATCCGCATAACTTTGACAATATGGTTAATAAAATTTATTCTGATGGAAATATGCCTGATAAAGATTGAAAAAAAGTTTCGGGTATGATAATATTTACTATGGCAAAGGAGGAATGATAAATGTCGGAATTTTCGGGCTGTGAAACCTGCTGCAATTATGTTTACAATGATGACTTTGAGTATTATGAATGTCTTGTAAATCTGGACGAGGACGAGTATGCAAAATATCTCAGCGGAACCTTAGAGTCCTGTCCGTACTACAGCAGCGATGATGAATATAAAATTGTCAGAAAACAAAACTGACAGACTCCTTTGGCAGATATTCAAAACAAATTTTACAGGAGGTCTATATGAAAAAATACCTTGATATTTTTTTGAACGCTGTTTACGGCTGTATTATTGGTGTTGCAAATATAATACCCGGAGTCAGCGGCGGTACTATGGCGGTAATGCTCAATATCTATGATAAGCTGATAGATTCCTTTACAGGGATAAGGAAGCATTTCGGCAAAAGCATGAAATTCCTTGTGCCTATACTTATCGGCGCAGGAATAGGAATAGTGGTTTTTTCAAAGCTCATAAAATACCTGATAGCGGAACAGCCGCTTCCCACTTGTTTTTTCTTTATTGGTCTTATACTGGGCAGCCTGCCGCTGGTGTTCAAAAAATCCCTTGAAACAAAGTTCAGACCTGTATCTATAATACCGCTTGTTATATTTTTAGGATGTATGATCGCTCTTGCGTTTGTGCAGACGAGCGGTACAGAAGCGTCGGATGCAGGGATAAAACTTGATGTTCTGAGCTGGTTCTGGCTTTTCTTTGGTTCTGCGTTTGCTGCGATGTGTATGATAATACCCGGAGTCAGCGGTTCAATGATACTTATGATACTCGGCTTGTATTCAACTGTTCTCGGCGCTATTTCCGATCTTACAAAGAATTTTATGAACAGCTGTATGATACTTCTTCCTGTAGGTCTTGGCGTGTTATTGGGAATAGTTGCAGGTGCAAAGCTTATAGATATCTGTATAAAGCGTTTTCCGCAGATGTCTTACTTCGCAATAATAGGTCTTATGCTTGGCTCGCCGCTTATTATATATCTGAAATTCCAGTCGGAAAGTCCGGACAATTTCAGGCTTGATACAATGAACATTATCGCTTCAGCGATAGTATTTGCCATAGGACTTGGCATAGCGCTGGTGTTCGGCAGTGAAAAGCTCAAGGAAAAATTTGAAAAGAAAAACGGTACAGAAAAAACTGAAGCCGTAAAGTCTGCAAAAGAATAATAATACTTTACAATACCCGATGCTTTATGGTATCGGGTATTATTGTACGTTTTTTTACCCATACTTAAAATATAGAGTATAACATCTGTTGAATAAATGATTATAATGTGATATAATATTTTCGCAAAATAACGAGATATCAGGAGATGGTAATATGAAGCTGCTGCATTTGTCCGACCTTCATCTTGGCAAAAAGATATGCGAGATGTCAATGATAGACGAACAGCGATACATATTTGACAGGATATTTGAGTACGCACAGAGCGCCGCGCTTGACGCAGTGATAATCGCAGGTGATGTATACGATAAAAGCATACCGACTGTAGAAGCTGTAAGTTTGTTCGACTCTATTCTTGAGCGTTTCAACGCTATGTCGCTGCCGGTATTCATTATCAGCGGAAACCATGACTCTGCTCAGAGACTGTCTGTGGGTTCGGCTGTAATGAGGAAAAGCGGCATTTATTTCGGCACCGGTTTAGAGCAGTCGCTCAGACCTGTTACATTAGAGGATAAGTATGGAAAGGTGAATTTTTATCTTCTGCCGTTTATGCGTCCTGCTGATGTGAACGACCTTTTTGATGAGGAAATAAGGGATTTTACAGAAGCTGTAAGATATGTGACAGAAAAGATGAACATTGATACAAACGAGAGGAATGTTATCGTATCCCATCAGTTTGTGGCAGGGGCAGCTTTGTCTGAGTCCGAAACAATAGTAGGCAATACAGAGTGTGTTGATAAGTCTGTATACGAGATATTCGACTATGCGGCTTTAGGGCATATACATTCTCCTCAGAATGTCGGCTGCGAAACAATAAGATACTGCGGTACTCCGCTGAAATATTCAGCCTCTGAAACAGGACATTCAAAGTCAATGACTGTAGTAACTCTTGAAGAAAAGGGCAGTGTAATGGTAGACACGGTTGACCTTTTACCATTACATGATATGAGGAAGATAAAAGGAAAGTTCAATGACCTCACAAGGGAGGAGCTTCGCTCTGATGACTATATCTACGCTGAGCTTACGGATGAAATGGAGATACAATATGCCGCTGCCGGACTCAGGGCAGTATATAGCAATTTAATGTCTGTATCCTATTCCTATACCAGCAGTGTCAGCGACAGAGAAAACGCTGCTGCTCTTATCAACTCCGAAGAAAAATCCACATATGATATGTTTACTGAATTTTACAGCCGTCAGCACAATGAAAAGCAGATGAGCGATATTCAAAAGGAAATTCTGAATGAAATTCTTGAAAGGATAGAGGGGTGAGGTTATGCTTCCGATAAAACTAAAAATGTCAGCCTTTTGTTCATATCTTAACGAGACTGAGATAGACTTTTCGGATTTCGGCAGAAAGGGACTGTATCTTATTACAGGTGATACAGGTGCAGGAAAGACTACTATCTTTGATGCGCTGTCATATGCGCTTTACGGCAGGGCAAGCGGTGATGTCAGGGATCCGAAGCTTTTCAGAAGCAAGAATGCGCCGCCGGATATCCCTACTTTTGTAGAGCTTACATTTGTGTCAAAGGGAAAGAAATACACTATAAGGCGCAGTCCCGAGTATGAAAGACCAGCCAAAAGAGGCGGCGGTATGGTAAAGTCAGCCGCTGAAACTCTGCTCACATATCACAACGGGGAAGAAACAAAGACAGAGCATCTGAAAAAGGGCGACAAAACGATGGATGATATCATTGGCATTGATGCAGAGAAATTCAAGCAGCTTTCAATGATCGCTCAGGGTGCATTCATGAGGCTGCTCAATGCTGACACCAACGAAAAAACCGAGATACTCAGGGTGATATTTGACACGTCAAAATATCGTGATCTACAGGACGAATTAAAGGCTGCCGCTGCAAAATACAAGAACGAGCATATGCTTATGCAGAATACCATGCAGACAAATATTTTTCAGCTTGCCTGTGATGAAAAAAGCCAGTACTCCGGCAGGCTTAATGAGCTTAAGGAAATGAACAGGGAGACAATAATATCCCTTGACAGTATTTGTGAGCTTATAGAGCTTATAGCTCAGGAGGACAGCAAAAAACGCGAGGAGCTTATGGAAAGCTCAAAGGAAACGGACATCAATCGTGAAAAGCTACAGACGGAGCTTGGCAAGGCAGAGGGTAAAAGAAAAGAAAGAGAAGTCTATCTTGATACTAAGCAGAAGCTTGAAAAAGCTATGAAACAGCTTCCGGAATATGAAGATAGCTTCAATTCTGTCAGCGGCAATGAAAAGAAAGCAGAGGAACTGGAGAAGGAAATTGCCGGACTCAATGCCAGACTTGCAGACTATAAAAAGCTTGATGACCAGAAGCTGATATACAAAAGGATAGAGCTGGAGCTGAAAAACAACGCAGACGCTCTTACGGAAAAAACAGAAAAGCAGAAGGAAATCGAGCTTGCAAAGCAGAAAACAAAGGCGGAGCTTGAAGAACTCAAAGACTGCGGCGCAGAGCTTGAAAGGAAACGCGCTGAAAACAATATCAGGCAAGAGACTGTCAGGGGCTATCAGACAAAATATAAAAAGACAGGCGAATATGAAAAAAGCGTTGCTGCATCTGAAAAATGCCGGAGCGAATATCTGAAAATGAAAGCAGCGGCAGAGGAAAAGCAAAACAGCTACAATATGATGAACGCAGCCTTTCTGGATGAGCAGGCAGGAATACTTGCAGATACCTTGCAGGAGGGACAGCCGTGTCCTGTGTGCGGTTCAACATCTCATCCCTGTCCTGCAAGAAAAAGGGAAGGAGCGCCTTCCAAAGAAGAGGTAGAAGCTGCACGTAAGGTATCTGAGTCGGCAGCCGGAAAGATGAATGAAGCATCTTCAAAGGCAGGCGCAGCAAATGCGCTGTGTGAAAAGCTGAGGGCGGAGCTTGACGAGATATCCAATGAGTTATTCGGAGAAGTAAGGGAACCTTCAGTGCTGAAGGATGAGATAACAAAACTCGGTACGAGCATACGCAGGGAGATAGAAAAAGCTTCCGGAGAGATAGCAATTCTTGAAAGGCAGTGCCATAGAAAGTCTGAGCTTGAAAAAAAGCTGCCTGACCTTGAAAAGCTGTGTGAAACTTTACAAAAGAACTGTGAGGAATTAAAGACTGAAAATTCCGTACTTGAACAGAAGAAGCAAGCCGCTCAGCAGACTATTGAAGAACTGAAAAAATCACTTCCGTTTGAGGAGCTGAGTCAGGCTAAGAACAAGCTTACGGCTCTTTCGAAGGAGAAGAAAGCTCTTACAGATGCCTACAAGCTTGCGGAAGAACGTCTCATGACCTGCCGGAACAGCATACAGACTCATCGTGAGCATCTTGAAAGCTTCGGTGAAATAGATCTTGAAACTCCCCTGCCGGAAACATCAAAGCTGAAAGCGGAGATCGAAAGCCTGAAAAAGAGATCTGCTGCTGCATCTGAAACGCTTACTGCGCTGAAGATCAGAATGAAAGAGAACGATCGTATACTGAACTTCATTAACGATAACAACGACAAGCTTGCAAGGCTTGAAGAATATCGTATCCATGCAGAGGATCTTTACAAAACTGCCAGCGGACAGCTGACGGGCGCACATGAAAAGCTGAATATAGAGGTGTTTGCGCAGGCAAGATATTTTGACAGCATACTCGCTCTTTCAAACATACGTTTAAGGAAGATGAGCAATGGAAAATATGAATTCATACGTTCCGAAAAAGCTCTTAAAAAGCAGGGACAATTCGGACTTGATATTGATGTAATAGACCATGACAGCGGAACACAGCGCAGTGTAAAGTCGCTTTCGGGAGGTGAGTCCTTCATGGCGTCTCTCTCGCTTGCTCTTGGCTTCTCTGATGTTATACAGTCCAGTGTGGGCGGAGTACATCTGGAGACTATGTTTATTGATGAGGGCTTTGGCACACTGGACGAAAAAGCCCTCGAAAACGCATATCAGGTATTCAGTGACCTGAGTACAGACGGCAGCTGTCTTGTGGGAATTATTTCTCATGTGGAGGACCTCAAGACCCGCATCCCTAACAGGATCGTCGTAAAGAAAGACCTCAGCGGCAACAGTCACGCCCGGATTGAAACACTTTTTAGCTGAGACATGATTAGTGGTTAGTGATTGGTGTTTGTTAGTCACTTGCAGAATTGAAATAAAACAGCGTTGCGCTATGATCTTAAAGATCTCGGCGCAACGCTGCTTTCTGCTGTATCAAACAAAAGCACTATTTTGTTGTGGGCTTTGGGCTATTACATTGAACATTGGTATAAGCAGGCGTATAAAGTTGAAGAGGAGAAAAACTTTTTATCCATAAGAAACAGCCGAAACAGCAGCCCCTTTAGGGCTGCGCCGGCGGATGGGGACAAGTGTCTGCCGGTTCTGCGCCGTCCGGCGCGGGCGGAAGGGTTTTGGTCATATTGTCAGAGTGAGCTTTAGCGAACGACGCCGCGAATCGGGAGCGGCAGCTTGCCGCCTGCGCGCTGTATCAGTATTCTGACAAGGGGTCGTACCGGACTCCGTTGTACTGTGTTTCAAAGTGAAGATGTGCGCCTGTTGAATATCCGGTCGATCCTACATATCCGATAAGCTGTCCTGCTGATACGTATTGTCCCGGATATACAGTCACTCCGGAAAGATGTCCGTAGATAGATATCTTTCCGTCGCCGTGATCTATCATTACGTAGTTTCCGTATCCGCCGCCGCAGCCGCAGCTTTCAAATTTTCCGTAGTCGTGGGGGCAGCTTTCGTTTGTGGAGAAAACCACTCCATCATAACAGGCAACGACCTTAGCTCCGTAAATACCGGAATCTGCAATGTCAAGTGCACCGTGATTATTCGCCCCTCTCCACTCGTCAAAGGTGGAGGTCAGATAGGTAAATCCCGGACATGGCCATACCCAGCTGCCGTCTGATTCAGGTGTAACAACCATTTCCGGCTCGTAATAGTAATCATCGTCAGATGAATTGTCAGAAGAATTGTTTGCAGCTCTTGCGGCTTCCTGTGCGGCTCTTCTGGCAGCGGCTGCTTCGGCAGCCTGCTGCTTTCTGTATTCAGCCAATGCCTTTGAAAGCTCCTTCTGCTTTTCTTTGTTTTCTTTAAGCTCATCTTCAAGCTCGTCCTTTGTTGAATTAAGCTCCTCGATTATTCTTGTGTTCTCGTCAAACAGCTCATTGATCTTTTCCTTGTCCTTTTCGAGCTTGGATTTTTCTTCCTCTACTTTAGCCTTTTTGGTTTTCAGTTCCTTCTGGTCATCGGCTATTACTGACATCTGATCTTTGATGGAGTCAATAAGATTGTTGTCATATTCCGACATACTCTGTATCATTTCGCTTTTGTCGATGAAATCGGAAAAGCTTTTGGAGCCGAGTATTATTTCCAGTGAGGAGGTATCTCCGGCTGTATGAACAGCACGAAGCCTTTTTCTGAGCAGTTCAAGGATATCATCTGTTTCTTTAAGCTTCTCATCAATGAGAGTCTGTTTTTCCTTGATCTCGGTGTTCAGGGTCTTTATAGTGTCATTGCTCTCTTTTATGTCTGAACTTAATTGCTTTATCTCTTCCTGAAGCTCCTCACTTCTGGTAAGCTTTTCTTCTATTTCTTTTTCTGTAAGCTCTATCTTTTCCTGAAACTCGGAGGCTTCCTGTTTAAGCTCACTGCGCTGATTTGAGTTTTCCTCAAGGTCGAAGCTGTTTTCATCAGCAAGTACAGCAGATGAAAAGGAGAAAGCAAGCAGGGCTGTAACAAGTAGTACAGATAATGTTCTGTGTTTATTTGCCAATGATAGCTCCTCCTTCCTTGTTGAGGTATCTTGTTATGGAAATGAAACCTCCTATAAGTCCGATAAGCATACCTATTCCGGACATTGTCAGGAGTGTCGGCAGCCATACCTGTTTTACTGTAAGGGTCGTATCCGCTATCATTCCGATAATGCCGGAGGCGGCATCACGCACCGGAGAGTACATGGCTATTATTGCTCCGGAAGCGATAAGTCCTGAGATCAGTCCTATCATCATAGCTTCAATTATAAAGGGTATCCGGACAAAGGCGTTGGTGGCGCCTACGGATTTCATAATGCTTATCTCAAAGCGTCTTGAATACATGGTCATTTTTATGGTATTGGATATTATGAACAGTGTGACCACAGCAAGTATCAGCACCACCCAGGAACCTACAAGTGTGACAAAATAGTTAAGCTTAGTGAGCTTTCCTGCGATATCGCTTCTGTCGCTTACCTTGTCCACACCTTCAAGCTTGTTTATTTTCTCTACGGTTTCGCTGTACTTTGAAAGGTCCTTAAGCTGTATCTTGTATTCGTTTCCGAAGGGGTTTCCATCGCCCTGCATACTTTCGTATATCTCTTCGCCGAGATTTTTCTCGTATTGCTTTATGACCTCGTCCTTTGAGTTGAAAACATAGCTCTCTATATTTCCTATCTTTCCAAGCTCTCCGCCCAGCTTTATTGACTCCAGATCTGAAAGCTCCGGCTTCAGATATATGGTGACTTCGTTGTCGTCGCCCACCTGAGATATCAGCGATCTTACATTAACGGATATCAGCGCTGCGGCTCCCGTGATTATCAGACATGAAACAAGAACGATAACAGAGGCAAGGGACATCATACGGTTATTCCATATGTTTTTAAAGCCCTCTTTGAATAGATAGCCCGTGCTTGAAAGCTTCATAATGTATCAGCCTCCTCTGCTGTGTTTTCATTTTCGTTGTCATTTTGCTCAGCCGGACTTTCTTCTTCCGCTTCGGCATTTACCCTGTGTTTCTTTTCAGGAATATTCTGTGCGCTGCTGTTTTGGGAGTTGAGAATTCTCTCCGGCTGATATTTGGTCGGCAAAAATTCATCATGAGTTATCTCGCCGTCTGCTATACGGATCACTCTTCCGCCGAATTCCTTGACAAGCTCATGCTCATGTGTAACTATTATCACGGTAGTGCCGCGCCTGTTTATAGCCACCAGCATTTTCATTATTTCGTAGGAACGTTCCGGATCGATGTTGCCTGTAGGCTCATCAGCAATTATTATTTCCGGATTGTTTACAAGTGCTCTTGCAAGTGCAACACGCTGCTGTTCACCGCCTGAAAGCTCATTCGGACGTCTTTTGTCCGTACCCTCAAGTCCCACCAGCTTAAGTACATAACGCACTCGTTTTTTGATGGCTTTTTCCGGTGTGCCGATAGCGCGCATTGCAAACGCTACATTATCGAAAACATTCATTTTGTCTATCAGTCTGAAATCCTGAAAGACAATTCCCATTGTACGTCTGAGGTATGGTACCTTCCGGTTTTTTATCTTAATAAGATCCCTTCCGTTGACTGTAAGCTTACCGAAGGTCGCTTTTTCTTCATGTATAAGCAATTTCAGAAAGGTGCTTTTTCCTGCACCGGACGGACCTACGATAAACACAAATTCGCCCTGATCAATATCAAGGCTGATCTTTTTCAGGGCTTCATTTCCGTTCGGGTATATCTTGGAGATATTTTCAAGATGTATCATTGTGTCACTCCTTTATTAAAAATGTGGAATGTGGAAAGTGGAAAGTGGAATTAGTTGTGGACTCAGGTCTTGCAGTGGCTTCAGCTTTTTATGTGAACTGTGGCTTCGGTGTGGAAACCTCATAAAAAATAACATACCTCAACATCATAATTATAGCGTATTATATCATCTCCGTCAAATGTAAAAACATACAAAATGTGGTTGAAGTAACAGCTGAACAATGATATAATATAAAAACAGAGCTGAGAATAATGCCGAAATATCTTTGCCTGAAAATACATCAGAAGGGCGGCATTGCAGGAGAAAAATTGTGTTTATCTTTAAGGACATAAATGATTGACAACAGAATGTAAAAAATTTATAATTATATAATCAGAAGCAGTTGGTAGGTTTTTCTATCATTCCACATTTTCAAATTCTATTAAAGGCAGGTAATTGATGATGAATAGTGAAGCAATAAGAGAGGGTACAAAATGTGCTCCGCAGCGTTCCTTGCTGCGTGCGCTTGGTATGACGGACGAGGAGATATCAAAGCCTATGATAGGTATTGTAAGCTCCTATAACGAGATCGTGCCTGGTCATATGAATATTGACAAGATAGTAAATGCCGTAAAGACAGGCGTTGCGCTGGCAGGCGGCAACCCGATCGTGTTCCCTGCAATCGCAGTCTGTGATGGTATCGCAATGGGTCATAAGGGAATGAAGTATTCGCTTGTTACCCGTGATCTTATAGCTGACTCTACAGAGGCAATGGCAATAGCTCATGCTTTTGATGCGCTGGTAATGGTGCCTAACTGTGATAAGAACGTTCCCGGTCTGCTTATGGCAGCTGCAAGACTGAATATTCCTACAATATTCGTAAGCGGCGGTCCTATGCTGGCAGGCAGAGTCGGCGGCTGCAAAACAAGCCTTTCCAGTATGTTTGAGGCAGTAGGCTCTTACAATTCCGGCAAGATCACAGCGGAAGAGCTGAACGAATACGAAAATAAGGCATGTCCTTCCTGCGGCTCCTGCTCAGGTATGTATACGGCAAACTCTATGAACTGTCTTACAGAGGTTCTGGGTATGGCGCTCAAGGGCAACGGAACAATTCCGGCTGTATATTCCGAGAGAATACAGCTTGCAAAACACGCAGGTATGAAGATCATGGAGCTTCTTGAAAAGAATATCAGACCCCGTGACATCATGACTGAGGATGCTTTCCGCAACGCGCTTACAATGGATATGGCACTGGGATGCAGTACAAACAGTATGCTTCATCTGCCGGCTATCGCTCACGAGTGCGGCATAGAGCTGAACCTTGATATCGCAAACGAGATCAGCTCACATACACCTAACCTTTGTCATCTTGCTCCTGCCGGCAGAACATATATGGAAGATCTGAACGAAGCAGGCGGCATATATGCTGTTATGAACGAGATAAACAAGCTTGGTCTGCTCAATACGAGCCTTATGACTGTGACCGGCAAGACCATAGCAGAAAATATTGAAAGCTGTGTAAACAAGAACCCTGAGATCATCAGAACAGTAGATAACCCCTACAGCAAAACAGGCGGTATTGCAGTTCTGAGAGGTAATCTTGCACCCGATTCCTGCGTAGTAAAGCGTTCGGCAGTTGCGCCTGAGATGCTCAGGCATACGGGACCTGCGCGTGTATTCGACTGCGAAGAGGATGCGATGGAGGCTATCACAGCAGGCAAGATAAATGACGGTGATGTTGTTGTTATCCGTTACGAAGGTCCTAAGGGCGGTCCCGGCATGAGAGAAATGCTCAATCCCACTTCTGCTATAATGGGCAGAGGACAGGGCAGCACGGTAGCACTTATCACAGACGGACGTTTTTCCGGCGCAACAAGAGGTGCGTCTATCGGTCACGTATCTCCGGAAGCTGCTGTAGGCGGTCCTATAGCACTTATTGAGGACGGCGATATCATAGAAATAGACATCAATGCAAACACCATAAACGTAAAGCTCAGCGATGAGGAACTGGCAGAGAGAAGAGCAAAATGGCAGCCCCGTGAGCCTAAGATAAACACAGGCTACCTTGCAAGATATGCTTCTCTTGTAACCTCCGGCAACAGAGGCGCAGTGTTGGAAATAAAGAAATAACAGACAGATAAAAGTGCAGGGCAGGATAATATCCCGCTCTGCACAAACATTTGGGGTTCTCTAAAACCGGAACACGAGCGAGTTTGCGTACATGGATTTTTTCGCAGACGAGGCAGAAAGCCAAAGCAATACTGTATGTATTGCAAGGCTTGATAACGAAGTATGCGAAAAAAGATATAGCAAAATCGCCGTGAGGGAGGTTTTTAGAGGTTCCCATTCGATTATAAATAACGGAGAGGATAAAATGCGTGAAGCACAATGGATAGATTATGAATTGATCGACTGCTCTGACGGTGAACGTCTGGAGCGTTGGGGTGATATTGTGTTGATACGCCCCGACCCGCAGATAATCTGGAGCACAAAGCATAAGAACCCTTTATGGAAAAACGCCCATGCCCGATATACACGAAGCTCAAGCGGCGGAGGAGCATGGCAGTATTATAAAAAAATGCCGCAGCAATGGACTATAGGATATAAGAGCCTGAAGTTCGGTATAAAGCCTATGGGATTTAAACATACGGGAGTATTTCCGGAGCAGGCTGTCAACTGGGACTTTGCAGAGAGAAAGATAAAAAGCGCTGACAGACAGCTGAAGATACTCAATATGTTTGCATATACGGGAGCCGCTACATTAGCGTGTCTTAACGCAGGAGCGTCTGTCTGTCATGTTGACGCTTCAAAGGGCATGGTACAGTGGGCGAAGGAAAACGCTGCATTAAGCAGGCTTTCGGACAAGCCTGTGCGCTGGCTTGTGGATGACTGTGTAAAATTCGTTCAGCGTGAGCAGCGCAGAGGAAATAAATATGACGGTATAATAATGGACCCTCCCTCTTACGGAAGAGGTCCCGGAGGTGAGGTCTGGAAGCTTGAAGAACAGTTGTTTTCACTTGTGGAGCTGTGTCTGCCGATACTTTCGGACAATGCGGAGTTTTTTATACTCAACTCATATACCACAGGACTCTCGCCCTCTGTTATGGAATATCTTCTTGGGGTCATGCTCAAAAAGAAGCTTGGCGGTCACGTTTCAAGTTCCGAGATTGGACTTCACGTTACGGAGAGCGGTATGACGCTTCCATGCGGCAGCACCGCTATATGGCAGAGAACAATGGATAACGCCTGACAAAGAGGTACCATAATGAAAGATTTTATCAAGGTGAAGGAAGTTTATTTCCGGTACGATGAGCCTGAGGAAGGTGAAAGCTCCGATTTTGCACTGGAGGGCATAGAGCTGAGTATTGCAAAAGGTGAGTTTGTTGCAATCGTCGGGCATAACGGTTCGGGCAAATCCACTCTTGCAAAGCATTTTAATTCCCTGTATCTGCCCACAACAGGCGATGTTATCGTGGATGGAATGAATACAAAGGATGACGACAGGCTTTTTGACATTCGAAAAAAAGTGGGACTTGTCCTGCAAAATCCGGATAATCAGATAGTTGCCGGTATAGTTGAAGAGGACGTTGCCTTTGGCTGTGAAAACTTAGGTATTCCCCCGAAGGAAATACGCAAACGTGTAGATGAAGCTCTCAGGGCTGTCGATATGTATGAATACCGCAAACACTCTCCTGATAAGCTCTCAGGCGGACAAAAGCAGCGTGTTGCTATTGCGGGCATAATCGCTATGGAGCCGGAATGTATAGTTCTGGATGAGCCTACAGCGATGCTCGACCCTCAGGGACGTGATGAGGTCATCTCAACGGTCATGAAGCTGAACAAAGAACGGGGCATAACAATAATACTTATCACTCACTATATGGAGGAAGCAGTTCTTGCGGACAGAGTAGTTATGATAGATTCCGGAAAGGTATTTACTGAGGGAACGCCGAGAGAGGTGTTTTCAAAGGTGGAGCTTTTAAAGCAGCACAGACTTGATGTACCTCAGGCGACAGAACTTAATCATAAGCTGAGGGGCTGTGGATTTGACCTGCCCGATTGTGTACTTAATGAGGAAGAATGTGCTGAGGCTCTTTACGAATTATTGCAGGGCAGCAGGAAAGAAAACAAGAGAGAAAAAAATAAACAGAAATAGTTTTAAAGAGCTTTATGAAGGGATGTAGAGCGGATGTCTGTTTTGAAAGCGGAAAATATCAGGCTTGTGTATGGTGCGGGAACGTCTTTTGAAAAAACCGCGCTGGATGACGTGAGCTTTGAAATTGAAAAGGGAGAGCTTGTGGGTGTGATCGGACATACCGGTTCGGGAAAGTCCACACTTGTACAGCTTCTGAACGGACTTTTGAAGCCTACTGAGGGAAAGATATATCTTAATGGCAAGGATATCTGGAAGGAACCAAAGAAGATCAGGGAGGTCCGTTTTAAGGTAGGCATGGTTTTTCAATACCCCGAGTACCAGCTTTTTGAAGAGACTGTTTATAAGGATATAGCCTTCGGCCCGAAAAACATGGGACTCTCGGAGGAAGAAACAGACAAGAAAGTAAGAATGGCGGCGGAGTTCGTAGGGCTGAAAGAGGAGCTTCTGGATAAGCTTCCCTTTGATTTATCGGGAGGCGAGAAGCGCAGGGCGGCTATTGCAGGAGTGATAGCTATGGATCCCGATGTTCTTATACTTGATGAACCTACGGCAGGGCTTGACCCTCTTGGAAGAGACGCTTTGCTGTCACAGATAAAGGATTATCATGAGGTACGGAAGAATACGGTGATACTGGTGTCCCATAGTATGGAGGATATCGCCAGACTTGCCGACCGTATTCTCGTGATGAACAAAGGACATAAAGTAATGTTGGATACATCAGAAAATGTATTCGCACAAGGAAAGAAGCTTGAAGAGATGGGATTGCGTGTCCCTCAGATAACGAAGATAATGATGCTTCTCAGGGAAAAGGGACTGCCTGTAAACACAAGCGTGCTGACGGTGGAGCAGGGCTTTAATGAGATAATAAACATGAACCGCTGAATATATAGTGGTTAGTGGTTAGTAAACAGTAATTTCAAAGTCCAGAGTTAAAAGCTTGATTATTCTGACTTTTTATGTGAAACTGTGTTTTTAAAGAAAAAATCACAATTCCAACTTTCTATTTTCAATTATTGATAGTTCTGTATTGCTCTGCTCCGGCAGAGGACGAGCGGAGGTGAACCGATGGTAAGAGATGTAACACTTGGACAGTATATGCCGGGACGTTCGGTCATACACCGTCTGGATGCAAGGAGTAAGATAGTCCTTCTTTTTGCATACATAGTATTTATATTTGTTTCTGTAAATTATATGGCGCTGATGCTCATAACAATGGCGTCACTGCTTGTTGTGCTGACAACGAGAATAAAATTCAGGATGTACCTTAAAAGCATGAAGGTCATACTGATAGTTGTTCTTTTTACCGGTATTCTCAATCTCTTTTATGGTTCGGGAGATACACTGTGGGAATGGCAGTTTATAAAGATAACAGAGGGCGGTATAAACAATGCGGTGTTCGTTACGATAAGAATTGCCACTCTTGTACTTATAAGCTCGGTGCTGACCTTTACAACATCGCCTACAGATCTTACAGATGCCATAGAAAGACTTCTTTCTCCGCTGAAGCTGCTGCACGTAAAGGTGCATGAGATAGCCATGATGATGACTATAGCGCTCAGGTTCATACCTGTTTTGCTGGAGGAGACAGATAAGATCATGAATGCGCAAAAGGCAAGGGGCGCAGATATGGAAAGCGGCAATATCATGAAAAGGATAAAGGCGTTGATACCTGTTCTGATACCGCTTTTTGTTTCATCCTTCAGACGCGCCAATGATCTGGCTATGGCTATGGAGTGCCGCTGCTATAACGGCGGCAAGGGCAGAACGAGAATGAAAATATTAAAATTTTCATTATGGGACTTGTGGGGACTTGTTTTTTCCATTATAATATTTGCAGGGGTAATACTCTGCAACGTATATTTCCCTGCAACGGTAAGATAGGATAAGATATGAGAAATATATTAGTTACCATTATGTATGACGGCAAAAACTATCATGGGTGGCAGGTGCAGAACAACGCCTCTTCCGTGCAGGAGGATTTTCAGGAAGCACTCTACAGAGTTATCGGTGAACGCCCTGATATAAAGGGGTGCAGCCGCACAGATGCAGGTGTTCACGCAAATATGTACTGCATAAGCTTTCATACGGAGCATACCATTCCGGCAGAGAGACTCCCTGCTGCACTGAACCGTTTTCTGCCGGAGAGCATATCGGCACAAAGTGCGCGTGACGTGGAGGATGATTTTCATGCGCGCTATTCCTGCAAAGGAAAGGAATACATATACCGTATTTACAACGGCGCAGTGAGGAACCCGTTTTTAGTTGGTTATGCGCTTCATTACTGGTACAGCCTTGACGAAAAGCTGATGGATAGTGCGGCACAGTATTTTCTTGGGCGGCACGACTTCACATCATTTTGCACAGTGGATAATCACAGGAAAAAAGGGGATTTTCACAGGACGGTAAAGAATATTTCTGTCAGCCGTGACGGAGATATGGTGACTATCACAATTGAAGCAGACGGCTTTTTGTATAATATGGTAAGGATCATAGTAGGAACGCTTTTGCAGACGGCGCAGGGAAAGATCGCACCGCAGCAGATACCGGAGATCCTTGAGGCTCTCGACCGCAAAAAGGCAGGACCTACTGCTCCTCCTGATGGTCTGTATCTGAACAGAGTTTTCTACTGAAGATAATTTTTATAGTGTTTATGATGTTTTTGGAATAAAGGATACTGTTGGATTTTTATTTTTGCCAATTAGTTGGGTGGGTAAAAGGAATGAAGAAAAACAGAGGAAGATATCAGAGTTTGGATAAAAACGAGAAAAGAGCAGCTAAACGCAAATATATGAGCTATGAGGACGTTCCTTTGGAGGATTACAGGGACAATGACCCTGTGCCTGCCAATATGACAAAAAAGTTTCTCAGGCTGTTTGTAATACTGTTTTTGTCCGTTGTGCTGGTGCTTGCGCTTATGAATATTGAGAAGCTCACTCCGGACAATATTTCCCATTGGTTTCAGTACGACCTTCTGGGAAAAACAGACGGAGACGGCTATCCGGTCTCATTTTCGGGAACGGCAGTAAATGATGAAAATTTCGGGCTGATAAGCGGTGTGCCTGCTTACTGCAGCGATACCACTATAGCAGTGCTTAACGAAAATGCCGGAACATATCAGGAGAACCAGCACGCATATGCAAATCCGATAATGAGTATAAATGCGGACTATGGTATAATTTATAATACGGACGCTACAGGCTATACGATAATCAGGCGGGATAATATTGTATACAGCGGCTCGGTGAAGAAAAAGATATTTTCGGCAGATATAGCCGGAAACGGCTGCTATGCACTGCTTACAGAAAGTGATGACTACCTTTCAAAGCTCACGGTTTACCGCAGTGATAATACAGAGAAATACAGCTACTCCTTTGCTGACTATTACATGAATACTGTGTCGATAAACAAGGACGGCAGCATGGCCGTACTGTCCGGAGTGGCTGCAAAGAACGGCGGTCTGATATCTGTCATATATGTTCTGGATTTTACGCAGGAAAGCTATATGCAGCGCTATGATTTTGACGATACATTTATTTATGATGTAAAGTTTCTTGATAACGGCAATGCCGCCGCTGTGGGTGACGACGCGGCGTTCTATATCAATATAAAGGATGGCAAGAAGCTTGATGTAGGCTACAGCTTAAGGACCCTTACGTCATATACGTTGAAAAGGGACGGCGGTATGATACTTTCACTTTCCACCAATCCTGACGGAAGAGAATGTGACGTATTCGTGATAGACAGCAGCGGAAATAAATCGGACGAGATAAAGACCGGAAAAAAAGTCCTGTCTATGGATACGAAAAATGACAGACTTGCCGTGCTGTTCACGGACAATATAACTGTGTATGATATGAAAGGCAAGATAACGAGCACAATGGAGTCTGATTCGGATTTCAGAAAAATCGTTTATAATGACAGCAGCACTATTTATGTTCTTGGCAAAAGCAGACTCTCGAAGATCAATATCAAGTAAGCTGTCAGGAACCTCTCAAAATCTCCTGTTCAGCGATTTTATTAAAATGTTTTTTCCATTCAGCTGTACCGGAGAAATTGATTTTACTATAAACTTTCAGAAAACTATTGACAAATCGGGCGCGGATTATTATAATAAAATATGGCTTTTTAAAAATGATCTGTCGAGGTGAGTTTATGATTCTTGAACTGAAAAAGGTTTTTCTGGTCGAGAATGAAAGCGTTAAGCTTGAGACAGAGGTCGATATGTCACCTGTCGGAGAGCAGGCAGCAGCTTTTACCGGGCCTGTTGCAGCTGAGATATGTGTACATAACCATGCCGGTCTTGTTGAGCTTGAAGCTGAGGTCAGCTTTGAATATCAATTTGACTGTGACCGCTGTGCAAAAACCGTAAACAGAAAATTTGCCTATGAGTTTCGTCATATTCTCGTTTTGCAGTTGTCAGAGGATAACGGCGACGATTATATCGAAGCACCCGACTATAAGCTCGACATTGACGCTCTGCTCAGAGATGATATCCTTCTGGAGCTTCCGTCAAAGCTCCTGTGTAAGGAAGATTGTAAGGGCTTGTGTATCAAGTGTGGAAAAAATCTTAACGACGGCTCCTGCTCCTGTGAAACTCAGGAAACAGACCCTCGTATGGCAATTCTGAAGCAATTGCTGCAATCATGATTTTTATTCAGTACATTATTCAAGGAGGACAATAATTATGGCAGTACCTAAGAGAAAGACTTCTAAAGCAAGAAGAGACAAAAGACGTTCAGCAGTGTGGAAGCTTGAGGCTCCGGCTCTTTCAAAGTGTCCTAACTGCGGTGAGTATAAGCTTGCTCACAGAGTTTGTAAGAACTGCGGTGTTTATAACGGCAGAGAAGTAATTTCAACAGAGGCTTGATCATATTTCCCCTGAGGAAGCACTGATCTTAAGCGGCAGCTGGTTTGCGGATGTGGTGTGTTTGTTGTATTTGAACATTCGTACATATGCAGTATCATGTGAGCCGCAAAGCGTTATGTACGTATAGCTTATATCGCTTGTTTCTTCAGTCGTTTTGTTTTGAGTCGCCGGTTCAGCGCAGCTTGTCTGTATGCTGATGCGGAGATTCATGCGAGGCTGCAAAGATCTTATACGAAAACAGAGAAGGAACGTTCCTTCTCTTTTTTTGTGGAAGTATGTTCCGTCTGGATATTTTCATATACAGACCGTATCATGCAGCTTTTTAAAATGATCTGATACTTTTGTGTCGGGATGATATATGCTATTATAAAATGGCTGATCACGGAAACAGTCACGGAAATTAATCTTTATAATCTGAACTTCAGGGAGAGCATTATTTGTAAATCTGCATCTAAAAGCAGACGATATTCAGCGGTTTTAGGAAAGGGGTATGGGGAATAACCCTTTTTCCGCTGGAAAAGGGTTTTCCCCATGTATCTGCCACTACAAAAATGTTTTCCCTGGGAAACAGCAGAGAAACTTTGATAGGAGGAGAGGAAAATGGCGAAGCCTGTAGTTGCGATCGTCGGCAGACCTAACGTAGGAAAATCCACATTGTTCAACAAGCTTGTGGGTCAGAGGATAGCAATAGTAAATGACACGCCGGGTGTTACCCGTGACAGGATATTCGGCGAGTGTGAATGGCGCGGACGGAGTATTTCCCTTGTGGATACGGGAGGTATAGAACCGTATTCAGACGATATCATACTCAAGCAGATGCGCAGACAAGCACAGCTTGCGATAGATGCGGCAGACGTTATCGTTTTGGTGACGGACCTCACAAGCGGCGTTGTAGCAACAGACCACGATGTTGCCATGATGCTGCAAAAGAGCAATCGTCCGGTTGTGCTGTGCGTCAATAAGTGTGACAAGGTCGGGGAGCCGGAGCCTGCGTTCTATGAATTCTACAATCTGGGACTGGGCGACCCTATACAGGTATCATCCGTTCACGGTCACGGAACGGGCGACCTGCTTGATGCTGTATTCGAGTATCTTCCCGATGAAAATTCCGATGAGGAAGAGGACGATACCATCAGTGTTGCAATTATCGGCAGACCTAACGCAGGCAAATCCTCTCTTGTAAATAAAATAACCGGCGAGGATAGATGTATAGTTTCCAATATTGCCGGTACCACCCGTGACAGTATTGATACTGTAATAGAGAATACATATGGAAGGTTCAAGCTCACGGACACCGCCGGAATAAGACGCAGCAGCCGTATAGATGATGATATAGAAAAATACAGCATTATACGAGCAAAAATGGCAATCGAGCGCAGCGACGTATGTCTTATAATGATAGACGCTACTGTGGGCTTTGCCGAGCAGGATTCAAAGATAGCGGGACTTGCCCATGAATCCGGCAAAGCTTGTATCATAGTTGTGAACAAGTGGGATGCTGTAGAAAAAAACGACAAGACCATGTCAGAGTATCGTAAAAAGTTAGAGAATGACTTCTCATTTATGTCCTATGCGCCAATGATATTTATTTCCGCAAAGACCGGACAAAGACTTGACCGTTTGTTTGAGATGATAATAACTGTTGTGAACTCTGCGGCAATGAGGATATCAACGGGAACACTCAACGACCTTCTTGCGGAAGCGGTAGCGAGAGTGCAGCCGCCTACTGATAAAGGACGCAGGCTGAAAATACTTTACATGACACAGTCAGGTGTAAAGCCGCCGACATTTGTATGCTTTGTGAACTCTGCCGAGCTGTTTCATTTTTCATATCAAAGATATCTTGAAAACAGGATAAGAGAGACCTTTGGCATGCAGGGAACACCCATACGTTTCGTTATCCGTGAGCGCGGCGACAAAAAACAATAGTTCCCATATTAAGCATGATCATTACATAAATCAAAATGTGGAATGTGGAATTTGGAAAGTGGAATGACGGTATGTTTCCGCGCAGCGAAAACGTACCTGTATTATTCTTTTTTAAGTTTTAAGTTTTCAGTATTCATTATATATAATGTGTGTGGGAGGGGTTCTTTTGGAGGAACTGTCCGGATTTTTAATGAGCTGTTGGCTTCAGATAATTATTGCAGTTCTGGCGTCTTATCTTATCAGCAGCGTTAACACGTCGATAATAGTAACAAGGATAGTGATGAAAAAGGATATACGCACTATGGGAAGCGGCAATGCAGGCTTTACAAATGTACTGCGCTGTGTGGGCAAGGTGCCTGCGGTAATTACGTTTGTAGGAGATTTTCTCAAAGGTGTAATATCCTGTCTCATAGCTTATCTGCTTATGATAGGTGTACAAGGGGATAATGCCGAGCTGTACAAGGCGTATCTTGTCTATCTTGCAGGTGTATTTGCGGTGCTTGGACATTCTTTTCCGCTGTATTATAGATTCAAGGGCGGAAAGAGCGTCGTTACCTCCTTTGCTGTAATGCTTATGACAGACTGGAGAACTCTTATATGTACACTGATAATATTTGCGATACTGTTTCTTCTTACGAGGATCATTTCCTTCTGTGCTGTTATAGATTTCAGCCTTTTTGCGCTCAATACTTTTCTGTGGAAAATGCTTGACTATCAGGGAGTGACGTCGTCCTTCTCTCCTGTAAGCAATACAAGCCTTCCTTTTGTGATCTATGCAACTGTAATGTCTTTCCTTATCGGAATTTTTGTAGTTGTCAGACACAAGGAAAATATAAAGAGACTTCTGAACGGTACCGAGAAAAAGATAAAAGCAAAAAGCAAGAACGAGACAGAAGCACAAGAAAAAACAGAATGATCAGAACGGTTCGGGTGTTTGCCTGAGCCGTTTTTCTGTTTTTGCATAATATATATCATGGGGCAGTTACTTATTCCTGATACTCTTATGATATCTCAAGTCTGTAAAAAACCGAATGGATAATGTGGAATTTCTTGGACATATAGTAAAAAGTGTCAAATCAATTACAAATCGAAAACAGAAATATTACTTGTAGTTGCTGTCAAAATGTGTTATAGTTATAGAGTGATATTGGTATCGAAAGAATTTGAAAACAGGTGATCGTATGAGCTATTTGTTGGATCTTGGCGTAGTTGCAATTATTGGATTGTTTATTTATTCTGGTGTAAAGCGTGGAATAGTCTATATGGCTATAAATGCCGTGGGTTCATTCCTTGCTTCTGTGATCGCACCGTTTATTGCTTCAATGCTTTCCCTTACGGTATATAATTCCTTTGTCAAGGAAAATATAATTAACAGCGTAAATGATGCGGCTAAAGAGATCACTGCAAATGACCTTGTTCAGAAAGCTCAGGAAATAATTGATAATCTGTCAAATTTCTCTCTTAATACTTTTTCTTTTCTTGGCATCGACAGTGAGAGCCTTGCAAAAGAACTGAGCATAACAAAGCTGGATGCAGGTATAGTAGTTGAAAGTATGGTACGTGCTGCTGCGGTGAAAATGATATCTACTGTTCTTACTTTTGTTTTCTTCCTGATACTGATGATCATAGTCAGCTTAATAGCAGCAAAATTTACAAAGGCTATAGACAAAACAAAGCTCAGCGGAGCAAACAGGACCTTCGGCGCTTTGGTGGGTCTTGTAGAGGCGCTGCTTATTATCATGATATTGTCACTTATTCTCTATTTTGTAATGATGTTCCTGCCGCCCGACAGCTGTAAGGCAGTGAATGACAGTATCAACGGTTCATGGCTTTATAAAATTATTTATGATTTTAGTCTTCCGGATAAGATCATCTCATGGATCTCTCTCGGATAAGAGTGCGAATGTTTTTTAAAGGAGATATCTCATGTCTTTTAAACAATATATCAGGCACAATCTTACAGTGCCTAATGTGCTTACTGCAATAAGGATATTGATAATCCCACCGATGGCAAGGCTTCTGCTGAAACAGAATTATATTGCCTCAGGCGCACTTTTGCTTTTGTCTGCACTGAGCGATCTGTTTGATGGGTTTATCGCAAGAAAATTTGATCAGATAACAGATCTGGGAAAGATACTTGATCCTATAGCGGATAAGCTTACACTTATAGCAGTGGTAATGTGTATGAGTGTGCTGTACCCTGATACGCTGATGTTTATTATCGTGCTGTTTGTCAAGGAGATACTTATGCTGTGCGGCGGAGCTTTTCTGCTGCGCATGAAGATCAAACCGCCTGCTGCAAGGTGGTACGGAAAAGTATCTACCACAATATTCTACACATCAATAATCACTCTTGTGGTGCTGAAGGCAGTATGGGGATTTACAAATCATGTTCTCAGTATAACGTTGATTGCCGTTACAACAGTGACGATGCTGTTCTCGCTGACCATGTATTTTATGGTTTTCGTAGAAATTATTAAGGAGAAAAAAAGCGGTCAGACTGACCAAAAAACCGAAGCTGCCGAAGAGCATGAGGATAAGAAGCTATAAATTCCGATTGTTTTTATAGACAATTTCATTATTATATGTTATGATATTCAAAATAACAGAATATTTGTTATTGTCCTGAGAAGCTCAGGGCGGAAAAGGAAAGGAGCAAACAATATGATGCTTTGCAGTAAATGCAACAAGAGGCCTGCGGTAGTGTTTGTGTCGAACTCTGCGGATTCGTCCGATTCTGTCGGATACTGTCTCAGCTGTGCAAAAGAATCGGGCATAAAGCCTGTAACAGATATAATGGAGAAAATGGGTATATCCGAAGAGGATATCGATATGATGCAGAACCAGATGAGCGAGCTTATGGAGTCCGGTATGATACCGGAGGATATGAGCGGTCTTGCGGATATGGGCGAAGAGTCTATGGACGCTGAGGACGATGGTGACGATGATGATTTCAGCAGAGGGGGCGCACCTGCTTTTCCGCCGTTCTTTAAAAATCTTTTTTCCGGCGGTAACCAGAAACCCAGAGCCGAGAAAGATGACAATAAGAGCAAAGGCAAAAAGGACGATGCAAAGGCTGCTAAAAAGCGCAAACGCAAGCACCTTGACGCATACTGTACCGACCTTACAAAGCGTGCAAGGGACGGCGAGCTTGACAGAATAGTCGGAAGAGAAAACGAACTGTCCCGTGTTATACAGATACTCAGCAGAAGAACAAAGAACAATCCCTGTCTTATAGGAGAGCCGGGTGTTGGTAAAACGGCAATAGCAGAGGGTCTTGCGCTTAAAATAGTTGCAGGAGATGTTCCGCTCAGACTTCAGAACAAGGAGATACATCTTCTTGACCTAACTTCACTTGTTGCCGGCACACAGTTCAGGGGACAGTTTGAAAGCAGGATAAAGGGTCTTATAGAAGAGGTAAAGGCAGACGGAAATGTCATACTCTTTATCGACGAGGTGCACAGCCTTGTGGGCGCCGGTGAGTCGGAAGGCTCCATGAACGCTGCAAATATCATGAAGCCTGCCCTTTCAAGAGGTGAGATACAGGTAATTGGCGCAACGACCTTCAATGAATACAGAAAGTATATCGAGAAGGATGCGGCACTTGAAAGACGTTTCCAGCCTGTAACGGTGGCAGAACCGTCAATAGGTGATACGATCGACGTTATAAAGGGCGTCAAGTCCTACTATGAGGATTATCACAGAGTAAAGATGTCGGATGAGATAGTCCGCAAAACTGTAATACTTTCAGAAAGATATATTACCGATCGTTTCCTGCCGGACAAGGCGATAGATCTTCTTGATGAGTCATGTACCCATGCGGCTCTGAGAAACAAGGAGCTGGAAACCTTTGACCGTGACAACGCAAAGCTTGCAGAGCTTAAGGATCAGGAAGAAGAGCTTGCTTCACAGAATGAGATAGACTATGAGAAGCTGGCAACAGTACGTTACGATATCGCAAAGCTTGAAAAGAGTCTTGGCGAGATCGACAAGGCTTCTCTCACAGCAGACGTTACAGAAGAGGATATCGCTCATGTTATTGAGCTGTGGACGGGCATACCCGCTTCAAAGGTGCAGGAGAATGAGCTTAATAAGCTTGCCGACCTTGAACAGCACCTTAAGAGTAAGGTCATCGGACAGGATGAAGCTGTAGAAGCCCTTTCGGCTGCCGTAAAGCGCAGCAGGGTACAGATAAGTCCCAGACGCAGACCGTCGTCCTTTATTTTCGTAGGACCTACAGGTGTGGGAAAGACAGAACTTGTAAAGGTACTTTCAGAGGAGCTGTTCAACACTCCGGAGACTCTTATAAGGCTTGATATGTCTGAGTTTATGGAGAAACATTCTGTGTCAAAGATCATAGGTTCGCCTCCGGGATATGTGGGTTACGAGGAGGCAGGTCAGGTAACGGAAAAGGTAAGACGCCGTCCGTACTCAGTTCTGCTCTTTGATGAAATAGAAAAGGCACATCCGGATGTGCTTAACATACTTTTACAGATACTTGATGAGGGTGTCCTGACAGATGCGCAGGGCAGGAAGGTCAATTTCAGCAATACAGTCATCGTGATGACCTCAAATGCAGGAAGCGAGCGCAGAGAAAATGCGCTGGGCTTTGCAAAGACAGAAGCAGAGGCTACGGCTGATAAAGTCCGCACGGCTTTGTCAGAGTTCCTGCGTCCGGAGTTTCTCAGCCGTCTGGATGAGATAATCATTTTCAGACAGCTTTCAGAAGAGGATTTCGTTCTGATATCCGATCTTATGCTGAAGGAATATGTGGATACCCTCAAAGAAAAGGGTATCAGCTTTACTTATGATGAAAAAGCACAGAAATATCTTGCAAAGAAAGCATATGGCGGAAAGAGCGGCGCAAGAGATCTCCGCAACCTCATACGCAGAGAGGTCGAGGATAAGATCGCAGCTGCTATTGTCAACAGCAGAACAGGCGAAATTGCCGCTATAAATGTAACTGCTGATGATGAGATCAGGCTTGAGGTGCTCTGAGCCTTGTTATAATGAACAGTGTAAATCGCAGAAGCCTATAGACTAAACATGATACATTTCTGAATTGATATGAGGTGCAGGCTAATGAGGATGTTTAAAAGGATATGTTGTGCTTCGTTGATCCTGTGCCTGTTATATGTCTTGTGTATGAATGTTTATAAATATGTTTCAGCTGATGAAGTACAGTTTGAGGTATATCCTGATGGACAGGGTAACTTCTATCTTCTTGAAAACCACAGGGACAAATATGTTCTTACGATGCTGAGGAAGGATGGCTTAAAAGTGAAGCTGTCAACCGAGAGCAGGCATATAGATCATGTGATCCCTTGTGCTGACAGATGCTGTCTGATAAGCATGGATGAAAACCTTTTTTATGTCATTGATGTATTCAGAAAAACAGAAGTCAGCATAATTGAAGGTGTCAATATCAAAGACGGCTGCATTACTGCCGCAGGGGACAAGGAGCTTTATCTCTGCGATGAAGGTTCCCCGAATGAAATAATGATATACAGAAATTTTAAGTCATTATCCGGCACAGTCCGGCTTGACAGGAATATCAGGATGTTATTTACCGATATTTCGGGCAACAGTCCTTATGCTGTTGTAGACGGTGGGATATATGATGTTCGGAATGGCGCTTTTATTCCATGCGATGTTCCTGATGTTCCATTCAGGCAGAATGAAGGATATTACACTGACAGAAACGGTTCTCTTTATTCGTTTGACAGTGAGACGGGATTTACAAGGCTCGTTACTGTGGACTGCGAAAGTCTGTGTTATATGGATGAAAAGATGTTCGAAGTCAGAGACGGCACGATTTATATGACTGATCTGAGCGGAAATATATTGTCCTGCTTCACTCCGGACGGAACGATAAATGATATGTATTCAAGCGGCTCTTCTCTGGTGATATTATCCGGCGGTGAGATGCTTGTGGTGAATATCGGTATGTTTGTGCCTTATGAAGAGGAACAGATATCTGAAGCTTCAACGGCTGTGGTGAGCAGCGGTAAGCCCGATGCGTCAGAAATATCCGAAATATCCGATGTCAAAACATTATCTCCGGAAGTTTCAGAAAAACCTGATATCTTGTCGGACGAAAGCGGTGATATCAGTGTGGGTACACCGCAGGAGAGCATCTCCTCAGAAAGCTCATGTACGGCTGATACTTCACCTTCAGAAACACACAATGGAAGCGTCAGTTCATATTATGTACAGCAGACCGGAGAAATCTCAAGCAGTGTTTACACGATAGAAAGCGGAATGATAACCGGAGTGCCTGACGGTACAACTATCGCAGCCTTCAAAAAGAATATAGAGTTCTCCGGATATACTGTTTCTTTTGTGAACCATAACGGTAAGACCGTGACGAGCGGTGTTCTTGGTACCGGATTTACGGTTGATTTTTGCAGTGCTGTGGGAAATGAAAGCTATACTATAGTTATCATGGGCGACCTGACAGGTGAAGGAAACCTGAATTCTAAGGATATCCTGTCTTTATCAAAGCATCTGACAGGTGAGAGTATGCTTGACGAATTCAAGTTATTGGCAGCTGATATAAACTGTGACGGAGTGGTGGATATTCAGGATCTGTATATTTATCAGAGAGAATACCTTTCATCAGGCAAGAATATTGAGCGCGGAAAATTTACCGCCTGATTATTCTATGACCCTAAATATTTAATTGTAAAAAAATTCTGTATAAAAGAAAAAAATGCTTGCATAACGAATGAGTATGTGGTATAATATTTAAGTCTTTGAAAACCGCTGCTTGTGGTGGGGTTCGAAGCCCGGCGGGAGCCGTACTTTGAAACGGGCAGTCCTCTGCACGGAATCATCCTGCAAGAATGTCTGAAATAACAGGAGGAATAAAAATGGACGCACTTAAAACAATTGCAGCAAGCTCTCTGAAGGAAGAGAACAACATCCCTAAGTTTGAGATCGGTGACACAGTAAAGGTCAGCGTTAACATCCGTGAGGGAGAAAGAGAAAGAATTCAGATGTTTGAAGGCACGGTCATCGCTCGCAGAGGCAGCGGTGTAGCTGAGACCTTTACAGTACGCCGTGTATCATACGGTGTAGGTGTTGAAAGAGTTTTCCCTGTTCATTCACCTAACGTTGTTGCTGTTCAGGTAATAAGAAGAGGCCGTGTTCGCAGAAGCAAACTCTATTATCTCCGTGACAGAGTTGGTAAGGCTGCAAAGGTCAAGGAACAAATCAGATAAAACTGAAAGGGACATTATTGTCCCTTTTTTGTTATCCTGAAGTTTTTTTCGGATATGCGGTATGGCTTATCAGCATCCGCATATCCGGAGTTTCAGTTTTCTGCTTTTAGCATTGAAGGTTCCGGTCAGTATGTTGGTGTGAAAAATAAAACGGAGGACGTACAAAATGAAGTACAGTAAGCTGAGGCGGACAAAGCAATATAATGACAGTGTAAGAGCTGACGGACGTGCGCTTACAAAAAGCTCGTTCGAGTTTCTTTACGGTGTCATTTTGCTTGTGCTTGCAGCAGTCGCTGTTTTCAGTTCGTTTTTCAGGGTCGTATCATATACCAAAAAGTCCGGAAACACCACAAAAAGCTATAGTGTGGTAACCGTAAGCTATAACTATGTTCCGCACAGCGGAGATATAGTCTGTGTAGATGTTGGCACTTCTTTCTCGGATGCAAAAGTCATTGCCGGAGAAAATGAAAAGATACTAATGGGTACGGGCAAATCGGACGCTGTAAACTGCGTACAGTACAACGGCGCCAGATATTTCTCTTATGAAGAGCTTGAAGAAGCGATAGGCGGGCTGGATGTTCCAAAGGACTATGTTCTTTTAAGCAGCAATATTGACCCTTCGGGAGATCTGAGGATAGGTGAACTTATCCCCAAAGAGCGTGTAGCCGGAAAAGTCGGATTTATACTCTATCCCTTCTCAATGTTCGGAAGGACAGCCGATTATCTGAAATAATACTGAATACTTTATAAATGTGGAATGTGTAATTACGGTGTTTGCGGCGCGGCGAATATGAATTATGATAAGTGTTGAGCGGGAACCCCTCTTGTAATAATTGATTATGTAGATTATTAACATCTCCCATTTCAGGAGAGGATATGGATGCTGTAAGAATATAAAACAGAGGTGTTTACAAATGTCGGAAAAAGAAAATGAACTTTCAGAGGATTATGAAACTGAAGAAAACATTGAACAGGGCGAGGATTCTGCCGAAGATATGACAGAGGACAAGGAGCTTTCTGAGGGCGAGGGTGAGACTGAATCTTCTGAAGTTGATGAAGATGAGTCGGAGCCTGATGAAGATGATGAGGTCATCAGTGGTCCACAGTTCATATATGAAATGGCAGGAACGATTATAGTTGCAATTGCAGTGCTGTTTATTGTTATGACTTTTTTTGTAAGACAGGTAACTGTAGACGGACCTTCCATGAACAATACTCTTCAGGATGCGGACAGGCTTCTTGTGTCCTGCTTTAACTATACGCCTCAGAACGGTGACATAGTGATAGTGACACATGGTGAAGAGCTTGATAAAAAAATCGTTAAAAGGGTCATTGCGACAGAGGGACAGCGTTTGAAAATAGACTACAGCACCGGTGAGGTCACTGTGGACGGCGTGCTGCTGAAGGAAGATTATATAATCGGAACAACTGTAAAGGAATTGAACTCTACAGAGATACCGGAGGTCATTCCGAAAGGCTATGTCTTTGTAATGGGAGATAACAGAGAAAACTCCCTTGACAGCCGCTCGAAGAGAGTTGGTCTTGTTCCTGTTGAAAATATTATCGGAAAGGCATTTTTCAGGATATCTCCTTTTGATACCTTCGGCTTCTTGTCATAAGGGGAATATATATTGATTTTTGAGGTGCAGATATGTCAAAGAGAACAAAGGAAACAATCGAGGATATAGACGAGGAAAGATCATACGAATTATCCGCAGGGTCGGTCGGAGAAGCAGCTTTAGAGGCAGCTGAGGAAACAGAAGATGATGACAGAGTACCCATTTCGGAAATCGTGTTTGAATGGGCAAATACTCTTTTTGCTGCACTTGTGGTAGTGCTGCTGATAATGACATTCTTTTTCAGACAGGTCACAGTCAACGGCAGGTCTATGAACGATACCCTCCAGAATGATGACAGACTTATCGTTGCAAGCTTTATGTATACTCCCGCATGTGGTGATATTGTAATTATTACCCACGGAGAAAAATATAACGAGCCTATTGTAAAGAGAATCATCGCTACAGAGGGACAGAAGCTTTCCATAGACTACGAAACCAATGAAGTGACAGTTGACGGTACAGTTCTGGATGAGCCATATATAAAGGGTAAGACCATACAGCGGCCGAATCCTACAGAGATACCTGATGTTATTCCGGAGGGCTATGTATTTGTTATGGGAGACAACCGTGAGGACTCACTGGACAGCAGAAGCGTAAAAATCGGACTTATCCCTGTAGAGAATATTATAGGCAAGGCGTTTTTCCGCATAGCGCCCTTTGATAAATTCGGCTTCGTATCCTGAAAATTCAGTGGTTAGTGGTTAGTGGTTAGTGGTTAGTGGTTAGTGATTAATGATTAATGATTAGTGGATAGTTGAATAGTTAAAGCTTCTTCTCTTTTAAGAGAGGCAACTATGGTTCAGGCAAAAGCCGGAACAACAGCAAGCCTTGAGTTCACAAATAATTCCACTTTCCACTTTCCAAATTCCACATTTTTTAAAAGTATGGGGGTAAAGATGGAGGAACTGAAATCAATACAGTGGTTTCCGGGTCATATGACCAAAACCAAAAGAAAGATAGAATCACAGCTGAAGCTTATCGATGCAGTTGCCATACTGCTGGATGCAAGGATACCTTATTCAAGCTGTAATCCTGATCTCAGGAGCGTCGTAAACAATAAGCCGCGGTTTGTGGTGCTTAACAAGTGCGATATGGCTGATTCTGCCGAGACGCAGAAATGGATAAGGAAATTCAAGGAAAAGAATATCAGTGCTATCGCTCTTGACTGTAAATCAGGCAAGGGCTTAAATGCTTTTATACCCACAGTTAAAAACGTCCTTGCAGACAAGATACAGTCGTGGAATTCAAAGGGCATGACAGGCCGGACAATAAAGGTGATGGTAGTGGGGATACCTAATGTGGGCAAGTCGTCATTCATCAACAGGATGTCAAAGCAGTCACGTGCAAAGGTGGAGGACAGACCCGGCGTTACAAGGGGCAATCAGTGGTTTACAGTTGGAAAAGGGTTTGACCTGCTGGATACTCCCGGAGTATTGTGGCCGAAGTTTGACGACAAGCTGGTAGGAGAGAAGCTGGCATTTATCGGTTCGGTAAAGGACGATGTGCTTGATACGGAACATCTTGCGGGACGGCTTCTTGAATATCTCAGGGACAATTATCCGGAACCGCTTTGTGCAAGATATAAGATGACTATGCAGGAGATAAGCGACATTCAGGGCTATGAGATACTGGAGCTTGTAGGCAGGAAAAGAGGTATGCTTATTTCCGGAGGAGAAATAAATACCGAACGCGCCGCAGCCACAGTACTGGATGAATTCAGAAATGCGACCTTAGGAAAAATAACGCTTGATAAGGCAGATGAATGTACAGATGTCAGAATTTGATGTACTTGAATATGAAAAGCTGTATTACTCGCAGGGATACAGCAATATCTGCGGGGTGGATGAAGCAGGCAGGGGACCATTGGCAGGGCCTGTATGTGCGGCTGCTGTTATAATGCCGAAGGGACATATTATTGATGGAGTGACTGATTCCAAGAAGCTTTCCGAAAAGAAGCGTGAAAAGCTTTTTGATATAATAAAGTCAGAAGCGGCTGCTTACAGTATTGCATGGGCGAGCATAGAAGAAATAGAGGAGATAAATATTCTCAATGCAGCGATGCTTGCGATGAAAAGGGCGATAGAGGGCTTGTCTGTCAGCGCGGATTTTGCGCTTATAGACGGCAATAAAACTCCGCCTGTTGATATTCCCTGTGTGTCCATTGTAAAGGGAGATTATCTGTCCCACTCAATTGCGGCAGCTTCAATACTTGCAAAGGTGAGCCGTGACAGGCTGATGATGTCCCTTGCGGAAAAATATCCCGAATACAGATTTGAAAAGCATAAGGGCTATGGCACAAAGCTTCATAGGGAGCTTATTTTAGAATACGGACCGTGTGAGATTCATCGTCCGTCGTTTCTGAAAAAAATACTGGGAGAAAATAATGCAAAAGGATAATAAAAAAACCAATGCTCAGGCAGCAGGCGCATACGGAGAGGAACAGGCTCTTAAATATCTTATTTCAAAGGGATATAAGCAAGAATTCAGAAATTATCATTCACGCTTCGGCGAGATAGATCTGATAGTCAGCAGTGATAAGTATATCGTATTTGTCGAGGTCAAGTCGAGAAATATTTCCTCTGTTGCAAGACCCTCTGAATGGGTGGATCTGCGCAAGCAGAAAAAGCTGATAAAGACAGCCACAGTTTTTTTGTCGGAGCATAGTTATGATTTGCAGCCGCGCTTTGATGTAGTAGAGGTTGTATTTGATAACAGCAGGGAGAAGCCGTATATCAACCATATAGAAAATGCTTTCTGGATGGAGGGCGGATATGTACCCTTCTGATGACCCCATAAGGAGTGATAGAACAGATGATGCTATTTGACCTGCACTGTGACACACTGTACCGTGCATATACTGAAAACAGTACATTGTTCAATGACAGCTTCCATATTTCTCTCAACAAAAGTCAGGGCATTGTCCCGTATATACAGTGCTTTGCGGTATGGATACCTGATGAATACAGGGGAGAAGCAGCTGTTAAATTATTTCACGGCTGTGTAAAGAAGATTGAAGAGCAGCTTTCAGGTACTGATGTGTACAGATGTGTTACGGCTGAGGATATTGAATATGTAAGGAAAAATAATAAAACAGGCACTGTGCTTACAGTTGAGGGCGGAGCGGTCCTTTCAGGAAAGCTTGAAAATGTAAAGATGCTGAAAGAAAACGGAGTAAGAATGATGACCCTCACATGGAACGGCAGAAACGAGCTTGGAGACGGCGTGGGAGTTGAAAACGCAGGGGGACTTACGGACTTCGGCAGGTCTGTTATCCCTGAATTGGAGAGGAACGATATAATCATTGATATCTCTCACGCAAGCGAGAAGCTGTTCTATGAAACAGCCGCACTTGCAAGACGTCCCTTTGCTGCTTCACATTCAGACTCAAAGGCCGTGTGTCCCCACAGGAGAAATCTGACGGACGAGCAGTTCAGGATAATTCAACAGAAAGGCGGCATTGTGGGTCTGAATTTTTGCCGGGATTTTCTTAATAAAACCGAGACAAATGCCGAAATGTATGATATAATAAAAAACGCAGAACATTTTCTGTCCCTTGGCGGAGAAAAAACTATCGCCATAGGGGGAGATCTTGACGGTGCCGATATCCCGAAGGATATGAAGGGACTGGAGTCTCTGCCCGAGCTTTATGAGATGTTCTTGCACCACAATTACAGCGAAGAGCTTGTCAGGGATATTTTCTTTAATAATGCCGCAGGCTTTTTCAGCAGATATGACATTTCCGGACAACAATATGAAAGAGGGAAAAAGTAATGAACTACAACAGCACAAGAGACAAAAGCAAGGTAGTTACCGCTTCTCAGGCGATAGCTCAGGGTATCTCGGAGGAGGGCGGACTTTTTGTACCGCAGTCGCTCCCGAAGTATACTCTCGATGATATCAAGGCTCTTGCACAGACCGATTACAGAGGAAGAGCAAAAAAGATATTCGGAGATTTTTTAGGCGACTTTACAGAAGAGGAAATCAGCCAGAGTGTAGAGGCGGCTTATACTCCCGAAAAGTTTGGCTCTGACGATCCCGCTCCCATATCATACATTGAAAGCGGCAGCACAAAAATGTCCATACTGGAGCTGTGGCACGGTCCTACCTGCGCCTTCAAGGATATGGCTCTTCAGATACTTCCTCATCTTCTTACAAAGTCTGTAAAAAAGACATACAGCGGCAAGGAAGCAGTTATTCTCGTTGCTACAAGCGGCGATACAGGCAAGGCTGCTCTTGAAGGCTTCAAGGATGTTGATGGTACAAGGATCATGGTGTTCTATCCTGTTAACGGCGTAAGCCCCATGCAGAAGCGTCAGATGGCGACCCAGAAGGGCGATAATGTCAGCGTTGTTGCTATAGAGGGTAATTTCGATGATGCTCAGACAGGAGTAAAGAAGATCTTCACAAACAGTGAGATCAAGGCAAAGCTTGAAAAGAACAATATGCTCTTCTCCAGTGCCAACTCAATAAACTGGGGCAGACTTCTTCCTCAGATAGTATACTATTTCTCGGCATACTGTGAGCTTCTCAATGCAAAGAAGATCAATGCCGGCGACAAAATAAACGTAGTTGTTCCTACGGGCAACTTCGGCAATATACTTGCTTCCTTCTATGCAATGAACATGGGACTTCCCGTTAATAAGTTCATCTGCGCTTCAAATGCAAACAATGTCCTCACGGACTTTATAAAGACAGGTACCTATGACAGAAAGAGACAGTTCTATACAACTATCTCTCCATCAATGGATATCCTTGTTTCAAGTAATCTGGAAAGACTTCTCTATCATCTCACTGACGGTAATGCCGAGAAGGTTGCACAGTGGATGAATGAGCTTTCCGCAAACGGCAGCTATACAGTCGACAGTTACGTGAAGTCAAAGCTTGATGAGCTGTTCTACGGCGGCTGTTGTGATGACGACAATACCCGTGCAACTATCAGGGAAATGTATAAAAATGAAAGCTATCTTTGCGATACCCATACTGCTGTGGCTGTGAATGTCTATAAGCAGTATGTAGAGGAGACAGGAGACAATACACCTGCTGTTATAGCTTCCACTGCGAGCCCCTATAAATTTGCAAAGAGCGTACTGGAGGCAGTGTCGGATGAAAAGCTGCCTGAGGATGAGTATGCAATGGTGGATGAGCTTTCAGCTATTACAAAGACATCCGTGCCGCTTCCGCTTGCTTCTCTCAAAAATGCAGAGGTGCGCTTTAAGGAAGAGTGCAAGGTGGATGAGATGCCGGAAACTGTACTTAACAGTCTTTCCATAAACTGAGGATAGGTTATGTCAGTTTACGCAATAGCTGACCTGCACCTTTCATTTGGCACTAATAAGCCAATGGATGTGTTCGGCGGCTGGTCCAATTACACTGAGCGCATAAAAAATAACTGGCAGCATCTTGTGGAGCCTGAGGATACTGTGGTAATAGCAGGAGATATTTCATGGGCTATGAAGCTTTCAGAGACAGAGGCGGATTTCCGTTATATCAATGAGCTGAATGGCAGAAAGATAATTCTGAAGGGCAACCACGATTACTGGTGGTCAACAAAGGGAAAAATGGATAAGTACCTTATTGAAAAAGGCTTCAGCACCATGTCCATACTGCACAATAACTATTATGTTGCAGACGGTATCGCAATATGCGGTTCAAGGGGCTGGTTCTATGATGCAGAGACAGATGCGGATATGCTTATTCTCAACCGTGAGGTAGGCAGACTCAGGATGTCCATAGAACCTGCTGTAAGGGACGGCTACGACCCCATAGTGTTTCTTCATTATCCGCCGATATATAACAATATGGAGTGTGAGGAGATACTTAGTGTGCTGAAGGAGTACAATATAAAAAAATGCTTCTACGGTCATATACACGGCGGCAGCGCTGCGAAAAAAGCATTTATCGGAGAAAAGTACGGGATACGCTTTCAGCTTATAGCCTGTGACTATCTGGGCTTTACTCCTCTGTCCGTCAGATAAGCTATGGTGTACAAAATATTGTACATGTATATCCGCTGAAGCAGAATGGTCCATAAAATTTATAAGAAAAAAAGGCTTGAAAACTTGATAATTGCTAAATTATATGTTATAATCGTTATTGATTTTCAGCTATTACGGAGGATTTTTAAAATGAAACTTATTTCATCAAACAAGGTAGAGACAAACCGCTATGAGCTTGTTATCGAAATAGACGGCGAAACATTCATGAACGCCGTTGATTCGGTTTATAAAAAGCAGGTAAAGAACATCAGCATTCCCGGCTTCAGAAAGGGCAAGGCTCCCCGCAAAATAATCGAAAAGACATACGGCGAGGGCGTATTCTATGAGGATGCACTCAAGGAGCTTTATCCTCAGGCAATTCTTGACGCTTCAGAAGAAGCAGGACTTGCTCTTGTAAAGGACAGAGTAGATGTTGATATTGACAAGGCAGACAAGGACGGCGTCGTACTGAAGGCTGTTGTAACTGTAGAGCCTGAGGTCAATATCGAAAACTACAAGGGTATTGAGTACAAGCCTGTATCACTTGAGGTTACAGATGAGGATGTAGAAGAGGATATCAAGAAAGTACTTGAGAGAAACAGCCGTCTTGTAACAGTAGAGGACAGAGCAGCAGAGGACGGAGATATCGCAGTTATCGACTTCAAGGGACTTCTTGACGGAGTTGCTTTTGAGGGCGGCACAGCAGAAAACTACAGCCTTACACTTGGCAGCGGTTCCTTCATCCCCGGCTTTGAGGAGCGGGTTATAGGACACAGCACAGGCGAGGAGTTCACCATTGACGTGACCTTCCCTGAGGATTATCAGGCAGAGGAGCTTAAGGGCAAGGCTGTTCAGTTCGAGATAAAGCTTCATGAGATCAAGAAGAAGGAGCTTCCTGAGTTTGACGATGAGTTCGTAAAGGACGTAAGCGAGTTCGATACTGTTGACGCATACAAGGCTGATATCAGAGAGAAGCTTGAAAAGTCACGTCAGGAGGAAGCAAAGAACGATAAGGATGCACAGCTCGCAGAGAAGCTTGAAGAGCTTCTTGAGGGTGAGATACCTGAGGCTATGTTCAATAATCAGGTAGATGCTTTCATGGATGAATTTGCACTCAACCTGAGATCACAGGGTCTTGACATTGACACATATATGCAGTACACAGGTCTTACAGAGGATAAGCTCCGTGAGAGCTTCTATGACAGAGCTGTTTCTCAGATCAAGGTAAGACTTGCACTTAATAAGATCGCTGAGCTTGAGAATATCGAGGTTTCAGAAGAGGATATCGAGAACAGATACAAGGAGCTTTCAGAGAGATACAATGTTGATATCGACAGAGTAAAGAACGTATTCCCGGCTAAGGATATTGAAGGCGATGCAAAAGCTGAAAAGGCTCTTGATCTTGTCAGAAACGAGGCTAAAGAAGCAGCTGAGGAAGAGACAGCAGAAGAAAAAACAGAGGAATAATAAAACAGTGTCATGGTACATCGGTACATACGGCTTTGCACCATGATGATATTTACGGTCATGCCGGCTCTGAATGACACTATTCAGGGTCGGCTTGAATAGAATTTGAAAGAAAAGACAATTCTTTCATTAACTACACCGGTGTAGCATATACACCCGAAACGGAGGTCATTACTATGGCAACAATACCCTATGTCATTGAACAAACAAACAGAGGCGAGCGCTCTTATGATATCTATTCAAGACTGCTCAACGACAGAATAATCATGCTTACAGAGGAAGTAAACAACGTGACCGCAAGCCTTATAGTGGCTCAGCTGCTCTATCTTGAGGGACAGGACTCTACAAAGGATATCAGCCTTTACATCAACAGTCCCGGCGGCTCTGTAACGGATGGTATGGCTATATATGACACCATGCAGTACATCAAGTGCGATGTTTCAACTATCTGTATGGGTATGGCTGCAAGCATGGGAGCATTTCTTCTTGCGGCAGGCACAAAGGGTAAGCGCTTTGCACTGCCCAACAGTGATATAATGATCCATCAGCCAAGCGGCGGCGCACAGGGTCAGGCAACGGATATAATGATTCATGCCGACCACATTATCCAGACAAAGAAAAAGCTCAATACAATACTTTCAGAAAAGACAGGTCAGCCGTACGATGTTATCGCAAGGGATACCGAGCGTGATAACTTTATGACAGCACAGCAGGCATTGGAGTATGGCTTGATCGACAAGGTGATCACACAGCGATAAGGAGTTGCGCAAATGGCAAACAAGGATGACAGCAAAAAAACAATATATTGCTCCTTCTGCGGAAAATCACAGGAAACTGTTGGCAGAATGATACAGGGAGCAGGTGCCTATATCTGTGACGAGTGTATTCAGCTCTGCAATTCGATCCTGAAAAATGAGCCGTATATCGAAGAGGAAAGCGGCGACCTGTTTCTGGATTTTGACGAGCTTCCGAAGCCGAAGCAGATCAAGGAAAAATTAGATGAATATGTTATCGGACAGGATGACGCCAAGATCGCACTTGCTGTTTCGGTATATAACCACTATAAGAGGATAAACTGTCAGGAAGATGATGATGTTGCCCTGAACAAGAGTAATGTTCTTCTGCTGGGTCCTTCCGGTGTAGGCAAGACTCTTCTTGCACAGACCCTTGCAAGGATACTTGATGTTCCGTTTGCTATAGCCGATGCTACAACACTTACTGAGGCAGGCTATGTGGGTGAGGATGTAGAGAATATTCTTTTGCGTCTTATTCAGGCTGCGGATTATGATATTTCCCGCGCAGAGAGGGGCATAATCTACGTTGACGAAATAGACAAGATCGCACGCAAGTCCGAGAACCCGTCTATCACCCGTGATGTAAGCGGTGAGGGTGTACAGCAGGCACTCCTGAAGATCCTTGAAGGTACAGTGTCCAACGTTCCTCCTCAGGGCGGCAGAAAGCACCCTCAGCAGGAATTTATTCAGATAGATACTACCAACATCCTCTTTATCTGCGGCGGAGCATTTGACGGTCTTGAAAAGACTGTAGAGAAGCGTATGGGTTCCTCTGTGCTTGGCTTCAATGCAGATATAAGATCCAAAAAAGAGCTTGATACAACAAGCTGGATGTCCGACGTAATACCTCAGGATCTTGTAAAGTTCGGTCTTATACCGGAGCTTGTGGGCAGACTTCCTGTTCTGACAGCTCTTAACGGACTTGACGAGGCTTCTCTTGTACGCATACTGAAAGAGCCTAAGGACTCGCTTGTAAAGCAGTATACAAAGCTGTTTGAGATGGACGGCGTTGAACTGGAGTTTAAAGACGAGGCACTCGCTGAAGTTGCTAAGAAAGCGATAGACCGTCACACAGGAGCGAGAGGACTGCGCTCCATTATGGAGGATATACTCAAGGATCTGATGTACAATATCCCCTCTGATGAGACAGTTACTAAGATCATCATAACCGATGCTACTGTCAGGGGAGAGGCTGAGGCTGAGCTTGAGAGAGCAAAGACAAAGCGCGTACGCAAGTTCACAACAGCTAAGAAATCCTCCAAGAAAAAATCAAAAAAGCATACTGCATAAAAAACAGGGGGCTGTCACTTGCTGACAGCCCCCTGAAATTTGAAAGGACGGCTACATGGGGAAAACCCTTTCCTAGAACCGCTGAATATCTTCTGTTTATTTTAAAAGAGTTCATTTATCTTATATTATGATCCCACTGCAATGGTCAAGCTCGTGCTGAATGATCTCCGCTGTAAAACCAGTATAAGTATTGCGGTGTTTTTTCATCATCATATCATAGTATTCTATTTCAACGGTGTTATAACGTGTGGTTTTTCTTGTTCCTTCCAGTGACAGGCATCCTTCCTCCGCCTCGTAGCTTTCTTCAGAATGGGATATCATTACAGGGTTTATCATTGCTACAGGAACAGAAAGTATAATAACGGCTATTATATTTTTATGTACTCCGATCATATTTGCGGCAAGCCCCACACATCTGTAGGAGTTTGCTTTCAGCGTGTCAACAAGATCTCTTGCTGTCTGAATATCTGCTTTTGAAGCCGGCTTTGACTTTTTCATCAACAGCATGGTGTCGTGAATAATATTCTTTATCATAATTATCTCCATTAAAAAACACAACCGATATCATGGCTGTGTTTTTTTATCCTTTATTGTTTTTTTGGGAAGCTCCGCTCTTCCTAAAAGATAGTCAACGGGTACTTCTAAAATATCTGCAAGAGCCACAAGCTCTACATCTGTCACATATCTTATCTGACCTTCCAGCTTTGAAAGACCGGAAGCGTTCATATCAACACCACGTACCTGAAGTTGGGCAAGCAGTTCCTTTTGCTTCATATTCTTTTTTTTACGAGCTTCTTCCACTCGCGTACCTATAAGATTTCTTGTACCGAGTGCCTGCTTGCGTAATCTCATACATAACACCTCCTTCACTAATTTTATCAGTCTAAAAAGTTACCATGTAGATTATAATAGATTGTGTTTTAAATAACAATAGTTATAGTGCAAGAATATTGCAACTTAACTTTGTTAAAAATACAAAAATTCATTGCTGTTATACACAAAGAAATGTGTTGAATATTGTCAAACTAAACAAATGGAATTAGTTGCCATAAACAAAGAGATGATCGTCAGGTCATAAAACCGACGGTCATCTCATAAATATTTCCTATAGGTCTATCAGCTTTTAGCTTTAGCTTTGGCTTTGGTATCTGCTGTTTTTTTAGCCTTAGGCTTCGGAGTATCCTTTACTTCAAAGATACAGGTTCCGAAAGGCGGCAGAGTAAACACAGCGGAATTATCCCACTGATTATGGCGTACAGGCTCAGATTTGATAGGCTGAGGATTAGTAACACCTGTACCGCCGTAGCACTGACTGTCGGTGTTGAGAACCTCAATAAGCGTACAGTCATCCTTAAGACCCATACGGAAGTTCTCTCTTGTAACAGGCGACATATTAAGAACAACTGCATATTTCTGGCCGTCAGTCATACGATAGTATGCGTACATATTTTCGTTTGCGTTATCTGCATCTATCCAGAGGAAGCCGTCCTGTTCATAGTCCTTTTCATAGAAAGCAGGATTTTTTGTTACAAGACCGCTAATGTCTCTAAAGAAGCTGTGGAACATCTGGTGCATCGGGTAATCGTTCAGCAGGAACCAATCCATTTCCTTTGTCTCGTCCCACTCTCTGAACATACCAAGCTCATTGCCCATAAAGTTGAGAGTCTTTCCGGGATGAGTCATCATATAAGCATACAGTGTACGTGCCTGTGCGAATTTGTTATGGTAATCTCCGCCGAACATCTTCTGTACGATAGTTGCCTTGCCGTGAACTACCTCGTCATGAGAAAGGGGAAGTATAAAGCGCTCGAAATAGAAATACGCCATTGACCAGTTTATCTTGTTGTGACTGCCCTTTCTCCAGAGAGGGTCTATCTTCATATATTCAAGTGTATCGTTCATCCAGCCCATATCCCACTTATAGTCAAAGCCAAGACCGCCGTTTTCGACAGGCTGAGTAACACCGGGATAATCAGAGGAGTCCTCTGCGATAAGCATAACATTTTTGAATTTCTTGTTCAGGTTATAGTTCATCTTCTTGAAGAAGTCTACAGAGCGGTCATTGACGCCTCTGTTTTTATCGCCCATCCAGTAAATGCCGTTGTTGATAGCATCCATACGTATACCGTCAAAGTGATATGCGTCCAGCCAGAAAGCGGCACAGGACATAAGATAACTCTGAACATCGCCCTTAGAGAGGTTAAAGTTGTATGAACCCCACTGACTCTGGGCAACGTCTGAGGGCGGATATTCATAAAGTGATGTGCCGTCAAAGTTACCGAGAGAATAATTATCCTTTACAAAATGTACAAAGGCAAAATCTATTATTACGCCAATGTTGTTCTGGTGACAAACATCAACAAATTTCATAAGCTGTTCCGGTGTGCCGTATCTTGAAGTAGCGCTGTAATACTGTGATACCTGATATCCCCATGAACCGTCAAACGGGTACTCTGCAAGCGGCATTACCTCAACGTGGGTGAAGTTGTTTTCCTTCATATATTTTACAAGATCGTAAGCCACCTCATCATATCTGAACCATTGAGCGCCGCCGTCAGCTTCGGACTTGCCCTCCGGCTTTCTCCATGAACCCATGTGCATCTCGTAGATGTTCATCGGCTTGTCATAGCACTTTGAACGGTTCTTCATCCACTCTTCATCGTGGAAAACCTCAGCCCTTGAAATTCTTGTGATAACAGACGCTGTATCAGGTCTGAGCTGGCTATGGAAAGCATAGGGGTCTGCTTTGTCAACAACATTTCCGCCCTGCTGATATACTCTGAATTTATAGAGCTGTCCGGCTCTTGCCTCCGGAACGCAAAGCTCAAAAACACCGGAATTGATCTTATTCATTCTGTGGTTGCAGCCGTTCCAGCCGTTGAAATCACCTATTACTTCCATCTGCCATGCGTTGGGAGCATAAACTCTGAATATTATTCCCGACATATCATCGGAAACAGGGTGCGCACCAAAAAACTTGTATGCGTTCATAGAATCTCCGCGATAAAACTCATCCATGGAAAAAGCTGACATCTTATCATCTCCTGTAATAATTCTCTCTTCTGTAGTATATTTTAAATTAAAAGTATTATCCTGTCATTAGACACATGGATAAAACTGTCGTGACATAGTCAGGCGTGTGTAGAAACTGCTGCTGATAAAATATCAGCAGTGGTCAGCGATAACCGGCGCAAATTATTTCTTGAGCTTCTTGTACAGGGAAATAGCCAGAAAGACATTTCCCTTTGCCTTGATCTTTCCGGTGGTAAACGCCTTGAAGGGGTCGATTTTTTTCTGTATTATATCCTCAAAAGTCTGGTCAGACATTGTGACGAAGATATTTGCGCTGTCATGCTTTATTGGTTCAATGATTTTTTTGCCGTCAATATAAGCACCGTATATGTATCCGCCGTCGTTACCTGTAAGGCAGATTATAGCGGAAAAATTCTTATCCACCTTTGACATATCCATTGTATTGAACTTATTTTTTACGAGCTTATAGCTTTCTTCAAATTTCATATTCTTACCTCTTATATTTTCTCCTTTTACTGTTCTGAAAAAGATACCTGCTAAAGATATTTTTTCAAGCAACATAAGATATTATAACATATGATCTTTTGTATTATTTTCCTTTATAGAATTATAATTCATAATTACAGAGATAAAATATACATAATAATTTGGTAAAGTTGCAAAAAAACGTGTAAAATGAGGATATGAACATATGGATAAAATTTTTTTAAAAAACTCTTGACAAAAGATAAAGTGTTTGATATAATAATCAAGCAGTCGGAAATCCGGTGTCCGTGATGAGCGGGTATGGCGGAATTGGCAGACGCGCCAGCTTCAGGTGCTGGTCTTCGCAAGGAGGTGCAGGTTCAAGTCCTGTTACCCGCACCAACTTTTTCCGATTGAAAAGTGTAAATGGGAGCATAGCTCAGCTGGGAGAGCATCTGCCTTACAAGCAGAGGGTCATAGGTTCGAGCCCTATTGTTCCCACCAGTACATGACCGCATGGAACGATTTATGTATTCGCTCCATGCGGTCATTTTGTTTTGCGGGTGACCCGGCCGACGACTTAACAACGCAGCGGGTGACCCCGCAGGACGACTTAACAACGCAGCTGCTTTTGATATAACCGTCCGCGTCGGTGCGTGACCGCACTGGACAACTTAGAACGCATCTATGTTTGTCTGAACCGTCCGCATCGTGCTCCATAGGGAACACTTTGGCTATTACAGTACACGACTTTAACTTTCCTCCAAAACCAAAACCGCCCATAAGCGCACCGTAAGGGGCGTGTTGGGCGGAGAAACGCGGGCAGTCAAGTTTCGGTCAGAATGTCTGAGTGAGTTTTAGCGAACGCCGCCGCGAATTGGGAGTGCAGGCTCTGCACGAGGGTTACGGTGAGGAGATTGCCTATGGAGGTGTCGTCTGTGTTTACGAGTACGGGGGTGTAGTTTTTTGTGTAACCTTCGTATAAGCCGTCTTTGTTGCGCGATTCAATAAGTACCTGCTCTGTCCTGCCAATCTGTGACTCTAAAAAGGCAGCAGTGCTTCTTTGCGCAACCTCAGCCATAAGTGCGGCACGCTGCTTCTTTATTTCCGGCGATACCTGATCCGGCGCTTTGTCTGCTGCGGTCCCTGCACGGCGTGAATATGGGAAAATGTGTACCTTAGCAAATCCGATGCTCTCTACAAATTCCATAGACTTCCTGAACTCTTCCTCCGTCTCGCCGGCAAAGCCTACCATTACATCTGTGGTGATAGAAGGGTTTTCAAATACACTGCGGATGTTTTTTACTATCTCGGCGTATTCTGCGGTCGTGTAGTGTCGGTTCATGCGCTTAAGCGTTTCGTCACAGCCGCTTTGCAGTGACAGATGAAACTGGGGACAAAAGTTTTCGTATTGCGCAAGCAGACGGAGCGTGTCTATATCCATAGACTCCGGCTCCAGTGAACCGAGCCTTATCCTGATATCGGCACTCTCACAGGCGGCTTTTACTGCGTCGGAAAATTTCAGTCCGATATCGCTGCCGTAAGCGGACAGGTTTATGCCGATAAGCACTACCTCTTTATAGCCGTTTGCGGCAAAAGCTTTTATCTCTTCCTTTATATAATCAATGGAACATGAACGTACCCTGCCCCTTGCATAGGGGATTATGCAGTAAGAACAGAAACGGTTGCAGCCGTCCTCTATTTTCAGGAATGCCCTTGTACGGTTTATGAAATCGTCTACAAACAGACTCTCGTATTCGTCATGCTTTGAGTAGTCCTCAACAAATGTCAGCTTTTGTCTGTCGGCAAAGTATTTTTTTAAAGTGGGTACAAGATCCTTTCTGCGCTTGTTGCCAAGTATTATATCCACTTCATCAAGGCGGTTGCCTGATTCCGGAAATGCCTGCGCCATACATCCTGTAAGTACAATGACGGTATCGGGAGCTTCTCTTCTTGTGCGGCGTATGAGTTTTACCGCCTTCTGCTCACTGACCTGAGTTACAGCGCAGGAGTTTATGATGGATATATCGGCTTTTTCGTTTTCGCCCACGATCTCAAAGCCGTTGTCCATAAGATCCCTGAACATCGCCTGCGATTCAAACTGATTTACTTTACATCCTAATGTGACAATTTTAACTTTCATAATGGATCCTTTCGTTTTGTCATAAAAGACTAAAATTTGCGACACTTTTGTTAAAATATAGTTTTTGATACAAAAATTGAATAATTCGTTTTTGTGGTCAATTTTGCAGTTGACCAATTGTAAATAAACTGTTAAAATGAAACCATAATACAGGGAGATCATATACTCACCGGTGTTCTGAACGCCGGGCTTTATGTGTGTTCCTTTGATCTGAGCTTTCGGGCAGATCATTGACCTGATTTATTTTGCAGGCAGCACGGGATACGATATTCTCTTTCCGCCGCAGTACACGACATGACATTCTGTACTTTGAGAGAGTTTGTATCAGGATTAAAAATTGAAAAAACAACAGAGAGATCCGGAGGTCGAAAATAATGTATACCACGACAATCTTTTTGAAGGACATCACGAACGTAAAGCAGTTTGCTGCTATGACCGCAAAGTATGACAAGCTCAAGATCAACCTTATTTCCGATATCTACACTATTGACGCACATTCCCTGATCGGAATAATAAGTCTGGATATCACACATCCCATGACTCTCGTTGTTCCCAATGTAGACCCGCCTGAGGAGTTCATCGAGGATCTTAAACCTTTTGTATATGATGAAGCATGATATATCTTTACAGCACGGCTTGACCGTGCTGTTTTTTATTTTGATAATTTATTGAAGCCGTTTATTGTTCGTTTTCTGCAAGCCACAGGCTCAGCTCCTCCCACTGCTCGTACATACCTTCAAGTGTCTGCTGAGCATTGTCAAGAGCTTCTGTCAGGGAGAGAGTTTTTTCATAATCGGAAGAGTTTGCAGGGTCGTTAAGCTCGTTTTCAAGCTCTGATATCTTATCCTCCTGTTCGGATATGCCTGTCTCAAGCTTTGACAGTCTGACCTTGTTCTTCCGGCGAAGCGCGTCACGTTCCTTTTTGTTTTTGTAGTCAAGCTGTTTTTCGGGCTGTATAGCTTTTTGTTTTTCAGGTTCCTTAAAGGGCTGGAACTTTTTCAGGAAGCCCTCGTAATTTCCTTCATAGACTTCTATCCCGTTTGGTGTAAGATAAAAGATCTTGTCAGCGATACTATTGATAAGATATCTGTCGTGGGAAACTGCAAGTACGGTCCCTTCGTATTCGGACAATGCGTCCTGCAATGCCTCGCAGGAATTGATATCGAGATGGTTGGTAGGCTCGTCCAGCATGAGGAAATTCGCTCTTGACAGCATGAGCTTTGTAAGCAGGACTTTTGCGCGTTCGCCGCCGCTGAGTGTTGAAAGCGGCTTGAAAACGTCATCGTTTTTGAAAAGCAGGCGAGCCAGTGTGCTGCGTATTTCAGTATTTGTCATTGACGGGAAGCTGTCGGATATTTCCTCAAATACAGTTTTGCTGCTGTCCATGCCGGTCTGTATCTGGTCGTAGTAGCCTGTTTTTACTCCGACACCGTAGCGTATCCTTCCGCTGTCTGCCGTATATTGTCCAAGCAGGGTCTTTATAAGAGAGGTTTTTCCGCAGCCGTTGGGTCCGAGTATGAATATTTTCTCGCCCCTGTGTATTTCCATATTGACGTTATCGAACAGTGTATTGCCGTCAAAGCTCAGCGATACATTGCTTACCTCTAAAACATCCTCACCGCTTTGTTCGTTTATACCGAGCTTAAAGCTCATAGCTTCCGGCAGTTTTTCGGGACGTTCAAGATTCTGTTCCAGCTTATCCACGATTTTTTGTTTGCTCTCGGCAGTTTTAATATTCTTCTCACGGTTCCATCTTCTTTGCTGTTCGATGATACCCTCCAGACGGTTTATTTCCTTTACGGTATTATCGTACACTCTTTGCGCTGCAAGTCTGCGTTCATCCCTTTGAGGAAGATAGGCGGAGTAGTTTCCTTTATACGCAGTCATTTTTTTATTTTCAAGTTCAAATGTCCTGTGTGTGACTTTATCAAGAAAATAGCGGTCATGAGAAATAACGAGATATGCGCATTTAGTGTTAACAAGGTATTCCTCAAGCCACTCAACAGATTGAGTATCCATGTGGTTGGTAGGCTCATCAAGCAGGAGAAAGTTAGCGCCGCACAGCAACAATTTAGCAAGCTGAAGCTTTGCACGCTGTCCGCCGCTGAGTGAGCGTATAGGCAGGCTCATTCTGTCATCGTCAAAGCCAAGACCGAGCAGCGCAGACCTTGCCCTTGCGCGGCAGGTAAGACCGTCTCTTCTTGTGAACTCATCATTAAGAAAGGATTGTCTTTCCACGAGGGCATCGAGGTCACCGGAGCCGGAGTGTATTTTTTCATTAAGCTGTTCAAGCTCCGTTTCCATATTCAGCAGCTCACTGAAAACCGACAGTACCTCATCATACGCAGACCTGTCCAGGTCTCTGCAAACGTGCTGTTCCATATAACCTATCTGAGTATTCTTATTGATAATGATACTGCCGTCAGAGGGGGAATACTCACCGGTAAGTAATTTAAACAAGGTCGTCTTACCGCAGCCATTGACTCCGATAAGTCCTATTCTGTCATCGCTTTGCACTTCAAAGCACATGTTATCAAAAAGTTTTTGTTCGCCGAACTCCATTGAAAGTCCGCTCACCGTTACAACTGCCATCATTTTCACCGTCACATATCTATGATAACCCATCATACCACAAATTCCCCCCAAGTTCAAGCCGGTGCGTGACCGCACTGGACGACTTAGAACGCATAAACTATGCTAAGGAACGTCCGCGTCGTGCTCCATAGAGGAGCACTTTGGCTATTTTCGTTCACGTCTGTAGTTTTGGTACAGAATAATGAAAATTTTACATTGAACATTGTACATTGGAATATACAGGCGCATAAGGTTGAGTGAGCAAAAAAACTTTCTGTTCAGAGAGTATAGCCGAAACAGCAGCCCTAAGGCTGCGCCGGCGGATGGGGATGGATGTCTGCTGGTTCTGCGCCGTCCGACGCGGGCAGGAAAAGTATTGGTCATATTGTCAGAGTGAGCTTTAGCGAACGAGAGCGCGAATCGACAGCGGAGGCGCTCCGCCGCGAATCGGGAGCACAGGCTCTGCGCCTGCGCCGGCGGATGGGGAATATTGTCTGACAAATTTGCGCCGTTAAACGCGGGCAGTGAATGTTCGGTTTGAATATCAGAGTGAGCTTTAGCGAACGAGAGTGCGAATCGGGAGCGCAGGCTCTGCGTGGTTGACAAATGGAAGAAAATAGTATAGAATAGGGATAATTAAAGTAGGTAAGTGTGCGGTAATTAAATAGATAGATTTCGGAGGAGAAAAAATGAGCTTCAGTATTCTTGGAACGGGTAAGGCAGTGCCTGAATATATTCTTACAAATGATGAACTGTCTACAATGGTCGATACAAACGATGAATGGATAAAAACAAGAACCGGTATAGAAGAACGCAGAGTCTGCAAGGATGAGACTATTACAGAGCTTACTGTAAAAGCCGCAACCGCCGCTCTTGAAGATGCAGGCGTTAAGCCTGAGGAGCTTGACCTTATAATCTGCTCTACTATGAGAGGCGAGAATATCACACCCTCACAGGGCTGTATGATACAAAAAGAAATAGGTGCTACCTGTCCGGCTTTTGATGTGAATGCTGCGTGTTCGGGCTTCATTTATGCGCTTGATATCGCAGACGGATATTTTGTCCGTAAAAAAGTAAAATACGTTCTGGTCGTTTCTATGGATAACCTTTCCAATATCACTGACTGGAAGGACCGCTCTACCTGCGTGCTTTTCGGTGACGGCGGTGCTGCTGCCGTTCTGGGCGAAGGCGATGACCTTCTCTCTATAAACCTTACAGCAAACGGAAATGATGAGGTGCTCAGAATTCCTCACGGTACTAACTCTTCACCCTTCTATAAGCATGAAGAGGAAAGAGCTGTTTTGCATATGGCAGGTAATGAAGTATATAAATTTGCCGTAAATGCTATGGCAACAGGTATAAAAAAATCTATTGGCGATGCAGGGCTTACAGAGGACGATGTTGACCATGTTATACCGCATCAGGCAAATATCAGAATAATTAACGCTTCTGCGAAAAATCTTGGAATACCCAGAGAGAAATTCTTCTGCAATGTAAATCACTACGGAAATACATCATCCGGAAGCGTTCCGCTTGCTCTGGATGAGGCTAACCGCGCAGGTCTGCTGAAAAAGGGCGACATTATCGCTATGTGTGCTTTTGGCGCAGGCCTTACTACAGGCAGCTGCGTTATCAGATGGGCAAAATAATAATAATGAATACTGAAAACTTAAAACTTAAAAATGAATAATAGTGGTTTTGTTTTCGTACAACGAAAACAATTATAGGGGTTCTCTAAAAACCGGAACACGAGCGAGTTTGCGTATATGGATTTTTTCGTAGACGAGGCGGAAAGCCGCATTAATACTTTATGTATTAAAAGGCTTAACAACGAAGTATACGGAAAAAGACATAGCAAAATCGCCGTGAGGGAGGTTTTTAGAGGTTCCCTATAGTGAGTATAATATAAACTGCAACTTCAGAGGTTTTCATGTTACACAAAATATACACAAAATAATATAAAACGGAGGAATACGGATGGCTAAGACGGCATTGGTGTTTTCGGGACAGGGCGCTCAGTATCCCGGAATGGGTAAGGAGCTTTATGAGTGTTCGCCTGCTGCAAAAGCAGTGTTCGATATGGCAGAGAGTATAAGACCCGGTACGCTCAGACAGTGCTTTGAGGGTACTAAAGAGGAGCTTTCAGTGACAATAAATACACAGCCTTGTGTGTTTATTACCGACCTTGCTGCGGCAGCTGCTGTAAAGGAAAAAGGAGTGGAGCCGGACTTTGTCGCTGGATTTTCTCTTGGAGAGATAGCAGCGCTTGCGTTTGCAGATGTACTCTCGTATGAGGATGCTTTCAGGCTTGTGTGCAGGAGAGCGGAGCTTATGGACAAGGCTGCAAAGGAAGAACCCGGAGCAATGGCTGCCGTTATGAAGCTTACCCCTCAGCAGACTGAGGAGATCTGTGCAGGCTTCAAAAAAGCATATCCTGTAAATTACAACAGTCCGGCACAGACAGTCGTTGCAGCGGCTGAGGACGAGATAGATGAGCTTTGCGTAAAGGTCAAGGAAGCTAAGGGCAAGGCTGTAAAACTTGCTGTAAGCGGTGCGTTCCATTCTCCGTTTATGGATAAGGCGTCTGAGTCTATGGCAGAATATCTTAAGGATATTGAGCTGAAGGAGCCGAAGCTCCCTGTATATGCAAACTATAACGCACAGCCTTATGCAGGGGATATGAAGGAGCTTGTTTCAAAGCAGATAAACCACCCCGTAAGATGGCAGACAACAGTTGAAAATATGATAGCTCAGGGCGCAGACAGATTTATTGAAGTCGGCGTAGGAAAGACGCTTACGGGTCTTATCAAAAAGATAAATGCAGATGTTACTGCTGTAAATATTGAAAACAAGGAGGGACTCGATAACCTTTGATTTATAGGGTATATCGGGGGCGTATTATGTTTGATCTATCAGGAAAGACAGCGATAATCACCGGCGCTTCAAGAGGAATAGGAAAGGGCATAGCTTTGAAATATGCGTCTCTTGGCGCGAATATAGCTTTTATGCACTTCAATGACGGAGAAAAGGCAGAGGAGACTGTAAAGGAGCTTGAAGCTCTCGGCGTAAAGGCAAAGGCGTATGACTGCAACGTGGCTGATTTTGAAGCTTCAAAGCAGGTCATTGACGAGGTCATAAAAGAGTTCGGCGAGGTGCACATCCTTGTAAACAATGCAGGCATTGTAAGGGACAAGCTCATATTGCAGATGTCAGAGGCAGACTTTGACGCTGTAATAAGCGTTAACCTCAAGGGCGCGTTCAATATGACAAAGAATATTTATCAGCACTTTATGAAAAAGCGCAGAGGCAGGATAATAAACATTTCCTCTATAGTTGGTATAAACGGCAACGCAGGACAGGCTAACTATGCTTCTGCAAAGGCAGGAATGATAGGTCTTACAAAATCAGTTGCAAAGGAGCTTGGCTCAAGAAACGTCACAGCCAATGCAATAGCTCCGGGCTTTATCAGAACAGATATGACAGACGCTATGCCTGAAAAGGCAAGGGAAGCAGCTCTTGCATCTATACCTATGAAGCGTGCAGGAGAGGTTGAGGATATAGCGAACCTTGCGGCGTTCCTTGCAAGCGATGCCGCTTCATATATCACAGGCGAGGTCATCAGAGTTGACGGCGGTATGGCTATCTGATGGGAGATACTTATTGCCAAAGGATTTGATATCAAAGGATGGTTGATTTGATGAGAAGAGTTGTTGTAACCGGTATGGGCGCAGTGACACCTGTCGGAAATAATGTTCAGCAGACATGGGAGTCCCTGAAAAACGGAAAGAGCGGTATAGGCATCATCACAAGATATGATGTTTCAAAAACAAAGGCAAAGGTCGCAGGCGAAGTAAAGAACTTTGACCCGACAGAATATATAGAAAAAAGAGAGTGCCGCCGTACAGACCTTTATTGTCAGTACGCTATTGCAGCGGCAGCTCAGGCAGTTGCCGACAGCGGCATAAAGGACAAGATCGAACCGGAACGCTTCGGTGTATACGTGGGTTCCGGTATCGGCGGAATGAATACATTCTATGATCAGAGCGTCAATCTCTATACGGACAAGAATGTTTCGCCCTTCTTTATACCCATGATGATAAGCAATATCGCAGCAGGTGAGGTGGCTATAAGAAATAACGCAAAGGGTCCCTGTCTGCCTGTTGTAACTGCTTGTTCCACATCCACTCATGCGATAGGCGAAGCATATCGTGCGATAAAATTCGGCTTTGCAGATGCGATAATCGCAGGAGGTGCAGAGGCTGCTATCCATCCTCTTTCCATAAAGGGCTTTACAAGCTGTAAGGCACTTACTCTCAGCGATGACCCTGAAAATGCTTCTATGCCCTTTGATAAGCGCAGAAACGGCTTTGTAATGGGAGAGGGCGCAGGTATACTCATACTTGAAGAATACGAACACGCTGTCGCAAGAGGTGCGACAATATATGCTGAGCTTTGCGGCTACGGCAATACCTGTGACGCACATCATGTTACAGCTCCCGATCCGGATGCTGAGGGCGCTGCAAGATGTGTGAGCCTTGCATTTGAAGAAGCAGGCTATGACGGCAAAGAGGAAATATATATCAATGCTCACGGCACAAGTACGCCGATGAACGACTCTGTAGAGACTAAGGCCTTCAAGAAAGCACTTGGTGAGCAGGCATATAAAGCACATATAAGCTCGACAAAATCAATGACAGGTCATATGCTGGGTGCAACCGGCGCTGTTGAAGCAATAGCTTCTGTAATGGCACTGAGAACGGGTATCATTCCGCCTACAATAGGCTATAAGGAACCCGACCCTGAGTGTGATCTTGACTATACCCCGAACAAGGCAGCAGAGGCTGATATTACGCTTGCTGCTTCTACGACATTCGGCTTTGGCGGACATAATGCTTGTATTGTGTTCCGTAAGTGATGGCTTTTAAATAACAAAAGGGTGGTATATAGATATGTACAGTGTAGAAGAGATCAAGGAGCTTCTGAAGGCTTTTGACGGCTCCAAAGCTACAAAGCTTGAAATAGTCACAGAGAACGGCGAGGGTCTGACCATAACACAGAAAAACACAGTAGTATCGGTATGTGAGTCTACAGCGGTTCCGCAGCAGGTGCAGACGGCTGTCTCTGAAAAGACTTCTGTACCGTTTATACATGAGGATGAAAAAACAGAGAACAGCGGCACAGCCGTAACTTCTCCGATGGTGGGTGTATTCTATTCAGCACCGGCACCGGACAAAGAGCCTTATGTAACAGTAGGCACAAGAGTGAACAAGGGAGATGTTCTCTGCCTTATCGAAGCCATGAAGCTTATGAACGAGGTGACTGCCGAGCAGAGCGGTGTGATAACATCCGTATGCGCTGAAAACGGACAGGTAGTGGAATACGGCGAGACTTTGTTTACTATAGGATCATAACAGACGAGGTAGAACGCTATGAATAAAAAAGAGCTTGAAGCAATAATCCCCCACAGAAATTCCATGCTTCTCATTGATGAAGCGGTAAAGACCGGGGATAATACCAGTGAGGGCAAGAAATACATCACCGGCGAGGAATGGTTCCTTGACGGACATTTTCCCGGAAATCCGGTCGTTCCGGGAGTAATACTCTGCGAGATAATGGCACAGTCCAGTGCTGTGATAATGGCAGACGTATCCGCAGAGAGCATACCGTTTTTTACCGGTATAGAAAAAGCTAAGTTCAAGGGTCAGGTTAAGCCCGGCGATACTCTTGATATCAAATGCGAGCTTACAAAGAGCAGAGGAATGTTCTATTTTATCACAGGAAAGGGCTATGTCAACGGCAAGCTTTGTGTACAGGCAGATTTTTCCTTTGCGCTTGTCCCGAAGGACAAGGTACAGAACTAATATAAAATGTGGAAAGTGGAAAGTGGAATTGCTGTGCGTTCTGTAAAGAACTGCGGCTGTATCGGATGGGACCCCTCCGGTACTTTGTGCCGCCTCCCCTGAAGGGGAGGCTTTGAACACTAACCGCTAACTACTGATCACTGACCACTACTTTGAGCTTGTTTTATGTGCAGCCCGCAGAGGAAGAGCGTTGGCAGGGGAGAACTCCCTGTGTTGTTACGAAGCTGTCCGAAGGGCAGAATGAGAGGTGCAGATATTGTTTTCTAAGATATTGATAGCCAACAGAGGCGAAATAGCTGTAAGGATAATACGCGCCTGCCGTGAGATGGGTATATCTACTGTTGCGGTATATTCACAGGCGGATAAGGACGCGCTTCATGTTAGTATGGCGGATGAGAGCTACTGTATAGGCGGCCCTCAGGTCGCTGATAGCTACCTTAATATGGCTGCGATACTTGAAGCTGCCGTAGTTTCGGGAGCGCAGGCAATACATCCGGGATATGGACTTTTGTCTGAGAATGCAAAGTTTGTGTCTCTTTGTGAAAAGTGTAATATAGAATTTATCGGTCCCTCCTCAGCTATGATAGAGAAGCTGGGGGATAAGGACGAAGCAAGAAAAACCATGAGAAACGCAGGTGTTCCGGTAACACCCGGAAGCGATGTCATAGATGACCTTGACGAAGCCCGTGCCAACGCCGTTGAGATAGGCTTTCCGCTGCTTGTAAAGGCACGTTCCGGAGGCGGCGGCAGAGGTATAAGACGGGTAGACCGTGTTGAGGATTTCGACAATGCTTTTCTCTCTGCAAAGGCTGAAGCGCAGAGTGCCTTTGGCGACGGCGCGGTTTATATGGAGAAGTTCCTCACTCCTGTAAAGCATATCGAGATGCAGCTTTTGTGCGATAAGTATGGAAATGTTGTGTGTCTTGGGGAGCGCGAATGTTCTGTTCAGAGAAAGAACCAGAAGCTCATAGAGGAGAGTCCGTCCCCGGCCGTTACACCTGACATGAGAAAGAAAATGATGGAGGCTGCTGTAAAGGCGGCAAGGGCTGTGAATTACGAAAATGCCGGAACGGTAGAATTCCTGCTTGACAAGGATAAGAATTTCTACTTTATGGAGATGAATACAAGACTTCAGGTAGAACACCCTGTAACGGAAATGGTAGTGGGCATTGATATTGTGCAGTGGCAGATAAGAATTGCCTCCGGCGCAAAGCTCACCGTAACACAGGACAGGGTATATATGCACGGTAATGCGATAGAATGCCGTATCAACGCAGAGGACTGCGACCGCAACTTCATACCAAGCTGCGGCACTCTCAATTTCATACATATACCGGGAGGTCCGTGCGTTCGCTTTGATACTGCTATCTACCAGAATTATTCAATTCCTCCGTATTACGATTCCATGATCGGAAAGCTTATAGTTCAGGCTCGCTCCAGAGAGCTGGCTATTCGCAAGATGAAGATGGCACTGAGTGAGCTTACCATTAATGGTATAAAGCACAACAGAAATCTTCATATTGATATTTTATCAGACCCTGCCTTTGTTTCAGGAGAATATACCACAAGCTTTATGGCAGAGCGTCAGGAAAGAGAAAAAGAAAAAGAATAAGACCGACATATACGAAAGCACTGAATATAGTAATATCCTGTTCGGTGCTTTCTTGTGCATTATAATATATGATCGAGGGTTGGTTAGTTTATGAATAATCTGACAAAGAATCTGTTCAATTTTTTGCAGCCCAAAAACGAGCTGGAAAATCAGGGGGAGTTTGCGGAGAACCATCCGTACATCCCCGAAGAGCTGTGGATAAAATGTCCCGTGTGCAAGAATGTTATCCTTTCCTCAGACCTTATGGACAATCATAAGGTATGCCCGAAGTGCAATTACCATTTCAGGATAGCTGCAAGACAGCGCATTGAAATGACTATAGACGAAGGTACCTTCATAGAAGCTGATGCCGATATGAATTCTACCAACAAGATAGATTTTCCCGATTATGACAAGAAGCTGAAAAGCGCAAAGCTCAGTAGCGGCGAAAATGAGTCTGTAATTACCGGTGTCGGCGAGATACTTGGAGAAAAGACTGTTATCGCCGTTATGAACTCTCAGTTTATGATGGGCTCTATGGGGACGGTCACAGGAGAGAAGATCACAAGGGCTTTTGAATATGCAACTGCAAACAGGCTGCCTATAGTAATATTCACCGTATCCGGCGGCGCAAGGATGCAGGAGGGTATACTTTCCCTTATGCAGATGGCAAAGACCAGCGGCGCTGCAAAGCGTCACAGCGATGCAGGACTTCTGTACATCACCGTACTTACAGACCCCACCACAGGCGGTGTTACTGCAAGCTTTGCGATGGAGGGAGACATTATCCTGTCCGAACCCCATGCGCTTATAGCCTTTGCGGGACCGAGAGTTATTGAACAGACGATAAGGCAAAAGCTCCCGAAGGATTTCCAGTCCGCCGAGTTTTTGCTTGACAAGGGCTTTATAGACGCGGTGGTACAAAGAGAAGATATGAAAGCCGCACTTGCAAAGCTTATCAGGCTTCATAGTACAGCTGTAAATGAGGAGGTTGAGACGGATGAGTGCGTATGATCACGTTACGGCGGCAAGAGCCAACGACAGACCTACCTCAATAGATTATATAACAAGGATGTTCGGAGACAGCTTTTTCGAACTTCACGGCGACAGGCGTTTTGCTGATGACAAGGCAGTTATCGGCGGAATAGCGGAGCTTGAGGGTATGCCGGTAACAGTTATCGGTCTTGAAAAGGGCAGAGATCTCAAGGAGAGGATGCAGAGAAACTTTGGTTCTGCACATCCGGAGGGTTACAGAAAAGCACTGCGTCTTATGAAGCAGGCAGAGAAATTCCACAGACCCGTTATTTGTTTTGTAGACACCTCAGGCGCATACTGCGGTATCGGTGCAGAGGAGCGCGGACAGGGTCAGGCAATAGCTGAAAACCTTATGGAAATGATGACTCTCAGAACACCGGTGCTTTCAATTCTTATCGGTGAGGGCGGCAGCGGAGGAGCGCTTGCCCTTGCAGTAGCCGATGAAGTATGGATGCTGGAGAATGCGATCTACTCTGTTATTTCACCGGAGGGTTGTGCAAGTATCCTTTGGAAGGACCCCGGCAAGACAGCCGAAGCCTCTGAATGTCTGAAGCTCACGGCTCAGGATCTGTTTAAGTTAGGAGTTATCGAAAGGATAATAAGGGAGCCAAAAGACATAGAGAGCAAGCTTGTGGACAGCTTAAAAAAGCTAATTGCGGACACTCTCAGAAAGAAGTCGGCTATCGACCCCGACAAGCTCATTGACATGAGATACAATCGTTTCCGCAAATTCTGATCGTCCCGCAAAACGTCAGACCCTGCGGTACGGTCACAAGGTGCATTGTAAGCTGTACGATGCACCATTTTTGTTTTATTTGTAACGGCTGCTTCTGTCTGATTCCTCAGGGGATTTGCTCCTGAACCCACAGCAGGGCTTCTCGTGTCTTATCTGTCGGTTCGATCGGAGTAATTACTAACAACTAACTACTAATCACTAACGACATCCGGAGGAATGAAAATGTCAGAACTTAATATCGTTCTTGTGGAGCCTGAGATACCACAGAATACAGGTAATATTGCAAGAACCTGTGCCGCAACAGGCGCAAGGCTGCATATAGTAAAACCTATGGGATTTACCCCGACAGACAAACATCTGAAAAGAGCAGGGCTTGATTACTGGCACCTGCTTGACATAACCTATTACGAGGGACTTGACGATTTCTTTGCAAAAAACGAAGGCGGAGTGTTCTATTACTTCTCCACCAAAGCACCACAGAAATATACGGATATAAACTATCCTGACAAGTGCTATATAGTGTTTGGCAAGGAAACTAAGGGACTGCCTGAAAAGCTTCTTTTCGACAATCCAAAAACTACAGTGCGCATACCAATGATAAGCGACGCAAGAAGTCTTAATCTTTCAAATTCCGTTGCTATCGCGGCATATGAGATATTAAGACAATGGGATTTTCCTGAGCTTCTCAATCACGGTCAGCTCAGAGAATACAAATGGAATGATTAGTGATTAGTGATTAGTGGTCAGTGGAAAGCTCAAAGCCCAAAGTGTTCAAAAGCTTCTCGTTCAAGGAGCGGCACTAAGTGCTATTCCACTTTCCACTTTCCACATTCCACATTTTAAAAAAGGGGAAGGAAAGAGTTTATGATAACAGTATCGAATGTTTCGATAAATTTCAGCGGTACACCGCTTTTTTCAGATGTAGATCTGAAATTTACAGACGGAAACTGCTACGGTATAATAGGAGCTAACGGCGCAGGAAAGTCAACTTTTCTGAAGGTGCTTTCGGGTGAGCTTGAACCCACAAAGGGTGAGGTGATAATACCTGAAAACACAAGAATGTCTGTTCTGAAACAGGATCACTTTGCTTTTGACAGCTATACAGTCCTTGACACTGTAATATACGGCAATAAAAAGCTGTACGATATAATGAAAGAAAAGGATGCGATATATCAGAAAGAGGATTTTTCTGATGAGGACGGCATAAGAGCTTCGGAGCTTGAAGCGGAATTTGCGGAGCTGAACGGCTGGGAAGCGGAAAGTGATGCTTCAAAGCTGATACAGGGTCTTGGTCTTTCGGAGGACATTTTGTATTCAATGATGAGCGCCCTTACAGGTAATGAAAAAGTGAAGGTGCTTCTTGCACAGGCGCTTTTCGGCAATCCGGAAATAATACTTCTTGACGAGCCTACAAACAACCTTGATGTCAAGGCTATTGCATGGCTGGAGGATTTTATACTTGATTATGAGGGAACCATTATAGTTGTTTCCCATGACAGACATTTCCTCAACACTGTTTGTACCCATATGGTGGATATCGACTACAACAAGATAAAGATGTATGTGGGCAACTACGAATTCTGGTACGAGTCATCACAGCTTATTCAGTCCATGATAAAACAGCAGAACAAAAAGACTGAGGAAAAGATAAAGGAACTGCAAAGCTTTGTACAGCGCTTCTCTGCAAACAAATCAAAGTCAAAGCAGGCTACTTCAAGGAGAAAGCTTCTTGAAAAGCTCACTGTCGAGGAAATGCCTGCTTCAAGCCGACGTTATCCGTTTGTAGGATTTACGATGGACAGAGAGGTCGGTAAGGAGGTACTCACTGTAGAGAACCTTTCAAAAACTGTTGACGGAGAAAAGGTGCTTGATAATGTATCCTTCCGCATAGAGCGTACTGATAAGGTGGCATTCCTTTGTGATAATGAGATCGCAGTAACGACCTTGTTTGAAATACTCACTGAGCATATGGAGCCTGACGAGGGCAAGTTCAAGTGGGGAATAAGTACTTCACAGTCATATTTCCCGAAGGATAATACAAGCTTCTTTGAGGGCAACGACATGAGCATACTGGACTGGATACGTCAGTATGTAAGAGGAAATGACGATACTGATACTTACCTCAGAGGTTTTCTGGGAAGAATGCTGTTTTCCGGAGACGATGTGTTCAAGCCTGTAAATGTACTTTCCGGCGGCGAGAAGGTTCGCTGTACGCTTTCAAGAATGATGATGTTCGGCGCAAACTGTCTTATTCTTGACCAGCCCACAAACCACCTTGACCTTGAGTCTATTACAGCGGTGAACAAGGGCTTACAGAGCTTTAAGGGTGTTGTGCTGTTCACATCTCATGACCATGAGTTCATATCTACAGTGGCAAACAGAATAATAGTGCTTGAGAAAGACGGCATAAGGGATGTAACAGAGTCCTATGACGAATATCTTGCCGAGAGATATGAAGTAAGCTGAGAACACCTGACAGCAAACCCAATAAACTTAAAGGCTTATAAATAAAATGTGGAATGTGGAATATAGGTGAAAGCGATGAGTAAGGCGGATGAGTTCCTTAATCAGTATCGTATGCTTGAAGAGGAACTGACAAAGAAATATAATTACGATGAAAAGTACGGAAGTCCTGTTGTCAGGTTTATAAACGATAAGGAGGGCAGAGCCTTTAAAGAACGGCTCAATATGTGCAGAGAGATACGCAACTTTCTTTCGCACCATTCCGAACTGGACGGTGAGCCGGTAGTAGAGCCTTCCGATTCTATAATACAGTCGCTCCGTGAAGTTACGGAGTATCTGCGCAAACCTCCGCTTGCTATATCATATGCAACACATTTTGAGGATATCCTGAAAGCAAGCCCTAATCAGAAGGTGCAGACCGTCATGAAGAAAATGCAGAAGCTGGGATTTTCTCATGTGCCGGTGCTTGAAAGCGGTGAGCTTGTGGGAGTGTTCAGCATTGGAACAATTTTCGGGTACGCTATCAGAAACGGTTTTGAATGTCTGAGGGATGATATGATACTTGATGACCTGAGAGAACTGCTTCCGCCTGATAAGCATGATAACGAGAAGTTCTTGTTTTTGCCTGAAACAGCCACTCTCTTTGAGGTCAGAAGTGAGTTTGAAAAGCGTACTCAGCGAAGCCGGCGTCTTGCTGTGATATTTCTTACGGATAACGGAAGTATGTCCGGCAGGATAGAAGCTATGCTGACACCCTGGGATGTTATAAATGATTGAGGGACCAACAGATATGAGTGAAAGAAAAAAAGTTCTTGTGGCGATGAGCGGCGGAGTAGACAGCTCTGTAGCGGCGGCTGTTCTTATGAAAGACTATGATGTTACAGGTGCGACCCTGAGACTCTTCACAAATGAGGATATACAGCTTGATAAGCATAAAAGCTGCTGTTCGCTGGATGATGTTGAGGATGCGCGTTTCGTAGCGCAGAAGCTTGGCTTTGACCATTATGTATATAACTTCGGTGAACGCTTCAGAGAATGTGTGATAGACAAGTTCAACAATTCGTATATAAACGGTCTTACTCCTAATCCGTGTATCGACTGCAACCGTTTTATAAAATTTGATGCTTTGCTGAAAAGGGCAGAGCTTCTTGAAAATGACTATATTGCTACGGGACATTATGTCCGCAGGAGATATGATGAAAGCACAGGGCGATACACCCTTAGAAAAGGCGCAGATGAAAGCAAAGACCAGAGCTATGTTCTGTACGGTATGACACAGGAGCAGCTCAGCAAAACGCTGTTTCCGGTGGGGGAGCTTACAAAATCTGAAACCAGAGAGATAGCACGGCAGTACGGACTGCTCAATGCTTCAAAGCCGGACAGTCAGGATATCTGCTTTGTACCTGACGGAGATTACGCAAGCTTTATCGAAAAGTATACCGGAAGGAAGTTCCCGAAGGGCAGCTTTGTTGATAAGGACGGAAATGTACTTGGAGAGCACGACGGAATAATACGCTACACTATCGGACAGCGCAAAGGCTTGGGTATCGCGCTTGGAAAGCCGGCTTATGTGATATCAAAAAATATAGAAAACAACACAGTCGTGCTGGGAGATAATGAAGATCTGTTTTCATCAACAGTGTATGCAGATGATGTGAACTGGCTCTCAATAGCTTGTCCTGATGAACCGATAAGGGTAAGCGCAAAAGTAAGATACAATCAGAAGGAACAGCCTGCGACTCTCTACCCATTAGCAGACGGCAGTATAAAAGTTGTGTTCGACGTACCCCAGAGGGCAATAACTCCCGGTCAGGCTATAGTAGCGTACATCGGCGACCTCGTGATCTGCGGAGGAAGACAGAAATAGTGAATAGAGAATAGTGAATAGAGAATAGTGAATAGAGAATAGTGAATAGAGAATAGTGAATAGTTGCGGTACGATTTTGCTAAAGCAAAATCGAATTATAGTAGGTTTGATATGGACGCAGTTTTCATACGAACCACAAGTTAGCGCGAAAACCCCTCTGACAATGATTTACAATGTAAATTATTGCCGGAGGGGTATCTTTATCTGAACGAGAAAAATTATTTTGATACGGCTTTTCTTATGAGTGCCGCGATAAGTCCAAAGAATATCGCTGCGGCAATTCCTGCTGAGCAGGCTGTGAGTCCGCCGCTGAAAGCTCCCAGCCAGCCGTCCTTTGCAACGGCTTCTTCAATGCCTGTTGCAAGTGAATAGCCGAAGCCCGTCAGGGGAACTGTCGCTCCGGCTCCTGCAAAATCGACTAATGGTCCATATACTCCTATGGCGGTCAGAAGTACTCCGGCACAAACATATGTGACAAGTATCCTCGCCGGAGTGAGCTTAGTTTTGTCTATCAGGATCTGAGCAATTACGCAGAGCATACCGCCTATAATGAAAGAATATAAATACTGCAATTTTCCACCACTCCGTTTCAATTATATTCTTTGCACAAAACAGAAGATTATTCATTGTGCAAAAGATGAATAAAAATCGAACTATTGTTTGAAAAATCGACAGTTTTCTTTGTTGTGTAAAAATTTCTCTGTAAAAAAACTAAAAAACACAGATAATTATTCTTTAATAAACTTGAAATTTATTCCCGTTTATTTTATAATAATAACATAAAGTGGTGAAAGGTGGTTGGAAGTGGCACATTCGGGCAGAGAGTGTACAGCTTTCGTAAAACGGTGGCAGATATGTTGATGGGTTCATTTCAACATAATATCGACGTCAAGGGTCGAGTGATAATGCCTGCTAAGTTCCGTGAGGAGCTTGGTGAGGTTTTTTATGCTACCAAAGGAACAGATGAGTCTATCACGGTTCTTTCAAAACAAGCATGGGATGAGCTTGGTGAAAAGATCTGCTCCCTGCCTTCAGCACAGACAAAGGATCTGAAACGTTTTCTGTTTTCAAGTGCCGCTGAGCTTATTCCTGATAAACAGGGCAGAGTGCTTATTCCGCAGGTTCTCAGAGATTATGCACATCTTGACAAGGATGTTATGATAATCGGTACAGGCTCCAGAGTAGAGATATGGGACCTTGACCGCTGGAATAAGTATAATGAAGAAATATCTGAAAGTCAAGTGCTTGAGGTCATGAATATGTACGAAATTTAGGACGGTGAATTATGGAATTTTCTCATAAGTCTGTTTTGCTTGCAGAGACGATAAATTCGCTGGATATAAAGCCTGACGGTGTCTACCTTGACGGAACGGCAGGCGGCGGAGGTCATTCCGCAGAGATATTTAAAGCATTGAAAACAGGACGGCTGATATGCGTCGACCAGGATCCCGACGCGATCGAAACGCTCCACAAGCGCTTTGACGGCTGTGAAAACGTAGCAATTGTACGCTCAAATTTTTCCGAGATACCCGAGATTCTTTCGGGGCTTGGCATTGAACTTCTGGACGGTGTTCTGCTGGATATAGGCGTTTCGTCTCATCAGCTTGATACTGCCGGCAGAGGCTTTTCTTATCACTATGACGCGCCGCTTGATATGCGGATGAGTCAGAGCGGAACATCTGCTTCTGACCTTGTGAATACTCTTTCCTACTCCGAGCTTGTGCATATATTATATGCCTATGGAGAAGAAAAATTCGCAAAGCAGATAGCAAGGGCAATAGAAAGAGAAAGAGAAAAAGAGCCGATAAATTCGACTCTCAGGCTTGCGGAAATAGTAAAGTCTGCTTATCCTGCCGCTAAAAGACACGATAAGCACCCTGCAAGAAAAACCTTTCAAGCACTGCGCATAGCAGTGAACGGTGAACTCGACAGACTTTCACAGGGGCTTGACAATGCCTTTAATGCACTCAGACCCGGTGGAAGGTTGTCTGTAATAACATTTCATTCTTTAGAGGACAGGCTTGTCAAGCAGAGAATGGCAAAGTGGTGTACCGGATGCACCTGTCCGAAGGATTTTCCGGTTTGCGTCTGCGGCAAAACGCCCGAAGCAAAGCTTATTTACAGAAAGCCCATTGAAGCGTCCGCTGAGGAGCTTGCGGAAAACCCCCGCAGCCGAAGCGCAAAGCTCCGCTGCTGCGCCCGGCTTGCGCACCCGATTCGCGGCGGAGTGCCTCCGCTGTCAATTCGCGCTGCGGCTTCTGAGTGAAAGGATAGGTATGTGCCCGCAAACAATAGTGCGGTGATGGTATTCAAATGTCTGTATAATTCATTGAACATTTATAGTAAACGACTAAATAAACAGCCCTATATGTCATTCTGAGTAGAGATAGAAACGAAGAATCCTGTAAAAGATTCCTCACCGCATTCGGAATAACAGCAGACAAATATTAACGTTGTTTACTATATATTTTGAATAGAACGGGAGATGTATTACTGATATGAAAAAATGCAGGGTCTTACATATCAACGATGGCAATTCTGAGGAACTTACTAACGGAAACAGATTTTTCGCAGAGTATTATCCAAAAATTGAGGACATAATGAACAAGCTGTTATTAATGCACTATGAGGTAAAGCAGATATTACCGGAATATTCACCTGCGATTCAGGGACAACCGGGCTCTTATATGTTCTACCACACTGGCTATACTTTTTACCTTGAAAAGGAAATAAATGAAAATGATAACGATGATGAGGAATTTAAAAAAATTTTTGATGAATTGAACCAAGAAGATAAATTCAATGAAAGCGATAACGACGATGACGACGAAATCGACGTTGAGCGTCTGCTTGAAGAACTGGATCTCACAGACGAATTTGATGGCGAGTTTGATAAACTACTCGGTGAAGCAGACCTGTGATATACTATCTGCTGATTTTTAGAAATCGCTATAGTTATTTATGAAAATATGATTCTGAGGAAAGGAAGTTACGGTTTTGTCAGATAATAAACGTAACGGGCTGGCATACGACCTGTCTTTGTTCGAGCCGGACCCGAAGGAAAAAAAATCTAAAGAAAACAAAGCTGCAAAAGATGACAAAAAGGAAAAGAACGATAAAAGCAAAGTGATAAGACTGGACACCGATACTTCGGAAAAAGCCCAGAGAAGAAAGAGAAATCCTCTGTTGATATTCGTTATATCACTGCTGACTGTTGCAGTTACGGCGATTTGCGGCTTTATTGTGTATAACAATGTTATTATCAACGAGCTGAATGAAAAGATACTTCAGGCAAATAAGGTCATCGAGAACCAGAATAATCTCGAAGCTCAGTATCAGCTCCAGATAGACAGAAAGCTCACAGCAGAGCTTGTACAGCAGTATGCGGAAACAAAGCTTGGCATGACTCAGGCAAACAACGCTCAGAAGGAGTTCGTATCCCTTACTGACGGTGATGTGGGTGAGGTCATAAATGAAGGTGAAAGAGATTCTTTCTTCGATACTTTTGCAAGTATGTTTTCCGGCTCATGAGCTTGTGATGAAGCAGAGAGCATCATAATAGCACGGTCTCGTAAATATAATAGGGTGGATGCAGAATAAGGGGATACAGTATTCTCTTATGAGGAAACATCGCTGTACACATTGTCCGTGTATCAGGAGACAGTTTTGAAGCTTTTGCGGCTGAAAAGTCTTTTGGGGTATGGGGATTATTTGTACAGCGTTCCTTTGTACACGCCGCCCGTTTTGTTACTTTTGAAAGTTTAGCTGTTTCACGCATTGTTTTATTATAAGATGAGGTGATGCAGCGCTGCTGCCGCAGGGAATATCTGTAGGAGGATAATAGCGCGGCATTTGTTCGGGAAGGGGATAATCAATGGCAAAGAAAGGAGCTTCTGCAAAGCTGTGGACAAGGTCTATAATAGTGATGGTCTTGATAATAGTTCTGGGCTTCGGAACTATCTCAGGCAGACTGCTTTACCTGCAAACCTCAGAGTCTGAATGGCTCCAGCAGAAGGCGGTAAATCAGCAGCTGTCCGATACTGTTCTCAGCGCAAAACGCGGAAGTATATATGACTGTAACGGTACACTGCTGGCTCAGAGTGTTACAGTCTGGGATATCGTACTGGAGCCTGCTAATATCAAAAGCGAAGATGACGGACTTATTATTGCTCAGGGCCTTGCAAAGATACTGGACTTAGAGGAAGCAGAGGTTTTTGAGCTGACAAAGGAAGAGGGCTATTACTCCGTTGTCAAAAGAAAGGTTGACACGGCTGTAAAGGACGAGGTGCTGAATTTTGCTGCGGAAAAAAAGGAGAAAAACGGTATCTCGGGTGTGATAAAAGCAGTCGAGAACTACAAGCGATATTATACAAACGATAACTTCTTAGCGGACGTAATGGGCTTTACGGGTGCAGACAGTCAGGGACTTTCCGGTATAGAGTACCAGTATGACGAGTATCTGACCGGTCAGCCCGGCAGACTTGTTATTGCAAGGAATGCCGCCGGTGAGGAAATGCCTTACGAGTATGAACAGAAGGTTGACGCCATAGACGGCTATAACCTTACGCTTACAGTGGATGAGTATATCCAGAGTGTTATGGAAAAATACGTGAGGGAAACGATTGACGAGTTCAATGTTGCAAACAGAGGCTGCGCAATAATGATGAACGTCAAGACAGGCGCTATACTGGGCTTTGCCTGTGAAGGCTCCTTCAATCCGAACGAGCCGTACAAGATAGCGGATGAAAAAATCGCAAAGCAGATTGAAGAGCTTCCTGAGGATGAACAGGATGAGGCGACCGCTAAGGCGCAGCAGCAGCAATGGAGAAATAAGGGCGTGAGTGATACCTATATTCCCGGTTCCGTTTTCAAGATGGTAACGGCTTCGTCTGTGCTGTCTGAGGGAATGATAGAAAAGGATACAAGGTTTGAGTGTTCAGGTTCCTACGCTCCCTTTGAGGGTTCGGGCGAGATCACCTGCTGGCTCAGCTCCGGTCATGGCACGCAGACGCTGGAGCAGGCACTATGCAATTCCTGCAACCCTGCTTTCATGCAGATGGGCTTCATGCTCGGACGTGAAAAATTCTATGAATACTATGTCGCTTTCGGTATGTCCGAGAAAACTGGTATTGACCTGCCCGGTGAGAGTGACGATTACTTCTTTAACCACGATGGCGTACACGGAATGGACCTTACAGACCTTGCCGTTGCGTCCTTCGGACAGAACTTCAAGATAACTCCTATCCAGATGCTTTCAGCCTGCGCAGCGATTGCAAATGACGGAAATCTTATGACGCCTTATGTTGTGTCAAGCATTTCGGATTCCAACGGAAACGTAGTAAAGATAACAGAACCTACCGTAAGGCATCAGGCAATATCCACAGATGTAGCGTCCCAGATGTGCAGGATGCTTGAAAACAACGTTGTAAGCGGCGGTGGTACAAACGGATATATCGCAGGCTACAGAATAGCAGCTAAGACAGGTACATCCCAGAAAAAGGTCGATGACGACGGCAACCCCACAGATGACTACATCGGTTCGTTCTGCGGCTTTGCACCGGCTGATGACCCCGAGATAGCCCTGATATGTTATTTCGATACGCCTGACCCTGAAATAAACTACTATGGTTCTGCTGTTGCAGGTCCCTGCTTCAGAAATATTCTGAGTGAGGTTCTGCCGTATCTTGGAATAGAAAAGGTATATTCTGATGAGGAGATAGGAAATCTCGACACGACAGCAGGAGGCTATACAGGCGTGAGCGTTGAAGATGCAAAGGCGGCTGTAAAGAATGACGGCCTTACAGCTGTTGTAGTAGGAAAGGGCGATACTGTAATCGCACAAAATCCGGCGGCATACTCTTCAATGCCAAAGGACGGAACAGTAGTTCTCTACACCGAAGAGGATACGGAGATAAAACAGGTGAAGGTACCTGACTTCTCGAATATGAGCCTTTCTGATGTGAATGAGCTTGCGGCGGAAAGCAAGCTTAATATCAGTATCAACGGTTCCATATCCTCAGAGGGTACGACATACGCAAAGAAACAGGATATAGCCGCCGGAACAAAGGTGGACCCGTATACTGTTATCACCGTTACCTTCAATCAGGACAACGGTATCATGTAGCGATAAGATAAGCAATATGATAAGACGACAGGCAATGCGGTACAGCTGTGTGCCGCATAGCCTGATATGTATTTATCGGAAGTGTGTTTCTGCACAGGACTTTTTAAAAGGCAGGCCAAGAGCCTTCGCGGAGGTGCGTTAAATGACAAACAGGATAAAGACTGTACAATATCCAAAGCTGATATTTGTTATGTGCAAAAATTCGGAACGTATTTCTGAGCTTATATCGGATATTCTGAACTTCTGCTCTTACAACAGCTGTATAGATGTTTTTTCAGAGAATACGGATTTTGTTATTTCCGGCAGCGTATGCGGTGATGATATACCGGATGGCATCATTGCTGATACCGCTATAGTGGATGAGACTTGCAGCTGCTTAGATAAAACATCCGTTTTCCGGAAAGTTGCTGCGCCATATGAGTTCGCAGCGTCGGGTCTGGAGGATGATGAACGTCTGCTGACATTTTCCGTTGATAATTACTCGGCGGATGTGGCGTGCAGGAATATCAGTGTACACGGCGACTCAACGGTATTTGACGTTGTAAGCGGCGGTATCCTCAGCCGTGCAAGGATAGACAGCAGCCTGTATTCTGTAGAGGAGGTGCTCACCTGCATTTCCGTGCTTATAGCGGCAGGTATTCCCCTTGCGCCGGTGCTTGGCTATTTTAACAGAACTTAAAACTTTGTTATAGTAAGCTTGATGTGGATTCCGGTTTGCTTGAGCTTATACATTCAACATTGTAATATGCAGGCGCGTAAAGCTGTGCAGGCGAAAAAGACTGTATGTCCGGATAAAGCAGCCGAAACAGCAGCCCTTGAGGGCGGCGCCGGCGGTGCGTGACCGTACTGGACGACTTAACAACGCATAATGCTTTTACTTGAACCATCCGTGTTGTGCGGAAATAGTGAATAAAGAATAACGAATAACGAATAAGGTGGAGTTGTTGATATGACAGGAATATGGACAATTATCGCAGCGGCTGCTGCGTTTGCGTTTGCAGGTATCTTTGGTATGTGGCTGGTGCCGTTTCTGAAGAAGATACACTTCGGACAGACTATCAGAGAAGAGGGTCCCAAGTGGCATAATTCAAAGCAGGGAACACCTATCATGGGCGGATTTATGTTTATCGCCGCAAGCATAGTTGTGGGAACTGCCTGCATAATACTGTACCATATTTTCGGTGTGGACGAGACTCCGCTCATGAACGCAAAGATGTTTGCAGGTATGTTTATGGCGGCAGCTTATGGCGCTATAGGTTTTATAGATGACTATATCAAAGCGGTGAAGAAAAGAAATTTAGGACTTACTGCGCTGCAAAAGCTTATACTGCAATTTATAGTAGCTGCTGCGTATCTTGCAACGGTGTTCTTCTTCGGCGGCGAAACACAGACTTATATACCGTTTTACGGCATGGTCGATTTAGGTCTTTTATACTATCCCATAGCTGCTATTTTCATTGTTGGTACGGTCAATGCCGTTAACCTTACAGACGGTATTGACGGACTCAACGGTTCAGTGACCTTCTTTGTCTGTGTTTTCTTTATGCTTATCGCAAGCTTTGTCAGCAGAATGGGCGTGTCCATAATGTCGGCTGCAATGGCAGGCGCTTGTCTGGGCTTTTTACTCTGGAACTTCCATCCGGCAAAGGTGTTCATGGGAGACACCGGTTCTCTATATCTCGGCGGCTTTGTGTGCGCAATTGCCTTTGCCCTTGATATGCCGATAATACTTATAATAATCGGACTTATATATTTTGCAGAGATGTTCTCTGTTATACTTCAGGTGCTTTACTTCAAAGCCACAAAGGGTAAGAGACTTTTCAAGATGAGCCCTATACATCATCATTTCGAGATGAGCGGCTGGTCTGAGGTAAAGATAGTAGTAATATTCAGTGTATTCACCATGATATGCGGCTGTCTTTCATATATGGCTGTTGCATTCGGCAGCTACCCAATAGCTGCGTTTTCGTCCTGACGGATTCTATGACCATTTCATCAAGAAAGGAAGTGTCATTAATTGAGAATGGATTCCTCACCGGCAAGAAAGCTTCCCACTCCGTCGCCGGAGCGCAGACCCGAAAAACGTCCGGAAAGCAGTAATGTCGAAAAGCTTAATATACCAAAAAAAGTAAAGAAACGTCTGAAGGTATTTTCCATAAGACTCGGACTGGATATGATGTTCCTGTTCCTTGTAATAGTGCTTGTTATAGTAGGACTTGTCATGATGTTTTCCGCAAGCTACCCCTCAGCCTTTGAATATCTGGATGACAGCTTCTATTACCTTAAAAGACAGGGCCTTTTTGCACTGGGCGGTATCGCTGCAATGTTTTTGCTTTCATATTTTGACTATCACCATTTCCATAAGCTTGCATTGCCGATATTTGTTTTTTCCGTAATACTTCTTGGTGTGACCTTGTTCTGGCCTAACGAATCCGGTGTTCACCGCTGGATAGGCTTCGGTGCCTTCACGGTTCAGACCTCTGAGGTGGCGAAGTTTGCGGTCATACTTTTTATGGCTCACTGGGGTTCAAAGTTCTTTAAGAAAATGGACACCTTCAGATACGGCGTCCTCCCTGCGATAATAATTCTCCTCCTTATTTGTCCGCTTCTGTTTTTACAGCCCCATTATTCCGGTATTGTTATCATATTGATACTGGTTGCCCTTATGATGTATATAAGCGGTGTGAAGATAAGATATTTTGTTATTGCAGGTATAGCTGTTGTGCTTATCGTAGCTGTTCTTTTGATTACAAATAAGCTTGGCTATGCAATGAGCAGACTTGCAGGCTGGGGACAGGCACTGGTGTATACTAACGATAAAATGTGGCAGGACACCTATCAGACAAGAAACTCCCTTTATGCTATCGGCTCCGGCGGTTTGTTCGGACAGGGACTGGGTCAGTCAAGACAGAAGTTCCTCTATATCCCCGAAGTACAGAACGACTTTGTATTTGCGGTGGTTTGTGAGGAGCTGGGCTTTATCGGAGCTATGATAATACTCTGCGTGTTTGCGCTTCTTGTATGGAGGGGCATTACCCTTTCCATGAGAGCTAAGGATAAATTCGGTTCGCTTCTGGGCATAGGACTTTCAGCACAGATAGGAATACAGGTGATACTCAACATTATGGTAATCACCGACTGGCTGCCGAACACAGGTATCAGCCTGCCGTTTTTCAGCTATGGCGGCTCGTCACTTATCATGCTTCTTGCACAGATGGGAATAGTGCTGTCCATATCCAGAACGTCAGCACTGGAAAAAGTTTAAGGGGTGTTTTGTTATGAGGATAATATTTGCAGGCGGCGGTACGGCAGGTCATATCAATCCTGCTCTTGCCATTGCCGGATATGTAAGGGAACGTCAGCCCGATGCTGAGATACTTTATATCGGAGCTAAAGGCGGCATGGAGGAAAGACTTGTGCCGCAGGCAGGCTTTGAATTCAAGGGAATAACAGTGCAGGGCTTTAAGAGAAAGATATCCTTAGGCGCACTCAAGGATAATATCGTTACCGTGAAAAAGGCAGTGTCAGCCGGCAGAGACTCCAAAAAGATAATAAAGGAGTTCAAGCCCGATATATGTATCGGTACAGGCGGTTATGTAAGCGGCCCCGTGCTGAGGGCGGCTGCAAAGCTGGGAATACCCACTCTTATACATGAGCAGAATGCTTATCCCGGAGTAACAAACAAAATGCTCTCAAAACACGCCACAAGGGTAATGCTTGCAATGCCTGCTGCAAGGGAGCATTTCAAGGGCAAATGCAACTTTGTAGACACCGGAAACCCTGTAAGAGGCGAGATACTCATTCAGGAAAAGGAAGAAGCAAGAAAGAAATTGGGACTTGACAACAGACCCGTGATACTTTCCTTCGGCGGCAGTCTTGGCGCAAGAAAGATAAACGAAGCCTTAGCTGATGTTATCGCAAGAAGCGCAGGTGACGGAAAGTATCAGCACATTCACGCATACGGACAGTATGGCAAATGGTTTCCTCAGCTTCTTAAGGATAAGGGAGCCGACCTTGAAAAGGCAGATAACCTTGACATAAGGGAATACATCAACGATATGCCCGTGTGTCTTGCGGCGGCAGATGTAGTCATCGCAAGAGCAGGAGCTATCACACTCAGTGAGATACAGGTAAAGGGAAAGCCCTCAATACTTATCCCTTCGCCGAATGTTGCAGAAAATCACCAGTTCCATAATGCAATGGCACTTGTAAAGGAAAATGCAGCGGTCATGATAGAGGAAAAGGATCTTACACCGGAGAAGCTTACCGAAGAGATAGACAAGCTTGCAAGCGACCCGATACGTCTTGCGGAATATTCCGAAAATGCAAAGCGCATGGCGATATCTGACGCTTCAAAGAGGATATACTCCATAATCATCGAGGTACTCTCCGCAGCAAAAAGCCTTTAATTAAAATGTGGAATGTGAAAAGTGGAATGTGGAATGACTGTGCGTTTTTGATAAATCTAAAACGAATTATAGTAAGTGTTTTGAGTGAAAGATTGAACATTGAATATTGCACATTGTACATTGAATATTGAGTTCTGGCTTTTGTGAAGGGAATGAAAAGTAATGAGCAAAAAGCCATCGGGTAAAGACCGAAGCGGTGAAGGCAAGAAAAAACCCATACCGTCAAATATAAAAGGAACCGCCGGCAGCGGAAAATCTCCGCCTCAAAAGGGCAGAAGAAATCCAAACGAGAAAAGCTCAGGAAGTGCAAAGAGTACTCCGCAGCCGGTAAGGAAAATAAGCAATACCAGTCTTAAAAAGAACAGAAGCAAAAACAGCATCAAGATGAATGATGCCGGAAGCTATAAAGAGGACATGGCGTTTCAGGGAGAGATAGACAAGAGTGCCGAGAATATGCTGAAAAGACCTCCGAGAGAAAGCGGTCTGCACTATGTAAAGCCTTTGCCTCCGGCGAAGGAACCCAGAAGCCCCTATAAGCGCAAGGTACTAAGAGTGCTGTTTTATGCGGTGACCTTGCTTGTGCTTGTGTCTGTATGCTTTGTGCTTTCCCTTACGGTATTCTTCAAGATAGACGAAATAGAAGTAAAGGGAAAATCACGCTACAGCGGAGATGAGATAAAATCCTCCTGCATGATAAAACAGGGTGATAACCTCATCCTTTGCAATACATCTCCGGGAGAAAAAAATATCTGGGAGAAATTCCCGTACATAGAAAAGGTAACTATCAGCAAAGAACTGTTCAACAGGATTGTGATAACAGTCAAGGAAGCAACTCCCACCTGCGTTATCGAGAGTGAGGGTAAGTATGTTCTGCTCAGCGAGAGCGGAAAGATAATAGATATTTCCGACACCCTGCGAAATACAAACATACCCAAGATAATGGGTGCGAAGCTCAAAGAACCGAAGCTGTCCTCTGCTGTAAAGTACAAGGATGAAAACGTAGAGGGATATATCAACGAGATCCTTGACGCTGAGGAGAAATATAAGCTGGGTACGATCGATATCATTGATATTTCCAATATGTCAAAGATAACGCTTACCACCAAGCAGGGACTGCGTATCGTCATCGGTACGCCGGAAAGCATTGACTATAAGCTCAAAACGGCAAAGAAGATAATCGAAAAGAGTCTCTCCGAAAAGGACAAAGGAATACTTGACGTGTCTCTTTGCTCCGCTGAGGGAGGAAAGTCATACTACAGCTCACAGGCTGATGAAAGCTCCGCTCAGGCGTCAAAGGTATCAAAGCCTAAGACAACTTCGGACACAAAGAAAAAGACAGAGTCCTCGTCTGAAAGCAGCAAAGCAGAAGAAAGCGGCGCCAATGAGGATGAGACAAGTGACGCTGACACCGGCGACCCCGAAACCACCGGAGAGGAAACCGACGATGAGACCACATATGATGACGGTGAGTATACGGACGATGACGGCACGGATGATGACGGCGAGTATACGGACGATGACGGCACATATGATGACGGCGAGTATACGGACGATGACGGCACGGACGATGACGGCGAGTATACAGACGATGACGGCACGGATGATGACGGCGAATATACAGACGATGACGGCACATATGATGACGGCGAGTATACAGACGATGACGGCACGGATGAAGATTATGATTTCGGGGATGCGTACTATTACGAAGAAGATGAAGATTATGCGGACGATGAGACCTATGATTATACCGGCGATGAGTACTATGAAGAGTAATTAATTATGCCTTGTCATAATCAACAAAAATGACGTTATAATATAGGCTTATTACCTAAAGAATGATAAATCTGTGTAAAAAGTCCTTTATCGTATTGAAATTCCGGTGGAAAAGTGGTAAATTAATAGTAGTTGTATGTAAAAAAATAAAGCAAGTCAGAATGTAAGACAGCAGAAATTCTGTCAGATGTTAATTTTGGAGGGAGTCAAACAAATGCCTTACGAATTTGAAAACGAAGTTGAAAGCATAGTGCATATTAAGGTTGTAGGAGTCGGCGGCGGCGGCGGAAACGCTATCGACCGAATGGTGGAGTATGTTACCGGTGTGGAGTTTATCTCTATCAACACCGATAAGCAGGCTCTGAACCGCTCAAAGGCTACACAGAAGGTACAGATAGGCGAAAAGATAACACACGGCAAGGGCGCAGGCTCTAAGCCGGAAGTAGGCGAAAAAGCCGCTGAAGAGAGCCGTGAGGTAATAGCAGAGCTTCTTCAGGATACAGATATGGTATTTATCACCGCAGGTATGGGCGGCGGTACCGGCACAGGTGCTGCTCCTGTAGTTGCAGAGGTCGCTAAGGAAATGGGTATCCTCACAGTAGGTATCGTTACAACACCGTTCCTGTTCGAGGGCAAGCGCCGTATGGAACAGGCTGAGCAGGGCATCCAGAAGCTCAAGCAGCACGTAGACTCACTTATCGTTATCCCTAATGAAAGACTCAAGCACATCAGCGATGAGAAGATAACACTCCAGAACGCATTCTTTGCAGCAGACGATGTTCTCCGTCAGGGCGTTCAGAGTATCACAGACCTTATCGTAATACCCGGTCTTGTAAACCTTGACTTTGCAGACGTTACCTCCGTCATGAAGGACGCAGGCTACGCACTTATGGGTGTGGGCGTTGCTTCCGGTAAAGACAAGGCAAAGATCGCAGCTCAGAATGCAATATCCAGTCCGCTTCTCGGCACATCTATTCAGGGTGCAAAGGGACTTATCGTAAACATAAAGGCATCTCCTGATATCGGACTTGATGAGATACAGGATGCTTCAACAATGATTTCCGAGCAGGCAGACGAGAACGCTATCATCATCTGGGGTGCTGCTCTTGATGAGGAGATGGAGGACGCTATCAGCGTAATAGTTATCGCTACAGGCTTCCCCACAACAGACAGCGGTTTTCCGCCGGCTTTAGGCGGTGCTAAGAAGGATGAGAAGAAACCTGCTTCGCCCTTTCAGTATGGCACAGCTGTAGCTCCCAGACCGGACCCGGCGCGCTTCGGAACCGTAACCAAGCCTCAGCCTGAGAGACAGCCCAGACCTCAGCACAACCCCTATCAGCAGCCAATGTACAATCGTCCTGCACCGCAGCCCGAGCCGCCCCAGCAGGCAGCTCCCGTATACCCCAATGCAAACACTAAGGCTCCCGTAAGCAGCTCCACAAAGCCTGCACCGGCAAAGCCGGCCGTTAATAACGGTGACTCAGACGATTCATTCATGGATATAATGGACATCTTCAACAACAAATAATCTCTTAAAGCCTGCCGTATACCGACAGGCTTTAATTATAATAGTGAATAATGAATAGTGAATAGTGAATAACGAATAGTTGTGGTACATTTTTGCTAAAGCAAAAATGAATTATAGTAAGTGCAATAGGATCTGTGGATCTCTTCGCTGAGTGAAGCTTTGAGCTTTGAAGTTATTAATTGCACATTGCACATTGTACATTGAACATTGAAAAAGGGTGAGGATATGAAAACAAAACATTTAATAGATCTTGACAGTCTTTCAAAAGAGGAGCTTATAGAAATTATAGAGCTTGCAAATAATATAATGAACGATCCCTCAGCGTATTCAGAGGCTTGCAGGGGAAAGATACTCGCCACGCTTTTTTATGAGCCTTCAACAAGAACACAGATGTCCTTCAAGACTGCCATGCTCCGTCTTGGGGGAAGTATCATAGGCTTTGACAATCCGCAGAATTCCTCTGTTTCAAAGGGCGAGAGTCTTAAAGATACAGTGACTGTTGTTGGCGGATATGCCGACATAATAGCAATAAGACATTCCCTTGAAGGCACTGCAAAGGCAGCTTCAATGTACTCTGCTGCTCCCGTCATAAACGCAGGCGACGGCGGACATCTTCATCCCACACAGACATTGACAGATGTTGTAACGCTTTACAACGAAAAGGGTACACTTGACAATATGTGCATTGGTCTTTGCGGCGACCTGAAAAACGGCAGGACTGTACATTCCCTCATAAAAACAATGTCTCATTTCAAGGGCAATACTTTTGTGCTGATATCTACACCGGAGCTTACCGTTCCGCAGTACATCAAGGATATAATGAACGCTTCGGGCTGCCGCCATATAGAAGTGCCGAGCCTTGCAGAAGCTCTGCCCATGCTTGATGTCCTGTACATGACAAGAATACAGAGAGAACGCTTCAAAAGTCCTGAGGATTACGAAAAACAGAAGGGTGTGTTTGTACTGGACAGCGAAAAACTTCGCCTTGCAAGACACGATATGAAGATACTTCATCCCCTTCCCAGAGTTGATGAGATAACCGAAGATGTAGACTATGACGACAGGGCAAAGTACTTCATCCAGACCATCTACGGTATGTACGCAAGAATGGCGCTCATTATGAAAATGCTTGAAAATGCCGACAAAAAGCCCATGCCCAGACGCTTCGATACCCACAATGTAAAATGCTGCAACCCAAACTGTATCACCACAACAGAAGCATATCTTCCCAAAATATTCAGACCTCTCGGCGGCGATATGCTCCTCTGCAAATACTGCGAAGGAAGAACGCTGGTGTGATAAATTAATGAATACTGAAAACTTAAGACTTAATAATGAATAATAGTGGTATATTTTCGCTGCGGCGAAAACAATCATAGTAAGAATATAATAAACTACAGCTTTACGATGTATAGGCGCATAAAGTTGAGTATGAGAATAAAACTATTTGTACGGATGAAACAGCCGAAACAGCAGCCTCTAAGGGCTGCGCCGGCGGATGGGAACGATTATCTGTCATGTCTGCGCCGTCAATCGCGGTCAGGAAAAGTTTTGGTCAGAATATCAGAGTGAGCTTCAGCGAACGGCAACGCGAATCGGGAGCGCAGGCTCTGCGCCGCGAATTGGGAGCGCAGGCTCTGCGCTGCGAATTGGGAGCGCAGGCTCTGCGCCGCGAATTGGGAGCGCAGGCTCTGCGCCGCGAATTGGGAGCGCAGGCTCTGCGCCGCGAATTAGGAGCGCAGGCTCTGCGCCGCCGGCGAAAGGGGGATAAGGGTGAGAGTGAAAAATGGAATAAGGATTACGGCTGCGGCAGTCGCAGCGACTTGTGTTCTGGGCGGATGCTCTGTGGATTGGGAACATCTTATCAGAGATGATGCTCCGATAGAACCGGAACATTCTGTAAGTGCCGGAATTGAGGAAGACAGTGAAGCTCCCTTAGCAGAGAGCAGTGAGGAAAAATCTGAAATATCATGGGCTGAGTCTTCTGACTCTATGCAGGAGTATCGGTATTCACTGAAGAATACCCTCAGCGAAAAACAAACGGAACTCTATAACCGCTTTACAGTTATGATAGAAGAGCTGGAAACAGAATTTGTCTTTGAAAATGAAGCTGAGGATGATGTAAAGACTGCCTATTATGCTGTGCTTGACGACCATCCGGAATATTTCTGGCTTGGAAAAAGCTTTACCTACCAGATGAAAACACTCGGCGAACAATCAGAGATAACCGTTTCTCCAACACTGTTCAGCGATGATGACGATGAGATAATCAAGGCTCAGAAGGAATTAGAGAGTATAGTATCTGATATAGTGAATGAAGCCGCTTCAAAAGAGAACACCTATGAAAAGATACTTTATGTTCACGACTATATAATAAATAATACCGTATACGACACCGAAACCCTTGCGCTTATCAAAGCGGAAGAGAATGAAGGCTTGCTGAACGCTTCAACAGCATACGGCTGTCTTGTGGAAAACACTGCGATATGCTCCGGGTATTCCACTGCCTTTCAGCTGATAATGCACAGGCTTGGCATAGAGTGCGGCAAGGTGAACGGCACAAGAGCGTCAGAAAGCGGTTCTCACCAATGGAACTATGTATGCGTGGACGGCGAATACTACTTTATTGACCTGACATGGGACGACCCTATAAAGGATGACGGAGAAAATACTAAAACCTATGAATACTTTCTGATATCTTATGATGACATGAAGAACACTCACACGATAGACGGCACTATGCCCGTACCGGATGAAACAGGAACAAAGTACAATTACTACGTATATAACGGCTTGTATTTTGAAGATTACGATTTCAGCTATGTACAGGATGCGGCGGAATGGTACTATGCAGACGGCGGACTGTCGGTGAAGTTTTCATCGCCGGAGGTATTGGATGAAGCTATGAACGAGCTTATTGTGGAGCAGAAGGTTTTTGATATTGACCGGATAAATGATGGGATATCCTATTCTGTGAGCACATCCGGATGTATACTGAGTATTTACTACTGACATTGTATCTGCGCTCAGGGGGCAATTATGGATATTAAACAACTGAGAGAAAAAGCAATGAGACTCCCGCTTAGTCCGGGAGTCTACATAATGAAGAATAAAGACGGAGAGATAATATATATAGGTAAGGCAAAGGCACTGAAAAACCGTGTGAGTCAGTATTTCGGTTCGGACAGAAATCATCAGGAAAAGGTAAAGAGGATGGTTTCCAATGTGTGGGACTTTGATTATATACTTTGCACAAGTGAATTTGAGGCTCTTGTGCTGGAATGTAGTCTGATAAAGCAGCATAAGCCGAAGTATAATATACTGCTCAAGGATGACAAGGGCTACAGCTATATCCGTGTGTCGGCTGACCAGTGGAGAAAGCTAAGCTTCGTTATGCAGAAGTCCGATGACGGGGCTGAGTATCTGGGACCCTATATGAGCGCATGGTATGCAAAAAATGCAGTTGATGAAGCACAGAAAATATTTATGCTGCCCTCGTGCAATAAGGTGTTTCCCAGAGACTGCAAAAAAGGGCGCCCTTGCCTTAACTACTATATAAAACAGTGCTGCGCTCCGTGCAGTGGTAAAGTGTCACTTAAAGACTACAGCGAAAGAGTCAATGCGGCTGTGGATTTCCTCAAAAAAGGAGACAGCGACTCTATAAAGCTTATGACCGAAAAAATGAATGCAGCAGCAGAAAATCTTGATTTTGAATTGGCTGCAAAGCTCAGGGACAGGATAAATGCTGTAAAGAAGATAACCGAGAAACAGAAGGTCGTTGCGGCGTCTGTGGAGGAGCAGGATGTTATCTCACTTATGACAGAAGGTGCTGATGCTTGCTTTGCAGTGCTGCGCTTTAACGGCGGACGGCTGTATGACAAAGAGGATTTCGTTATAAAAGATTTGGGTGAGAACGCCGACTTGTCAGCGGCAAGGGCAGAGTTTCTTATGCAGTACTATTCAATATGGAAGAACATTCCACCCATAATAACACTTGACGGTGTTCCCGAAGACGAAGAACTTATACTCGGCAGGCTGTCTGAGCTGAGAGGTAAAAAAGTAAAATTTCATTATCCCCAGAAGGGCGAGCAGCAGAAGATACTTGAAATGTCAAAGCAGAATGCAGCGGAAAAGCTTGCCCAGAGCAGGGGACATTACGGTCATGAGCTTTCTGCGCTTGATGAGCTTGCAGGACTTTTAGGACTTTCAAAGCCGCCTGTATTTATAGAGTCCTACGATATTTCCAATCTGATGGGAACGGAAAATGTTGCAGGTATGGTGGTGTTCAAAAACGGCAGACCCTACAAAAGCTCCTACAGGCGTTTCAGGATAAAGGGCTTTGTGGGGCAGGATGACTATGCTTCAATGCACGAGGTACTTACAAGGCGGTTTGAAGAATACTTCAAAAACAAAGACAGCGGTGATGGCTTCGGACAGCTTCCCGACCTGATACTGCTTGACGGCGGCAAGGGACAGGTAGCCGCTGTGCGTTCAGTGCTTGAACATTTTGGGCTTGATATACCCTTGTTCGGAATGGTAAAGGACAGCAAGCACCGTACCCGAGCCATAACAGACGAAGGACATGAGATATCCATAACATCAAAAAGACAGGCATTCACGCTTGTATCAAAGCTACAGGATGAGGTACACCGATTTGCTATAGGCTACCACAGGCAGGCACGGAGCAAAAAGGCGTTTTCATCATCACTCACTGAAATTGACGGTATCGGAGAGGAGCGCGCCAAAGCCCTGCTTTCCTACTTCAAAACCATAACAAGGATAAAAGAAGCCGATATTGAGGAGCTTCTGCAAGTCAAGGGCATGAACCGACCTGCGGCAGAGTCCGTATATAACCATTACCGGAAAAACGGTTAAAGCGCAGAGCCTGCGCACCCGATTCGCGTTGGCGTTCGCTAAAGCTCACTCTGATAGTATGACCAAACATTTTCCTGTCCGCGATAAACGGCGGCGCAAGGTTTGCGCACCCGATTCGCGTTGGCGTTCGCTAAAGCTCACTCTGTTTAGTATAACCAAAACTTTTACTGTCCGCGATTAACGGCGCGGAACCGGCAGACCCTCATCCCCATCCGCCGGCGCAGGCTAAGAGCCTGCTGTTTCGGCTGCACTCTTCGAGCAGACAGTTTCTCCTCCTCCGTAAATATGTGCGCCTGTACTGTTTGAAGTTGTAGTTTATATTATACTTACTATAATTCGTTTTCGCCTAAGCGAAAACGCACCACAACTATTCACTATTCATTATTCACCATTCACTATTCACTATTTCCGTCTCTCCTGAAAGGGGAGGTGTCAAAAATTTACATAGTAAATCTTTGACGTAGGGGTTCCACTCGGCAGTTGTAGACGTGTACAGCAGTAGCCAAAGCGCACCTTTAGGTGCGTGACGCGGACGGTTCTTAATAAAGTCTATGCGTTCTAAGTCGTCCGGCGGGGTTACCCGCCTGACGAAAATTCGGATTAATTTTTGTTAATGATATGCAAAAAGTCTATTGACTTTTTGACGTAATAAATTATAATTTATAGTGTGATATTGTAGCGTAAGAATATCAGAATGATAGGACAGTGAGTGTATGAGAGTGATTACCGGGTCGTCAAGGGGACGCAGGCTGATAACACCTTCGGGTGATGATGTCCGCCCTACTACCGATAATGTAAAGGAATCAGTGTTCAGTATAATACAGTTCTCGGTCGAGGGAAGAGTGTTCCTTGACGCCTTTGCAGGTTCCGGTCAGATGGGTATAGAAGCATTGAGCAGAGGTGCTGAAAAGGCGGTTTTTATTGATAACAGCAGACGTTCGCTTGACGCTGTACGAAAAAATCTGGAGACAACAGGTCTTGCAGAAAAGGCTGAGGTCAGAAACGGCGATACCCTGAGCTATCTTTCAGGTACTTCACAGCGTTTTGATATAGCTTTTCTTGACCCGCCGTACAAAACGGGACTTCTTCAGTCTGCTCTTATGCGCCTGCCGAAGGTGATGAAAGGGAGCGGGATAATTATATGTGAGCATCCCTTTGATGAACAGCTTCCTGAACAGACAGGAGATTTTGTCATCAAGAAAAATTATAAATACGGTAAGATAATGATAACCGTGTATTCGCAAAGGGAAGTGGATGGTATATGAGAACAGCTATCTGTCCGGGAAGCTTCGACCCCGTAACAGTAGGGCATATCGATATTATAAAAAGAGCATCAAAGCTTTTTGACCATGTTATCGTTGCCGTTCTTGTGAACCTTGATAAGAAACCTTGGTTTACAATTGAAGAAAGAACGGATTTTCTGCGCAAGGCAACAGCAGATATAGATAATGTAGAGATAATGAGCTTCAGCGGTCTGCTTGCGGATTTTGCCGCACAAAAAAAGGCTTCTGCCATTGTGAAGGGTTTGCGTGCCGTATCGGACTTTGAATATGAATTTCAGATGGCACTGACCAACAGAAAGCTGGACAGCAATCTGGAAACTGTTTTTCTTACAACGAGTGCGGATAATATGTATCTGAGTTCGAGTATAGTAAAACAGGTGGGTGCGCTTGGCGGAGACGTATCGCCTTTTGTACCGGAATGTATACATGATGAAATCTTGTTGAGAATAAAACAAAGGAGTAATATGAAATGAAACTGGAAATGTTGATAGACGAGCTTCAGGAGATAATCGATACCTCAGCGAAAATGCCCCTTTCAGGCGGCAAAAAAGTAGTCAATGCAGAGCGTATACAGGAGATAGTAGACGAGATGCGCACCAATATGCCGCAGGAGGTAAGACAGGCAAAGAGTATTGCGGCAGACCGCAGCAACATTTTAGCAAAGTCAAAGCAGGAAGCAGAGACGATAGTTCAGCAGGCAGAGGAAAGAGCCAAAGCTATGGTGGAGCATAATGAAATCACAAGGCAGGCTCAGCAGAGGGCAAGTGAGATAATCAACAAAGCAAATGCAGAAGCTGCAAAAATCAGGAACGCTGCCAACAGCTATATAGACAACATAATGAAAAAGGCTGACGATGAGCTTTCCGCAAATCTTGCAGCCCTGAAAAAAACAAGACAGAGCCTTAAAAATTTTCAGAACAAAAACTCCGGAACAAAAAAATCAGGCGGTGCGTGACCGGAAATAGTGAATAATGAATAGTGAATAACGAATAGTGAATAGTTGTGGTACGTTTTCGCTTTAGCGAAAACGAAATATAGCAAGTGCTGTAAAGAATTGCGAGTGCATTCGCTGAATGGAACCCGTCTGGCAAATATTTACTATGTAAATTTCTGTCACTTACCCTAAAGGGGAGGCTTTGGGCTTTGAGCTATTTCATTGAACATTGCACATTGCACATTGGGATATGCAGGCGCATAAAGTTGAGTAGGAGAATAAAACTATTTGTGCGGTTAAAACAGCCGAAACAGCAGGCTCTTAGCCTGCGCCGGCGGGTGGGGAATATTGTCTGGCAAGTCTGCGCCGTTAATCGCGGACAGGAAAAGTTGAGGTCTGGATATCAGAGTGAGCGTAAGCGAACGATAGCGTGAATCGGGAGCGCAAGCCTTGCGCCGGGAGGGTTGTATGAAAAGGGTTGTTTCGAATTTACTCTATGTGTTGTTTTTTGGGTTTGCAGTAACTCTTTTGATAGCTTGTTTTATGCTCTTTTTTACAACATCAAATAAGGCGGGCAGTGTCTATGATGATATAGAAGCAATAGAAATAAGCGATGACGGTAAAGAAGAGACTGAGTATGAAAAAATAAATACAGAGGTATATAACTACTCCGCTGAGAACTATAGACTCGTTACAGTGAAAACAGGCTATAATGCACTGGATACCGATGTAAAACGTGATCTCTATGACCGAATTCACGGGAGTGTGTACAGAGTTACTAATGAACCGGATGCAAACGGAAGATATCGTACCTCGAGAATAAGAATACCCGGCGTTAAGCTCTCTGAATTTGATATTCGTGAGGTCGTTAATGCCTATATAAGCGATAACCCTGAAATATTCTGGATGGAAAATATCTTTGGCTATGCTTATGTTGATGATTGTACAATAGTTGAGTTCTATTCTGTGATATCCTCTGATGAATGTGAAATTTATATAGACCGCTTTAACCAGAGGGTCGATGAGATCTTGTCATCAGTCGGCTCCGGCAGAACTGAGTATCAGAGGGAAAAAATCATTCATGATAAGCTTATCTCAAACTGTACGTATAAAACAGGCGTTACTTCGTCCTCTGACGGCTGGCAGTATTTTTCCGCATATGGTGCTGTCGTTGACGGAGAAGCTGTGTGTGAGGGCTATTCCAAAGCAATACAGCTTCTTATGACAAGGGTAGGTATCGTGTGCAGTACCGTAAGGGGTGAAGCAGACGGTGTTGCGCATATGTGGAACGTGGTGGAGATGAACGGAGAATGGTATCATCTGGATGCCACATGGGACGATAATGATGATAATATAAACTATGAGTATTTCAATGTCACAACAGAGTATATATGCGCTAACCATTCCATATCCGAGAGCATAACGGAGATATCGGAGTCACGCAGGGAAGAGGATGCAAACAGCCTGATAAGATACAATTTCTTTGTTCCGATGTGTACATCAAAGGACATGAACTACTATTATGCGGAGGGTGTTGTGGTACAGAGCTTTGATGAAAGGCTCACAGATACCCTGAGTGCAAAGATAAGAGAGACAGCCCTTATGGGAGAGACTTATGTTCCTCTGAGGTTTGGTACGGATATGACCTATAATGAATATTTTACCAAACTGTTCAATGAAGCACCCTACGAGTTTTACTACTGTATAGATTGTGCAAACGATACTCTGGACGACAACCACAAGATAAAAACAGACGGCGTTTCTGTGCTGAAAAATGAAGCGGCAGGAACACTGAGAGTAAAGCTTTCTTATCAGTATGAGGACGGCTGATATCAAAACAGAGTAATTAGCATTGATGAAAAGGACTGAACTTATGCTCAGTCCTTTTTTAAAAAAATTACTTCACTTAACATACATCAATGCAAAGTGCCTGCTGAAATGGTATCCTTATTTCAGGAGGTAGATAAACATGAAAGAAATCAATATCAAAGAAAAAGAAACCAATTTCAGGAACGCAGAGAGGGCATTGACCATAACCACAGTACTGACGTTCTTTGTCGCAGGCTTTGAGGTGTTTATGGCTTATTCCGGCAGTAAACCGGGCATGAACGTATTTGACGTCGCAAGCTATGCCACATATCCCAGAGTAATCTATTGTATTGTACTTATACTTGTAAATATGATACTTCTGCCCTCAGCGATAATGCTTTACAAAAAGAATGACATAAGCATTATGAAAGAGATAACGCAGAAGAAAACTCTTGTCAGGGATATTCTTTTTGGTATCGGTGCGCTTGCAGTTACGTGTGTTCTCAGCCTTGTTTATTCGTATGGCATTACTCTGGGAGGTACAGATATGTCGGCTTATAACCAAAGCGACCTATCTCTGTCCACTACAGTTATGAGTATTATAGCGCTGGCATTTGTAAGCGGCATTTTCAAGGAGATATATTTCAGAGGGCTTGCAAAGTGCTTTGTCGGCAAGGTCATGGGTGAGACACAAGCACTGCTCCTTTTCAACCTTATGTTCGCAATGCTTGACTGGTATAATTTCGGCTTCTCGTTTGCGGCAGGTCTTGTGTGGATATTTGCGTACAAAAAGACAAATCACCTTCTGCCGGGAATGATCGCTCACGGCGGAGCAAACTTAGCGGCTATAATTTATGCGTTTGTAGTAAACGGAGTGATGTGATATGAATAAGGAGTCTATAGTTTTACAGCTTAAAGCCCTTGCTGATAAATACGATGTCAGATTTGAGGAAGGTGTGCTGAGTCGTGCTGTGGAGATGGCAAGGTTCAGGGTATATCCCAAAAACGCCGTTGTTACAGGTATAGGCGAAACAGCCGGTACAGCCGGTATAGTTGTTGACGGTCTTGTAAGAAGCTATTACATTGACGGTGACGGAAACGACATTACAAGGGGCTTTGGTATCCCGGGCGGCTGGTGCATGGATGAGGGCATGATGGGCTATAAGGAGCATATATGTATGTGGGAGACTATTGAAGAGACTGTTGTAATGCTGTTTGATGTCTCCGAGCTGAAAGCCTTTATCATGGGAAATGAAGGTCTGAAAACTATCTGGATAAATATGCTGGAGCAGAGTCTGCGGTACAAGATGTACAGAGAAAACGGCTTTCTTGTGGAGAACGCAACAGAGCGTTATCTTCATTTCAAGAAGCTGTATCCCGAGCTTGTTGAACGTGTACCAAAGAAGCATATAGCTACATATCTTGGGATAAAGCCGGAATCGCTGAGCCGTATACGCAGCGTACTCAAGGACGAAATAGTGGTTAGTGGTTAGTGAGAAGTGGTCAGAGTTTAAAGTTCCGATTTCAGCAGAGGGTTCCTGTTCGGCATTTTGAGACGTATACAGTATTAGCTAAAGCGCTCCTTTAGAGCGTGACGCGGACGGTTCAGACAAAAGCAGATGCGTTGTTAAGTCGTCCTGCGGGGTCACCCGCCGTATACGCAGCGTACTCAAGGACGAAATAGTGGTTAGCGGTTAGTGGGAAGTGGTCAGAGTTTAAACTTCCGATTTCAGCAGAGGGTTCCTGTTCGGCATTTTGAGACGTGTACAGTAGTAGCTAAAGCGCTCCTTTAGAGCGTGACGCGGACGGTTCAGACAAAAGCAGATGCGTTGTTAAGTCGTCCTGCGGGGTCACCCGCCGTATACGCAGCGTACTCAAGGACGAAATAGTGGTTAGCGGTTAGTGGGAAGTGGTCAGAGTTTAAACTTCCGATTTCAGCAGAGGGTTCCTGTTCGGCATTTTGAGACGTGTACAGTAGTAGCTAAAGCGCTCCTTTAGAGCGTGACGCGGACGGTTCAGACAAAAGCAGATGCGTTGTTAAGTCGTCCTGCGGGGTCACCCGCCGTATACGCAGCGTACTCAAAGACGAAATAGTGGTTAGTGGTTAGCTTGAAGCTTTCCCTTTCGGGGGAGTAGACTACACATTTTAAATAAATAAGGTTAACAAAGGGAGGAAACAAAGATATGAATAAGTATAAATACATCACACTTCGTGAGAAGCCTGAAATAAAAGAAAAGGCGGCTGAGTGGTTCCATCAGAAATGGTGTGTACCCACAGAAGCCTACCTTGAATGTATGGATGCTTATCTTGCAGGAGAGACAGAGCTTGGCTGGTACTTGTGCCTTGACGGAGAAAAGATAACCGGCGGATTGGGTGTCATTGAAAATGACTTTCATGACAGAAAGGACCTTACCCCGAATGTGTGCGCCGTATATACTGAGGAAGAATACCGCAGACAGGGTATCGCAGGAGAGCTTCTGAACATGGCTGTAAGAGATTTGAAAAGCAAGGGGATATCGCCCGTATATCTTGTTACCGACCACACCTCGTTTTACGAGCGTTACGGCTGGGAATTTCTCTGCATGGTGCAGGGTGACGGAGAGCCTGATATGACAAGAATGTATATCCACAAAGGCAATATCTGATATTCTTACTATCTGTCTTCTGTAAGAGGAAACTCTTGCAGGAGACTTTTTATGCAAAAATGGCTGTATGTTTTCGATGTACAAAAACATACAGCCATTTCATTTTAATATTGCAGATAATAGCAAGACTTGAGTCCACAACTAATTCCACTTTCCACATTCCACATTCCAAATTTTTATACGCATTTATGTAAGTATCGCTACAGCAAGGGTGAAATCAAATGGGTAGGTGAGCTTTATATTTGAAGCGTCTCCGTCTATGAGCTTCACAGAGTGACCTTTTTCAAGATATAAGCGGCAGACATCTGTTGCCTGACTGCGTTCCTCCGGAGTGAGTGAGCTATAAACATCTGTAAAGCTTCCAAGACGGAAGGTTTGGGGAGTCTGTATACGATAAAGCTCCCGTCTGTCAGGAAATGACAGAGCCTTGCTTCCGTCCTTTGATATAACTACAGTGTCAGTTTCCGGTATTGAGGTGGTGCAGATATCATAGCTGTCCATAGCTGAAATACTGTCGTCTATCATTTTATGTGTGACAAAGGGCCGTACAGCGTCATGGGTCAGGATGATGTCATCAGCCCTGCACCCAAGAGCTTTAGAAGCAAAGGTGACAATATTAAACACAGTGGCGTTTCTGTCAGCGCCGCCGTCTGTTACAAAAACATTATCGTTATCCGGAAAATACTTCTTTATAAGCTCCTCTGTATGAGTTCTCCATTCGGGGTTAGTGCCTATGATAACGGTGTCAAGCCTGCTGTGAGACAAGAATTTTTCAACAGTATGAATAAGTACGGGCTTTCCCTTAAGTTCCATAAACTGCTTCGGGAGAACGCCGCCCATTCTTGTGCCGCTTCCACCGGCGACAATTCCGGCGATAATAGTATTATCATTCATCATATCATTTTAATCCTTCGTATCGGGGATAAGACCTTCTTCAATTTCACGCTGTCTTGTGTATCTCTTGTATGACAGGGTGAATACGATAACGATAAGCAATATAACAGCCAATTCAACAATGATTATCAGCAGGCTGTAGGTGTTGCTGTTTTCACTTGTTACAGTTACCTGACAGGTTTTGGATATCTTGCCGTCTGCTGTTTTGAAGGTCAGTGTTGCAACGCCTTCTTCGTGGGCTGTTATCCTGCCGTCAACATCTACGGTCGCTACATCCTCGTTGCTGGATGTACCCTTAATTTTCGGCAGTGAAGCAGTAGACGGAGTTACTTTGAAGGTCATATCGTATGTTGCTCCGGTATCAAGAGTGAGATACTTCTGTCCGAGAGTAATATCGCTTACCTTGTCCTTGCCCTCTGTCTCGTTCTTGTACAGAATTACAAGCTCGTCATCGTTTATTATACAGCTGATGAACATATCGTAGGAGCCGACTGTTATCTGTCCCATAGCAACGGAATTTTCTGTTACCTTGCCCTTGTATACCGAAAGGGTGTAGGTTCCCTGAACGATATCGTCAAAGTAGAATGTACCGTCCTTGTCTGTAGTAGTCTCAAGGGACTCCTTGTCGTTGCTGAGCTGTATCACCATGTTGTTCTTTTTCTCGCCGGCTATAGTGTACAGCACGCCGTCTATGGATACAGCAACACTTCCCTGAGTGGATTTTGCTATTACCTTGACTATGCACTTGCTCGATATTGCGGCACTGGAGGACTCTACGGTAATAACAGCCACACCTGCTTTGACAGCCTTGATATGTCCGTTTTTGTCCACCCTTGCAACGGATGAGTCCGAGCTTGTATAATACAGTCTGGGGTCTTCTGTGTCCTCCGGCAGGACCTTTGCTTTGAGTGCATAGCTCTCGCCCTCAGTAAGCGAGATACTTTGCGTTTCTATCTCAACACCGGTGGGGGAGTCGCCGTCTATGACATTAACACTGCAATGGGCTTCGTTTCCCTTTGTATCCCTGACGGTTATAACAGATGAACCGAGAGACAGCGCACGGACTACACCTGTCACGCTTACTGAAACGATTTTCGGGTCTGAGGATATATACTCCGATATTTCCGCGTCCGCCGTCAGCGACAGCTGGTAGTTCTGCCCTACATACAAATTCAGGTCGTCCCTCGAAAAATTTATCACATCTCCTACTGCATTGGCGCAGATGGAAAATGTGCATATGATCATAGTGATGACCGTCAAAACGCTTACAAGACGTTTTTTCATTCTTATGCTCCTTCCGTAGCTTCAGTTCGTACAGGCGCTTTATATTCCTTATCAAGTATGGAAAGAAGTTTTGGCTGTACGTTTTCTATCAGAAATTTTTTATCTAAAAAAGCATTTGCTTTCAGCTTGCTGTAAAGCTCAGGGTCTGAAATAACCCTCAATATCGCCTGAGCGGCATTTTCTTCCGGTTTATCGCTGTTAATATCAAACAGCAGTCCGTTAACGCCGTCTGTTATAAGGTCGCTGTGTCCCTTGATATCAGAGGCTATAACAGGAAGTCCGCAGTAAAGCGCCTCCATTACATTAAAAGGCAGACCCTCCATTTTCGAGCCGGATATCAGTATATCGGAGCTTCTGTACAGGGTGTTTACGTCATTCGTATGTCCCATAAATCTCACGCATCCGGCAAGCTCGTACTTCTCTGCAAGAAGCTTACATTCATTCATAGCCTTTCCGTTTCCGGCAAATACCATAACGGCTCTCTTGTCAGAGCGGCGGATAATGTCAAGTGCCTTAATAAGCATTGTCTGGTTTTTTCTTGCGGAAAGCTCGCCTACGCAAAGCAGGACAGTATCGTCCTTTTTAAGCCCCGATGCGGCTCTGAAGCTGTCCTTCTGCGCCTTTTCCACAGGCGGGAACTTGTCCGGACAAAGCCCCATTCCATCTATATAATGTAAGGTTTTTCCTAATTTATATTTTTCTGCAAGCTCCATATCCTTCCGGTTCATCACAACAAGAGCGTCCGGAGCCTTTGCTGTAAGCCTTTCAACAGTTCTGTACAGCATTGAATGAAGCGAATGGTCGTCCGAGAACATATACCCGTGCGAGATATGTACAAAATACGGTCTTGGTTTTTTCAGCTTAAAATAAGCAAGCTTCAGTGCCGCGCCTGCAAGGGTGGAGTTTGAATATATCATTGAATAATGGTTTTCCCTGAGAAGCTTTTTCAAAGCCTTTACGGTTTTAAGATTTTGTGCAGAGAGGGGATTTTTGACAAAGCGCATATCATAGCAGTTGTCGATAAGCTCATGTTCTGTTTTACCCTCAGACACAACATCAACGATATATCCCTGTTCCTTGAAATATCTGAGACAGGGCAGATGAAAATTCAAAATATGTGAAATTCGTGATGCACAAACAAGTATTCTTTTCATAATAAATCAGAAAGCGTATAAAAAATTGGAATGTGGAAAGTGGAATGTGGAATGAATATCCATTTTTCAAGGCACCCGTAGGAAGTGCACTTGGGGTACAAAAATGAATTATAGTCAGTCCTGATGTGAACTCCGGTTTGCTTTAAGCTTTGGGCTTATGGAACTGACCACTAATCACTGACCACTAATCACTGACCACTATTATTTAAATGTCAGAGGTGACAGGAGTCCTCTTTTTTTCGGTGGGCATGTTTTTCATATACTTTGTGTACATATCGACCACCTCGTCGGCGGGACCTGTTTCCATGACCTTGCCCTTGTCTATCCAGACAGCACGCTGACATATGCTCTTGACAGTGGGCGCGCTGTGCGATACAAAAAGAAGAGTTGTTCCGCCGCTGAGTATCTCTGCAATGCGCTTTTCACATTTTGTGCGGAAGCGTGCGTCACCTACGGCAAGCACCTCGTCCGCTATTACGATGTCGGCGTTAACGCAGGTAGCTATTGCAAAGCCGAGTCTGGATACCATGCCTGAGGAATAATTCTTCAGCGGAACATCAATGAACTTTTCTATCTCCGCAAATTCTACTATCTCGTCAAAACGCTTCTGCATATATTTCTTTGTGTGACCGTGCATTGCGCCGGACAGGAAGATATTCTCTCTTGCGGACAGAGAACGGTCAAATCCGCCGCTCATTTCCAGAAGCGGAGCAACAGTACCCTTGACTTCAACAGAGCCTCTTGCCGGCTTTATGATACCTGCAACAGTTTTCAGCATTGTGGATTTGCCCGAACCGTTTCTGCCGATGAGTGCCAGTGACTCACCTCGCCTTACCTGAAAGGAAATATTTCTCAGCGCCCAGAACTCATCGTAATTTATGCGTCCCTTTACCATATTGATAAAGTATTCCTTTACGCCCTCTTCACGGTTCTTGCTGAGATTGAACATTACAGAAACATCCTTAACGTCCACAACGACCTCGCTGTTTCTCAGTTCTTTTTCATTTACTTCTCTTGTGATCATTAAAACACCTCATTCCGCCGGCGCAGAGCACCCCAAAGGCACTTCCTACGGGCGCCTGCGCACCCGATTCGCGCTTACGTTCGTACCCTAAGGGCGCTTCCTTCGGGCGCTAACGCTCACTCTGACAATATGACCGAACATTCACTGCCCGCGCCGGACGGCGCAGACACGACAGATGATCGTTCCCATCCGCCGGCGCAGCCCTTAGGGGCTGCTGTTTCGGCTTTTTTCTCCGGACATATACTTTCTTTCCCTACTCAACTTCATGCGCCTGCACTGTTTGAAGTTATAGTTTTTTATTATACTTATATAATTCGTTTTTTTCTATTCACTTTTTCCCCACGATGCGGACGGTCCTTAACGTAGAATATGCGTTCTGATTCGTCCAGCGGGGTCACCCGCTCAGATGTAAAGGAAGAAGCGGTCTTCTTTTTCTTTGAATGTGACAATTCCCAGAGCGAGAGTCAGCACAGCGTAAATGGTGCCTACGATGAGAAGCTTCTCGGACGGCATCATACCGTAAAGCGCAAGGTCACGCATTATGGTTATATATATGCACGCCGGGTTGAGGTCCCATAAAAAACGTATCTGTTCGGGGATTATCTCGATGGGGTAGAACAGAGGGGTCAGATAAGTCCACACACGCCTTACAAGCTTGTAGATATAGTTCATGTCTTTAAGAAAGGTGCCGTATGCGCAAAGGAACATACCAAGTCCCAGAGTGAAGATATACGTAAGTATCAGCGGCAGTGGGATAAGAAGCATATAGAATGTAAACGGTACGCCTATAACAGCCGATACAAGAAAATATGCTATCACTGAAAACATCGCTGTGATAAAGCTCTGGGTCACGCTCGACACACAGAAGAAATATTTCGGTATCTTCATTTTCTTTATCATGGAAGAGTTTGTTATCACACTGTTCATCGCCTGAGAAGAACCCTCAAAGATAAAGGAAAACAGCAGATTGCCTGCAAACCAGTATGCGGAATAATGGGGGACTGATTTCCTGAAAAGCGTTGAAAATACTAATGTGATAATTATCATCATAAACAGAGGGCTTAGCATAGACCATGCAACGCCCAGAAATGATTTGTGATATTTCTTTTTGAAATCACGCTTTATAACTTCCTTCAGAAACGGAAGAAAGTACATAAACTCATGTATTGACTTTCTCATGAGACCTCTCCTTTTCGGATTTTACAACAACATTATTATATCACTCAGTTCTGAACTTGTCCATTATATTTTTACATAGATGTGTTGTGAATTTTTACATAATTATATATATTTTGCAAGGGAATAACAACAAAGTGTGGTTTATTGGTGTCTGGGAAGAAAAAAATGTTGACTATGGGATTTTGATATATTAAAATATATTTACTGACAAACAGCGGTTTGTTTTTTTGTGCCGCAGTCTGTGTCGGGGGTGAGGCGTTGATAAAGCAAAATCAGAATAAGCTCAATGCTGTGCATATCGTTATGGATATGATGATAAGCGCGGCTTCATGTGCTGTGGCTTACTTTATCACACTCTGGCTGTTCGGTATCGACCCCCTTTACGATGTCGGCTACGATATGCGCATCATAACTGCTGTGCCGGTCTGTGTGGCGGCTGTGCAGATACTGTGCAACAGAGCCTGTGACCTGTACCGCTCATACCGCTCCACCGCCTTCAGGAATGAGCTGATAAACTTATCAAGAGCCGGTCTTGCGGTCTTTGTTGTGATGATAGCTGCGGCTATAGTTACTTCGACTCTGTATCAGTACCAGCTGATGATAATGTTCTATTTTTTTGCGGAGTTCTTTATATCGGCGTGCTACAGGTTCCTTCTCAGAAGGTTCCTCAGAGCCATGCGAAAAAAGGGCTATAACAAAAAATATATTGTCCTGTTGGGGGTCAATAACTGTACAGAGACTTTTATTGATAAGATACGTTCGTCTCCGGACTTGGGCTATGAGATATCGGGATATTTTGACAGCGCGCCCCATTCACAGTTAGGGCTTACATATCTTGGAAATATAAAAAAGATAACACGCTATTTCAGCCAGTCGCCGCCCGATGAAGCGCTTATCATGCTCTCGGACAGAACACAGCCCAATATGGAACACCTTGTTGCTATATGCGAGAGCTGGGGAGTGAAATTTTCGATAATACCGAATATGTTCTCGAGCTTCTCTTCAAGAATATATATATCAAGCTTTGACGGAATTCCGGTAATGAGCATGAGGAAGGTGCCGCTGGACAAGACTCTTAACCGTTTTATAAAGCGCTCCCTTGATATTATCGTGTCGCTTGTTATGCTTATTGTGCTGTCGCCTGTCATGCTTATAACGGCAGTTATCATAAAGCTCACATCTCCGGGAAAAATAATCTTCCGGCAGAAGCGTGTGGGTATGGGGCATAAGCCCTTTATAATGTATAAGTTCCGCTCTATGCGTACAGAAACAGAGGACGATATTTCCGCGACGGAAAAGAACGACTCACGCTGTACAAGGTTCGGCTCCTTTATAAGGAAGTACAGCATAGACGAGCTTCCCCAGCTTTTTAATGTTCTCAAAGGAAATATGAGCCTTGTGGGTCCCCGACCGGAGATACCATATTATGTAAAGGAATACAGGAAGTCCGTTCCGCTTTATATGGTAAAGCATTATGTAAAGCCCGGTATAACAGGCTGGGCGCAGGTAAACGACCTCAGGGGATGCGATACCTCTATAGAGGAACGCATAAAATACGATATTTACTACATAGAAAACTGGTCTGTGGGTTTTGATATAAGGATACTTTTCAAGACCCTGACCAAAGGGATATTCTCAAAGAATGCCCGATAAAATTCCGACAGGAGATGTTATAGTTGCTACTCTATACCTTAAGTAATGCAGCGCTTCTTGTGTGGGCTGCGATATTCTGCTTTCATAAGCCTTCTAAGGTGAAGAACCTGCTGTTTGTCATATTGTCATTCACTCAGCTGTTTGTAATTATGGCGTTCAGATATAACGTAGGCTTTGACTACCAGATGTACGCTACGGGCTTTCGTAATATGCAGGCGGCAGGCTTTGAGACGCTTGCATATAAAGACTGGGAAACAGGCTTTGTGCTTCTGACAAAGCTTATCGGTCTGATACCCTCTATCGACTACGACTGGTATATGCTGATACTCTCTGTTATCGCTATAGTGCCGGCAGCGATATTCATTTACAAAAATTCTCCGATCCCCTGGATATCGGTGGTCCTGTATGTGAATATGTTCATGTTCTTCATGTCCATGAACTTCCTGCGTCAGATGGTCGCAATATCCCTGCTTATGCTTGCATGGCATTTTATGAAGAGAAACAAGTTCTGGCTCTTTGCGTTGGTCATAATAATAGCGTCCTTCTTCCACCAGACGGTGCTTGTCATGCTTCCCGTATATCTGCTTATAAAGGTAAAGCCCGGACTGAAGGAGCTTCTGCTGTACGGCTATCTGCTTCTCTGGTTCTATCTGGCTTCTACAAATCTCATACAGGTCATCACGTCCTTCTATCATGAAGAATACAGCGAGTCCATATTCGTAAAGCAGGGCGTGTCGCTGGTGTATGCTATACTGCCGGTGTTCATAACAATAGTGGCTTTCGTTCTGGCAAAGACAGGCACTATCAATATGAATAACGAGAACAAGTACCTTATAAACCTCAGCTTCATCGGCACACTGCTTATGGTAACGATGTCAAAGCACAGTATAATAGAACGTCTGTCATATTACTTCATATTATTTATGATATTGCTTGTTCCTGTGATATATCAGTCTCTGAAAACCAATGGCATAAAATACACCACTTCAAACAACAGAGTGATAGACTTCTCCGACTCACGCAGCCGTACAGCCCTTGCTGTAAGCTTCCTTGTCCTTGTACTGCTGATTTCATACGCTGTATTCTATTTCGGTATGTTTGAGGACGCTCACGGCGCTGTTGTTGACTATCAGTTCAGACTTGTATCTTTCTGATATCACTACAATAATCTTACATTTATGCGATTGTCTAAAGAGATATAAAAAATCTCTATTTCTTAGTATAGATTTGTAATATTTTGAAAAATCCTAAAATCCTATTGACATAAGGGTTACAAATATGTTATCATATCTGTGTCAAAAAGCAAAAGATTCAAAAAATCATAAGGAGGATGTTTACGATGAACATTAAAAAAAGCTTTTTGGTTGCACTCGCAACAGTAACAGCAGCTGCTTCTGTTTCTGCTGTAGCTGTAAGTGCTGAGAGCAAACTCGGTCTTTCTTCTGAAGACGCTCCTTTTGCTGTTAACGACGGTAAAGCAGTTGTTTCTGTTGACCTCGAAGGCGGCGTTGGCAACAAGGTAACTATCACAGCTACCATTGATGACGAGAGCGTTGCAGACGGCGAGTACTTCTTCCACGCAGCACTTGTTGCTGATGCAGATCTTGAGAAGGCTTTCGACGCTGCATATGATAACGAGTACAAGGATATCCTTGAGCTTGGTTTCACAGACGCAGAGGGTAAGGATGCTGGTCTCAAGAACGTTACTATCGACGTAGAGACAGATAAGGAAGTTGGCGTTAACGCTGCTTTCGTTGTTGAGGAGAGCGGTGCTTTCACACGTCTTGACCTTACAAAAACAGCTAAGGGCGTTAAGTTTGTAGGACCTCACTTCTCAAAGTACGTTCTTTCTGCTCTTAAGGACACAGAGGTTGTTTCAACACCTGATGATGTTTCAACACCTGGTGCAACTTCAACAGTATCAACACCTGAGACTTCAAAGTCAACAGACACAAAGACATCTACAACAACAACTACAACAACTACAACTTCTAACGCAGCAGCTGGCAGCAAGACAGTTGCTACAAGCGACAGCGGCGCAACAACAGCAGCTGTATTCGCAGTAATGGGCGTAGTTGCTCTTGGTACAGCTTTCGCAGCTTCCAAGTCAAAGAAGGCTTCTAAGTAATAACCTTTTTTAAGGAATAGTCAAAAAGAAACACAAAGTACCCCTCGCGGAGTCATCTCCGTGAGGGAAACTTTTTTTATTTAGTGAATAGTGGTGCGTGACCGCACTGGACGACTTGGAACGCATCTGCTTCTGACAGACCCGTCCGCGTCGTGCTCTTTAGAGAGCACTTTGGCTATTTTTGCAGACATCTCAAGGTGCCGAGTTGAAACCCCTCCGTCAAAAATTTACTGTGTAAATAATTGACGGAGGGGTTAGTTTATGCCGGTATGCCTTTCAGCTTTTCTTCAAGTTCGTTAATAACTTCTATCGACAAATCGGTTGCTTCGGCTATCTTTTCATTACTTAGAATACCGATTTTCAAAAGGTTGACAGCAATTCTTATTCTTTCATCATTTACTCTTTCTTCCATAACCTTACACATATGATTCACTCCTTCCGGTGTTTCTTTGAAAAATCTGGTTTTGTCTGCAAACGGAATCAATAGCATATATCTTTCTGCTTAAATTTTACCATACAGATAAAAAAATTCAAGTGATTTGATTATACTATTCATTATTCGTTATTCACTATTTCCGAAAGGGTTTCCTTTCCTTTTCAGGGGAGTGCTTTGGCTTTGAGCTATTTCATTGCACATTGCACATTGAACATTGAATTAAGTCAGCCTTTGTCGGAGGTGGAGGAGAAGCTTCTTCTCCCGTCTGGATACCTGTACCTGTGTCATACCGAGAATATCAGCAGTGCGTGTCTGGGTAAGCCCTTTGTAAAAGCGCAGACGGATAAGCTCTCTGTCACGTTCGTCAAGCCTTTCAAGCTCTGTGTGTAAAGAAATTCGTTCTGTTATCTGCTCGTCAGGGGCGGATATCGGGATGTCTGTCTGGCTATCGCCGTCCTCGTCCGATACAGTCAGCGATACCGGCTGCAAGCTTGCGGATATGGCTTCTGTTATCTGCTCCGGCGGAAGCTCCATTTTACGGGCAAGCTCCGTTACCGTCGGTTCTCTGCCGTTTTGCTCACGGAATGTCTGTACCTCTCTGCTCACCTTCAGGGACAGTTCCTTAAGTCCTCTTGAAATTTTCACTGCGCCGCCGTCACGGAACAGGCGCTTTATCTCTCCCAAAATCACCGGTACTGCATATGTGGAAAACTTATACCCAAGCCCGCTGTCGAAGTTGTCTACAGCCTTGACAAGCCCCATACAGCCGGCCTGAAAAAGGTCGTCATATTCAATGCCGCGACCCTTAAAGCGTTTTGCGCACGTATGTACCAGTCCTAAATTATCCTCAGCCGTTATTCTTTCAGCCATTGCTGACCCTGCGGCTGAGTTTTTTCTTTAGCGTGACAGTTGTTCCCTTTCCGACGGACGAGCGCACACTCACACTGTCTGAGAAGCTCTGCATTACAGCAAACCCCAAGCCTGCGCGTTCCTCATCGGGTGCAGTAGTATAGAGCGGCTCCATAGCCTTACTGATGTCCGCTATACCGCAGCCGCTGTCACGTATCTTTACTGTTATCTGCATATCGCTGAATATCTTCACATTAATAAATATCTTGCCAATAGTATCCCTGTAGGCGTGTACAACGCAGTTGGTAACAGCTTCTGACACAGCAGTGCGCAGCTCGTTCAGTTCCGCAACCGTAGGGTCAAGCTGCGTTACAAATGCCGCAACAGCCGACCTTGCAAAGGCTTCATTTGCAGAGCAGCTGTCAAAGCTCAGGTTCATTTCATTCAGTGGTTTCAATAGCTTCACCATGCCTTTCCAAAATATCAAGTGCTCCAAGCCCCGACAGCAGCATAAGCTTTTCAAGACCCTCAGGCACATTAACAACTCTTACATATCCGCCGTACAGCATCATCATTCTGTATCTGCCGATGATAAGCCCTATACCGGAGCTGTCCATAAAGCCCACGCCTGAAAAATCAAGCCGCAGCACCTTTGGCTTTTTCTGCTGTATAAGCGAGTCAATAAGCTCTCTTGTGTTTTTAGCGCAGTGGTGGTCTATCTCTCCGGAGAGATACGCCGTCATACTGTCGCCGTCAAATCCAATCCTCGTCCTCATAAAAACACCCCCGGAAATAGTGGTGCGTGACCGCACCGGACAACTTAACAACGCATAGACTTTACTAAAGTCCGTCCGCGTCGCACTCCTAAGGGAGTGCTTTGGCTAATTTTGCTGACGTCTCAATGTGCCGAGTGGAAACCCGGAAATAGTGATTAGTGAATAGTGAATAGTGAATAGTTGTGGTGCGTTTTCGCTTGGGCGAAAACGAAATATAGTAAGCACTTTAAAAAATTGAAAGTGCATCCGCTGAGTGGAAACCATAAACTTTGAGCTTTGAGCTTTGGGCTTTCATAGCACATTGAACATTGTACCATGTGGTGCGGAAATAATGTGCCGAAAAAGATACGCCGTGCAGGAAGAATATTATCCTCACGTCAGCATATAAATTGATAGACAAATTAATAAGAGAGGATATGAATTATGGATTATCAGTGTAAAAAGGAAGTCTTTCCCGTTTGCGAGACTGTCTTTGAAGGTACATCGGAACAGCCTGTTGATTTAGAGCTGAGTCTGCCGGATTACTGTCCCGATATCGAGAGAATACTGAAATGCAGACTCTGCCCGTCCGTTTCAAGTAAGAATATCTCTGGGGACAGACTGGACGTTGACGGTATGGTTCTGATAAGTCTTTATTATCTCGACTCCAAAAAACAGGCAGTACGGGTGTGCGAGCATACAAGTCCCTTTTCATGTAGTTTTGATTTGAAGTGTACACCTGTTGACCCCGTTTCCCGTGTAAAGCTGAAAACGGATTATCTTAACTGTCGTGCGCTGAGTCCGAGACGTATAGATATTCACGGTGCGTTCTCCGTATGTGCAGGCGTCTATGCACGAACAGAACAGGAGTATTGCACGGATATAGAGGGAGATGACATACAACAGAAAAAGCACACCGAAGGCTTAAGCAGGCTGTGCGGTACAGGTCAACAGCAGTTTTCCATTACTGAGGTGCTGGATATCGGTCAGGGCAAGGGACTTCCCGAGAGCATTATCCGCAATGAGCTGAGTATAAAGGCGGACAGCTGTAAAGCGCTTACGGACAAGATAATGCTCAGCGGAGAAGCCGCACTGAGGATATTGTACGTAACGGACATCGAGAGCGGCGCACTGGAAACGATGAGCTTCAATATACCGTTTACTCAGGTGCTTGATGTCAGGGGAGTTACTGAGACCACCCACAACGAGGTAATGCTTGAGGTGCTGAATTATGACACCTCGCTCCGTTCGGAATATGACGAGAGCAGTACCCTTGTAACGCTTGATGCAAGGATAAGTGCGGCTGTAATAGCCTGCGAGGACGCACAGGCTGATATCATAGATGACGCATATTCAACGCTGTACGAGCTGGAGCCTGAGATAAAGCCCTATAGATTTGACAGACTTGTGACTCTGCTTGATGAAACGTTCTCTGCAAAAGGTGAAGTAAGCACAGGCGATAACGGCATTACAAAGATGATAGACCTGTGGTGCGACAATGTAAATAACATAAACAATGCCGTAACGCATGAGGGAGACGCACTCACGCTGAAAGGAAAGCTGAATTGCTGTATCCTTGCGCTTGACAGCGAGGGAGTGCCATTCTATGTGGAACGCCCTGTAGAGTTTTCGTTCAGTCCCACAACGGAAAGCAGTTTGTCTGATGCAGACCTGAGGGGAGATATCGGTGTAACGTCACTGAGCTTCCGTATTACAGGAGATAACACATTAGAGATAAAAGCGGAGCTGAAGCTGACAGGTTCCATTCACAAAAGCGTCAGCTGTCCTGCATTGACAGGAGCGAGAGCCGCCGATGACAGAATGAGGAAACGTGACAAAGCGGCGGCACTTACTTTATATTATGCTGATAAAGGCGAGAGCTTATGGGATATAGCAAGGCTGTACTGCACATCAGTAGAAGCCATAAGGCTTGAAAACGAGATGACTGAGGACGTCACCGAAAGCGGCGGCATGATTTTAATTCCTAACTAATTAGTGGTTAGCTCAAGGCTAAAGCTCAAAGCTCAAAGCCCAAAGCTCAGAGTTCCCCTGTAGGGGAGGCGACCCCTCCGGCACTTCAAATTTACACAGTAAATTTTTGACGGAGGGTTTTCCACTCAGCGGATGCACTTGCAATTCTTTACAGCACTTACTATAATTCGTTTTCGCCCAAGCGAAAACGTACCACAACTATTCACTATTCACTATTCACTATTCACTATTTCTGGGGGTAAGTTTTTGGAAGAGATGAACATTTATCGGGATATATCAAGACGTACAAACGGAGACATCTATCTCGGCATAGTGGGTCCCGTCAGAACAGGAAAGTCTACTTTTATAAAGCGGTTCATGGATACACTTGTGATACCGAATATAAGGTCGGAGGAACAGCGTGAAAGGGCAACGGACGAGCTTCCGCAGTCGTCGGCAGGCAGAACGATAATGACTACCGAACCGAAGTTCATTCCGGAGAACGCTGTTGAGGTAATGCTTGAAGGAAATGCAAGCTTCCGTGTGAGGATGATAGACTGTGTGGGATATATAGTACCCAGCGCTTTGGGCTACATAGAGAACGAAGCGCCCCGCATGGTGAAAACCCCCTGGTTTGATGAAGCTATACCGTTTGATATGGCGGCAGAGATCGGTACAAAGAAGGTCATCACAGACCACTCCACAATAGGACTTGTGATAACAACTGATGGCAGTATAAGCGATATCAGCAGGGAAGAGTATGAGGAAGCTGAAATGCGTGTCATATCCGAGCTGAAAGAGATAAACAAGCCGTTTATAGTTCTTCTGAATACGGTAGAGCCGCGCTCACCGCAGGCGTTGGCACTTGCAAAGGAGCTGAGCGAAAGGTATTCTGTTCCGGTCGAGCCGGTGAGCTGTAGTGAGCTTGATGAGGGCGAGATAAAGAGGATACTTGCAAGGGTGCTGTTTGAGTTTCCGGTCAGGGAGATAAAGGTGGATATGCCTCACTGGGTGTCGTCATTAGAGAAGAGCCACTGGCTGAGAAGCAGGATATTTTCGGTCATACAGAATAGCGCGCGTAATGTTCAGCGCATAAGAGAGGTCAGCGATATCGCACAGGAGATATCCGGCTGTGAATACGTTGTCCGCTCAGAAACGAGTGCCGCCGATTTGGGAACAGGCCATGCGCGGCTCAGTGTAGAGCTTGACCCTTCACTGTTTTACAAGGTTCTCGGTGAAAGGACGGGCTTTGAGATAGAGGATGAGGGAGCGCTTTTAGATGTGATGTCCGAGCTTTCACAGATAAAGGAGCGGTTTGATAAGGTGCGTCAGGCATACGAGGACGTGAGCGAAACAGGCTATGGTATTGTAATGCCCTCTATGGAAGAGCTTACGCTTGAAGAGCCGGAGATAATCAAGCAGGGCGGCAGGTATGGTGTAAGGCTTCGCGCCAATGCGCCCTCAGTGCATATGATAAAGACCACCATCAAGACGGAGATAACTCCGATAGTCGGTTCGGAACAGCAGTCGGAAGAGCTTGTAAACTATCTTCTCAAAGAGTTTGAAGAGGACCCGTCTCAGATATGGCAGTCGAACATTTTCGGAAAATCCCTTCACGAGCTTGTAAACGAGGGGCTTCACAACAAGCTGTACCGTATGCCGGCAGACGCCCGCAAAAAGATGAAGGAGACTACCGAGCGCATAATCAACGACGGCTGCAACGGGCTTATCTGCATTATCCTGTAGCGCAAGGCTTGCGCTCCCGATTCACGGCGCAAGGCTTGCGCACCCGATTCGCGCCCTCGTTCGTACCCCAAGGGCACTTCCTTCGGGCGCTAACGCTCACTCTGTTTAGTATGAACTCAACTTTTCCTGTCCGCGATTGACGGCGCAGACTTGACAGACAATTATCTCCATCCGCCGACGCAGCCCTAAAGGGGCTGCTGTTTCGGCTGTTTCTTATGAATATAAAGTTTTTTCACCTATTCAACCTCATGCGCCTGCATATTCCAATGTGCAATGTTCACGGAAAATATTTATCGTTATCAGTAGGTTTATACGAAAAAAAGCAAAAAAACAAAGCCCAAAGCTTTGAACTTTGGGCTTTGATGAAAGTTTAAATTGATATCGTTATATAGATATGATATAATGATATCAGTAAAGGTAGGTGACAACTTGCCTGAAATAACACGGTTTTACGGGATCATTATTAAAATATTCCTGACCAGAGAACAAAATCCACCTCATTTTCATGCAGTGTACGGAGAATATAACGGAAGCTTTGACATCAATACACTTGAATTGATAGAAGGCGACCTTCCGAAAAAAGCACAGAATCTTGTCAGGGAATGGGCTGAAATGTACAAAGACGAAATTATGAAAATGTGGAACACCAAGATTATCAAAAAGCTGCCGCCCTTGAATAAAGGGGGCGTTATGCTCTTTCAGGGGGTGAGAATATGGGTTTTCCTGAAAAAGTACGGGAAGTATATCCGCTTGACAATTTGGTTTTGAGAGTTGTTTTTCAAAACGGAGTAGAAAAAAGATATGATGTGAAACAACTGTTTCCACAGTTTGAGATCTATAAAGAGCTTGAAAATAATCCTGCTTTGTGGAGTAATGTTGAGGTTATCTGCGGCGGCTCCGGTATAGCCTGGAATGATGATATGGATATATCTGAGTATGAGCTGTGGGAAGGTGGAACAGAGCTTTAAGAAAGAGGGTGAACAAATGGCTGTATCAGAGGCACAAAAGAAAGCAACGGCAAAATATGAAAAACACAATTATGACAAGGTTTTATTAAGACTTGATAAAGGTGACAAGGACAGGATTAAAGCCCATGCCGACAGCAGGAACGAGAGCGTAAACGGCTTTATCAAGCGTGACATAGATGAAACAATGGAGCGTGACGGCAGTGGAGATAGTGCCGCTGTAGAATGAAAGGGGTAGTTTATGGAGATCGTTTATAAGAAGAAAGCTGTAAAAGCGATTGAAGGAATGCCAAAGGCGACAAAACAACGTATCAAATCCGCAATAGAGGGGTTGACATTAACGCAGCCTAAAGGTAATATAAAACCAATGCAGGGATATAAAGACGGTCGTTTTCGGCTAAGAGTAGGAGATTACCGTATTATATACAGATATGATACAGATGGAAAACTGCAAATATTAGTGATAATGGATATAGGCTCACGAGGCGACATTTACAAAGGAGGCAAATGATCATGTCAGAAAAAACAATGCAAATGGCAGAAATGCTTGATATGCTGCCGGAGAATGATCAGAATTTAGCTTTTGAAATTATCAGAAAGCTTGTTCTTGCATGGGATCCCGATTTTACAAAACTCACTCCCAAAGAGCGGAAAGAACTGGAAGAAGCAGAAAACGATCCTGAATATATCAGCCACAATGAAATTGACTGGGATTGATGAGTATGCACAAGGTTATCAGTGTAACACCACAGGAAGATTATAAAATACTTGTTGCGTTTGAGAACGGAGAGCAGCGGATATATAACGCCGCTCCGCTTCTGTGCAAGCCTGTATTCATGCCGCTGAAAGATGTCAATATTTTTAAGAAGGCATATATTGAATACGGAGCCGTTATATGGAAAGACAAAAACGGAAACGAAATAGATATTTGTCCCGATAAAATGTACATGGATAGTGTATTGTGTGATGATCTTGAAGCAATAGCAGCAGCTCGTCAGGGGCTACAGGCAGGCGAAACAGTAAGCCACAATGATATCAATTGGGATTGATAAAATAATACAGCTGCATACCCTCCGGAGCTAATTGGAGAGTATGCAGCTGATTTCATCTGTGAGCCGCTGAGTACTGTTTTTTAAATGTCTGCTTTTCCAGAAAGTGGCGGCAAGATAAAAAATGCGCCCGAAAAACTCGGGCGCAAAACTGGGAGCGCAGACTCTGCGCAGAGCTGGAAAAGGGACTTGAACCCTCGACTTCCTCATTACGAGTGAGGTACTCTACCAACTGAGTTATTCCAGCGCACTGACATGAAACAATAGTATTATACAACAAAAAAACCTATCGGTCAATACTTAACAAAAAAATTTTGGTGCGTGACCGGTGCGTGACCGCACTGGACAACTTAACAACGCATCTGCTTCTGATAGAACCGTCCGCGTCGCACTCCTAAGTGAGTGCTTTGGCTGCTACAGTACACGTCTTTAGTTTGTTGCAGAACATGGAACATTAAACATTAAACTGTACAGGCGCATAAAGTTGAATAGGTGAAAAAACTTTACGTTCATAAGAAACAGCCGAAACAGCAGGTGCGTGACCGCACTGGACATATTAACAACGCATCTGCTTCTGATAGAACCGTCCGCGCCGTGCTCTTCGGGGAGCACTTTGGCTGCTACAGTACACGTCTATGACTATCCTCCATAACCAAAACCGCCTATAAGCGCACCGTAAGGGGCGTGTTGGGCGGAGAAACGCGGGCAGTGACTGCTCGGTCATGATATCAGAGTGAGCTTTAGCGAACGAGGGCGCGAATTGGGAGCGCAGGCGCCCGTAGGAAGTGCCCTTGGGGTGCTCTGCCACGTCAATCTAATTCAGACATCAAAATGATACAAAGTTTAATAAGATGTCATTTTGAGCGTTAAGCGAATAATCTTTGAGTGACTTATGCACACTTTACTATGCCTGTCAGGTTTAATTAATTAGAAAAAACGCACTTTAAGCCCTTTCGGCAAGCTCAAGAAAGAAGGTTGATTCTGAAAAGTAACAAAATAATTTCCAAATTAGATTGACGTGGGTGCTCTGCGCCGGTGGCTTGATTTTTTTATAGAATAGATGTACAATAAGAGCATAGAGTCCGGAGGTGTAAATGCTATGAAAAAAATAATTTCAGTGATAATGATAATTGCAATGCTCGCGGCAATGACAGTGATGAGCGGATGCTCGGATTTTTCGTTCAATCCTTTAGGTAAATGGTACATAATCAGCGATGATTTGTATAACGGCGATAAGCTCCTTGAGTCTACAAAATTTCAGGATGAGCATAGCTTTGACCAGATGGCGTTTGTCTTTGAAAAGTCCGGTACAGGCTATTTCCAGATAGACGATATGGATGTCGATAACCGCCAATACTTTACCTATGAATATGATGATGAAACCGTCACAGTTACCTATCAGACCGATGACCCCGATGTACAGCCTGTGACACTTCATGTATCTGAGGATAAGGAAGAAATCGTCAATCAGTTTGAGCGTTACGCTTACGATGATGACGACCTCTCCAAAATAGTTGAGCTTCAGGAAAAAATAGTCTACAGAAGAAACATAAAAAATTAAGTGCGTGACCGGAAATAGAGAATAGAGAATAGTGAATAGTGAATAGTGAATAGTGAATAGTGAATAGTTGTGGTGCGTTTTCGCTGAAGCGAAAACGAATTATAGTAAGTGCTGTAAAGAATTACAACTGCATCCGCCGCGCGGAAGCCCCTCCGGCACTTCGTGCCACCTCCACTTTCAGGGAAGGCTTTGGGCTTCGAGCTTCAAGCTTTGAGCTTTGGGCTGACCACTAACCACTAACCACTAATTACTAATATATACAAGTTTTGGAAGGATGAAGATATGAAGATATTACTCGCAACGGATGCTTATACACACCTTACTAACGGTGTTGCTGTGGTAGTGGCAACGCTGTATAACGCTTACCGTGAAAAAGGACATGACGTCAGAGTACTGACAATATCCGGAGACAGAAAGGGGCATAAGGACGGAGATGTCTACTATATGCCGTCATTTAACGTTCCGCTGTATCCCGACGTAAGGATGAGTGCTGTACGTCACCATAAGTATCTGAAGGAACTTAAAGAGTGGAAACCCGATATAGTTCATATACACTCTGAGGCTTCATGCGCAAGAATGGCAAGGTCTGTTGCAAAATCGGCAGGCGCACGCATTATAATGACATGGCACACGGATTATGCAAAGTTTGCGTTCCATGACCACGACTCCCTGAGCGCTGTACAGTATGCTACAAGAAAGCTTATGGCTGTTGTGTACCGCAAGGCTACTGTTATAACCGTTCCGTCATTCAAGGCTAAGGCACTGCTTGACGGCTACGGTCTGAAACGCCCGAATGTCGTTATCCCCAACGGCATTATACTGAGCAGATATAAAAAGCCCTTCACTCAAGAGGAGAGGGAAAAGCTTCTGGAACATCACGGCATACCGAAGGACAGAAGGATACTTGTGATAGTTTCCAGGCTCAGTCCGGAAAAAAACATCAGCGAAATACTGGAATATTTCCCGTCGCTTCTCAGGAGTGAACCGAAGCTTCATCTTGTTATCGCAGGTATAGGACCCGATAAGAAGCATCTGGAACAGCTTTCAGAAAAGCTTGGGATATCCGGTCACGTTACATTCGTGGGATTTGTCCGTCCTGAAATGACATACCGTTATTATAAGCTGGGCGAAGCTTTCTTCAGCGCATCTACATTTGAGATGCACAGCCTGACGTATCTTGAAGCTATGGCGTGCGGACTGCCGCTTGTATGCCGTGATGACCCATGTCTTAAAGGAGTGCTGACAGACGGCGACAACGGCTGTATATATTCCACAAAGGAAGAGTTTGTAGAAAAGACGCTTGACATCCTGAAGGATGACGAAAAGCGCAGACGTATGTCCGAGAGGTCATCAGAGCTTTCTGAGAATTTCAGCGAAGAAGCCTTTGCCGACAAAATGCTGAAACTCTACAAAGAAGTACGCAAGCTGTAAAAGTGAATAGTGAATGGTGAATAGTGAATAGTGAATAGTGAATAGTTGTGGTACGTTTTTACTAACGTAAAAACGAATTATAGTAAGTGCTGTAAAGAATTGCAAGTGTATCCGCTGAGTGAGACCCCTCCGTTAAAAATTTACTGTGTAAATTTGAAGTGCCGGATGAGTCCCCCTGAAAGGGAAACTCTGAGCTTTGAGCTTTGGGCTATTACTGTACACGTCTACGACTGCCCTCCAAAGCTAAAACCGCCCATAAGCGCACCGTAAGGGGCGTGTTGGGCGGAGAAACGCGGACACAAACCTACCATTTCATTCAAGAGTCGCAGCGCGAATTGGCACCGGCAGCTTGCCGGCGGAAGGAGGATTACTATGCTGAAGGATTTTGAGACACCGAAGAAAGAGGACAAGGCACAGATAAACGCCGGAATAAAGGAGCTTCAGGCAAAGCTTCTTGGACAACAGCAGCTGCTGATGAAGGCAAAGCTGCCGGTGATAGTGCTTATCGAGGGCTGGGCGGCAGCCGGAAAGGGAAGTCTTATCAAGGAACTGATAAGCGAGCTTGACCCCAGATTTTATAATGTTGTATCACCGAAGATCTTGCCGGAAAACGCTGAGCGATACCCGTTTCTGTTTCCGTATATGAGCGCGATACCTGTAAACGGAAAGGTCACTTTTATGGACTCCGGCTGGATGGAAAACGTTGTCCGCAAGTATCTGAAGCGCGAGATAACAAAGGATGAGTACCGCAGGCGTATCCGTCAGGTGAATGAGTTTGAACGTCAGCTCCGTGACGGCGGATATATTGTGCTGAAAATTTTTCTGCATATTGCAAAGCAGGAGCAGTACGACAGACTGTATGAGCTTGCAGAGAACCCTGCTACCGAATGGCGTGTGAACCCTGAGGATCTGTGGCAGCACAACGAATACAAACGCTTTATGGAAGCTTATGATGACTTCATGGAAAAGACGGGCGATACCGCAGCATGGCACATACTGGACGGTAACAGCAGGAAAACAGCCATCAGGGACGCGCTGAAGCTTCTTGTGCAGAGGGTAGACAGAGGTATCAAGGAAGGCAGATATGACGGTATGACAAGCGAAGAGGAATTTCCGCTCAAAGAAATGCCGCTTCTTTCAGAGGTCGACCTTTCCCCGTCAATAGACGATGACGAATACAAGAAGGAGCTGAAAAAGCTTCAGTCAAGGCTGAGTGAACTTCACAATATAGTTTACCGTAAAAAGATACCTGTCATTCTTTGCTACGAGGGCTGGGATGCGGCAGGAAAGGGCGGAAACATACGGCGCCTTACATATGCTCTTGACCCGAGAGGATTTGACGTGCATCCTATAGCTTCGCCATTGCCGCACGAGCTGAACAGGCATTATTTGTGGCGTTTCTGGACAAAGCTTCCAAGAACGGGACATATCTGTATTTTCGACAGAACGTGGTACGGCAGGGTGATGGTAGAGCGTCTGGAGGGCTTCTGTTCCGACAGGGAGTGGCACCGCGCCTATCATGAGATAAACGAATTTGAGCGTATGCTCACAGACTGGGGCGCCGTAGTGCTGAAATTCTGGATACACATTGACCGGAATGTACAGCTTGCGCGCTTTACCGACCGTGAGAACACCCCTGAAAAGCAGTGGAAGATAACGGATGAGGACTGGCGCAACAGGGAGAAATGGGACGATTATGAAGTTGCTGTAAATGAGATGCTTCAGAACACAAGCACCAAAAATGCTCCCTGGCACATAATAGAGTCCAACGACAAAAAGTATGCCCGCATCAAGACCCTAAGGCTGATAGTCAAAGCTCTTGAAAAAGCGTGCAGTGCAAAGCTTGCGCTCCCGACTCACAACGGCGGAGTGTCTCCGCTGTCGATTCGCGCTCTCGTCCGCTAAAACTCACTCCGGCGGCGCAGAGCCTGCGCTCCCAATTCGCGGCGGCGTTCGCTAAAGCTCACTCTGATATCATGACCGAACATTTTCCTGCCCGCGATTAACGGCGGCGCAAAGCTTGCGCTCCCGATTCGCGCTCTCGTTCGCTAAAGCTCACTCTGATATCATGACCGAACATTTTCTTGCCCGCGATTGACGGCGGCGCAGAGCCTGCGCTCCCAATTCGCGGCGGCGTTCGCTAAAGCTCACTCTGATATCATGACCGAACATTTTCTTGCCCGCGATTGACGGCGCAAACTTGCCAGAAATCCGTCACCATCCGCCGGCGCAGCCCTTTGGGGCTGCTGTTTCGGCTGTTTTATACGGACATATAGTTTCTTTCCATCCATAACTTCATGCGCCTGTACTGTTTGAACTTATAGTTTTTATTACACTTACTATAATTCGTTTTCGCATAAGCGAAAACGCACCACAACTATTCACTATTCACTATTCACCATTCACTATTTCCGTTTTTTCGCTTTTGTCCAGATAGTCATAGGAGTATAGAATATATCCGTCCACGCCTGTCTGACGCATATATTCTATCTCTGACGATATGTTGTCGTCACGGGAGAGCCATGTGCCGCCGTCTGCGTCAGTGCCGGCTTTGTACAGCCCCAAGCCAAAGTATAGCTTTATGTTCTCGTTTCCGGCAAAGCTCCGCCATTTATCCGCAAGCTCTTTGAAGGGGAAGGTCGGATGCTCCATGCTGACATACAGCTGTGGACATATATAGTCCACGTATCCGGTATAATTGCACCAGTTTTCTGTGTCGGCTCCGATTTTTTCGTTGTTGTCAAAATTGCATTGCGGAGATATCCCGAACTGAATGTCTTTTCGTATGCTGTGCAGTGCAGAATATAATCCCGATATCAGCATATTGATGTTGTTTTTGCGCCACTCCTTCTGTGACAGCGGCTTGTATCCCTCAGCTATACTGCTGAGGTATTTTTTGTAGCTTTTTTTATCGCACTCCATGTCATCAATGGGATAAAAATAATCATCAAGCTGAAGCCCGTCAATATCATATTTTTCAGCAAGCTCCCTTGCACCGTCAATTATAAGCCTGCGCACCTCAGGATATGACGGGTCATAATATATGCCCTCGCCGCTTTTGAAGGTGTAGCTGTCGTTTTCTTTGTTGTCGTCATTCTGCCAGATACAATAGGGATTGCTTTCGGAAAGCTCCGGCGGTGTCTGACCTGTGCTTATTCTGAAAGGATTTATCCATGCGTGGACAGCAAGCCCGTTTTCGTGCGCTTTTTCTATGATATATTCAAGCGGGTCGTAGTTTACAGCTTTTCCCTGAGCGCCGCTGATAATATGTGAGAATGGAAAAAATTCTGACGGATATATCGCATCACCGAAGGGGCGTACCTGCACGATAATAGTGTTGACCTTGTACCTGACGCATTTTTCTATCATGGCGTCAATTTTCTTGTGAAAGCCCTGCTCACTTCTTTCATCCTCCGAAAGCTGAAGCGACATATACGGTATCCATACACCGCGCATTTCTGTATTGCTTTCCTCTGATGTATCTTCGTTTTTTGTATCGCTTGTATCGCTTGACTGTACTGCGTTTTCAGAAGGAGAGGACTCATTTGTATTATCTGAGCTTTCCTTACTGCTCACATCTTTATCGGAAGAAACACTGTTGCTGACAACAGCTGAAGTATCAGTTTCCATTCTCTGAACAATGGATACCCCTGCAACACATATCACCAGAATAATGACACACATTATAAACGGACGTCTGAAAACTCTCATCACAAAAACACAACCTTGATTTTATTTATGTTTCAATATATAATATTCTTAAGAAAAAAATTACACTACTATATCAAATTGTGGAAAGTGGAATGGAGGAATATTTGTGGAAATGATAAGCAATGAAAAAATCGAAAAAACAATGCAGGCACTCAGAAAAAACAATATGCTGCCCTTTCTGTGCGCAAACGCCGATGAAGCAAGAGAAAAAGTCAGAGAGCTTCTGAAGGACGGCGATACTGTAACACACGGCGGTTCTGAAACACTGTTTCAATGCGGAATACCTGAGATGCTCAGAAGCGGAAATTATAACTATCTTGACAGGAACGCTGAAGGGCTAACAAGAGAACAGATAGAGGATATCTACATAAAAGCATTTTCCAGTGATGTCTATCTTACAAGTGCAAACGCCATTACAGAAAATGGTCTGTTGTTCAATACAGACGGAAATTCCAACAGAGTTGCCGCTATCATGTACGGTCCTAAAAGCGTCATTGTAATTGCAGGTATCAATAAGCTTGTATCTGACCTTGACGAAGCCTTTTTGCGCCTGCGTACCACAGCCGCTCCTAAAAATACCACACGCCTTAAATGCGATACCTATTGTGCTAAAACCGGCAAGTGTGTATCGCTCAACTCATCCGACAGCAAAATTGGAGACGGCTGTGCAAGTGAACAGAGAATATGCTGTAACTATGCCATAAGTGCCTGTCAGCGCAAAAAGGACCGTATAAAGGTCATCATCGTACAGGAACCGTTAGGGTATTAACAATGTGCAATGTGCAATGTGCAATTAGCAATGTGAAATTAGCAGGCTCAAAGCCCAAAGCCTCTCCTATAAGGGAGGTGGCACCAAGTGCCGGAGGGGTCGCACTCGGCGAATGCACTTCCAGTTCTTTACAGCACTTACTATAATTCGTTTTCGCATAAGCGAAAACGCACCACAACTATTCACTATTCACTATTCACTATTCACTATTTTTTGGGGGGTATTAGATATGTCAACACCGCATAACAGAGCAGAAAAGGGAGATTTCGCAAAAACAGTAATAATGCCCGGAGACCCGCTCAGGGCAAAATATATTGCAGAGAATTTTTTGGATGAGCCGAAGCTGATAAATGATGTAAGAGGTATGCTTGCGTATACGGGAACATACAAGAATAAGCCTGTGTCTGTAATGGCAAGCGGAATGGGTATGCCGTCAATGGGTATATACTCTTATGAGCTTTACAGCTTCTATGACGTAGAGAACATAATACGTGTGGGAACAGCAGGAGCTGTAAGTGAAAAGCTGGGGCTTCGTGATATAGTTCTTGCTATGTCATGCGCTGTGAATTCGTCATTTGCGTCGCAGTACCGTCTGCCGGGAACCGTTGCGCCTACTGCAAGCTTTGAGCTTCTGAAAAAAGCTTATGACACTGCTGTGCGCCTTGACAAAAAGGTTCATGTCGGCACTGTGTTCACAACAGATTTCTTCTATGATGATGCTAATTCACTTGCTGAGTGGCGGAAGTTAGGCATACTCGCCACAGAGATGGAAAGTGCGGCTCTGTATCTTAATGCCGCAAGGCTCGGCAAAAAAGCCCTGTGTATCTGCACCATATCCGACTGTCCTCTTACCGGTGAAAGCTGTTCTGCAAAGGAACGTGAAACAAGCTTCAACGACATGATACTTCTTGCCCTGGAAACGGAAATAGTGAGGAATTAGGAGTTAGGAATCAGGAATCAGCGTTTTCGCTGATACGAAAACGAATTATAGTAAGTGCTGTAAAGAATTGCAACAAGTATATAATAAAAAATAAATCGGGTTTAATGTTTATAAAAAATAAACAGTGACATTTTTGATGTGTTGTGTTATAATACCTCAGTAAGCGTCTTGTATGGACGTGTGTTTGGTCAATTATACAATATTTTAAGGAATTTTAAGGAATGTTAAGGATAAAGGAATTTTTGGAGGCATAATATTTATGAACAGCTCATATATGTATACAGGCAATCCCATAACCCCTCGCTTTACTCTCAATCTTGGAAACAGACTGCTTAACAGCGAAACTGATTTTGATGTTACTATCACAGACAATGTAAATGTCGGAACTGCACACGTGACGATAAAGGGCAAAGGAAAGTTCACAGGTACTATCAACCGTACATTTGAGATAAACCCCGTGCCTGCAAGGTCACTTTCTTTTTTCGCTGACAATACAGAGTTTGCTTATACAGGCAAGCCCTGCGTTATGCAGATCGCTGTAAAGTTCGGAGATATCACTCTCGAAGAGGGCAGAGACTATACCGTTGAATATATCGATAATGTCGCTCCCGGCAAGGCTAATGCAAAGCTTACATTCATGGGTAACTATCAGGGTGTCATGACAGTGCCTTTTGAGATATATGAACCGGAAGAGACCTTTGACGAAGCACCCTTTGATGAAAACGAGGAGTACGAGGAGCTTAAAAACCTCAGCACAATATCATCCGAAAACATAACTCTCGGCGATAAGATAGTTGTCACATCGGAAGCTGAAGGCGGCAAGCCATACTATACATTTGCTGTATTGTACAAGAGAACCAAAGGCAAGAAGTGGGTAACTGTTCAGGATTACGGCGTGAAATCAAAGGCTGTAATAAAACCTCAGGGCAGTGCGGAATATACCGTCTGTGTAAAGGCAAGGGACAGAAGAAAGAATGTCGCAAAGAAATACTTCACGGTAAATGTTGCGCCGAACGAAGAATGACCATGACCGGATATTGAAAAATATTTGTGCGTGACCGCACCGGACAACTTAGAACGGTGCGTGACCGCACTGGACAACTTAGAACGCATATATGTTTGTCAGAATAGTCCGCGTCGTGCTCCATAGAGGAGCACTTTGGCTATTTTTGCAGACGTCTGTAGTTTTGTTTCGGAACATTCCTGATTGTTAGCGATCAGAAAAGATATAAAAATTTTATAAAAAATAAAAAATAATAGTTGATTTTTTAAATCAGCTGTAGTATAATAGGGTTGTTGATGTTGGTCAGCAATGTTACAAGACAGATTCGTACCCTTGAATATGCGGTCGTGCAGGCGCTGTGCGACAATGCACCGTGAACCATGTCAGACGGGGAACCGAGCAGCATTAAGCGTTTTGCGTTGTGCGATGCAGTTAGTCTGTTCGATCGTATATTCAAGAGTATGATACCGTTAAATACGGTCTGTCTTGTTTTTTTAGCTATTAATTATAGTGATCAGTGATCAGTGATCAGTGATCAGTGGTTAGTGATTTGTGGTCAGCCCAAAGCTCAAAGGCTCTCTGTAGGGGAGTTGGCTGATACGCCGGAGGGGTATCCACACGGAGGTCTCGGTTCATTTTAAAGTGAATATCACGGTAAACCTTTAGTCAACAACTAATTCCACTTTCCACTTTCCACATTCCACATTAGTTTAGAGGCTCTGCGAAAGGACGTGACAGAATGTATAGAGTGTTATACAGAAAATATCGTCCTCGTGTTTTTGCTGACGTTATCGGTCAGCCGCAGGTCACGGAAACACTGAAAAACGAGATAATAAATAACAGAACAGCTCATGCCTATCTTTTTACGGGTTCCAGGGGAACAGGAAAAACTACCTGCTCAAAGATACTCGCAAAGGCTGTGAACTGTCTCTCTCCTGTTGATGGTGACCCGTGCGGAGAATGTGCCATCTGTAAGGGTATTGATGACGGAAGTATTATGGATATTGCTGAAATCGACGCTGCAAGCAATAACGGTGTTGACGATATCCGTATGCTGCGTGAGGAAGCTGACTTCACTCCTGCAAACGCAAGGTTCAGAGTATATATAATAGATGAGGTGCATATGCTGTCTATCGGCGCATTCAATGCGCTGCTGAAAACTCTGGAGGAACCGCCGCCTCACGTTATTTTTATTCTTGCCACGACAGAGGTGCATAAGCTGCCGGCAACGATAATGTCAAGGTGTCAGCGCTTTGACTTTCACAGGATAGCCCCTGAGGATATAGCCGACAGACTCACATATGTATGTGAGAAAGAGGGCTGCGCTATTGAGCGCGATGCCGCACTGCTTATTGCAGGTATCGCAGACGGCGCTATGAGAGACTCTCTCTCTCTGCTTGACCAATGTATGGGACAAAGCGATAATATCAGTGAGGAGCTTGTCCGGAAAACAGCAGGACTTGCAGATAAAACAAGTCTGCTTTCCATAACGGACTGCATACTTGCAAGGGATGCGGCAGGAACAATAAATATTATTGATGAGCTGCACAGAAGCTCTAAGGATATGGCAAGGCTCTGTAATGAGCTGATAGAGCATTTCCGCGCGATGATGCTTATAAAAACTATGAAAAAGCCCCGTGACGTTCTGGTGATGTCAGAGAGCGATTTTGAAAAAACTTCCGCTCAGGCTTCTTCAATGCAGCTTTCTGTGATAATCAGCGCAATAGACTCTTTGCAAAGCGCATATGACAGAATGATGCACGGCGTGAACCGCCGCATAGAAATGGAAATGACGGCTGTAAGGCTTTGCTCTGACAGCAATACATCAGATAATTCCGGTTTGGAACAGCGTATTGCAGCTCTTGAAAAAATCATCGGCGCACTGAAGGCTGACCCTTCTGCGTTACAGAATAGTGTGCAGATGCCGGTGTCAAAGCCGAAAGCTCCTGCGCCGCCGATAAAAAAGCCGTCCGCTGAAAAAATGGAAAAGCTCCGCAGAGAAGCCGTTCCCATGACGCAGTGGCAGGAGGTCATAGAGGATATCAAGAAATATTCCAGAACTGTCGCCGCAGGATTTGAGGGCAGTACAGCGTATATCAGCGGAGATTATGTCCTTGTGGACTCCCCGAATGACATATGCTTTGAGATACTCAGGAAGCCTGCACAAAGGGATAATATGAGAGACTCCATAAAGCGTGTTACCGGCAGGGAATACAAGCTCGGAAGGTACTCTTATCCGGACGAGCCGAAATCTGACGATGCGCTTTCCAGTTTCATATCAGACCTCAAGGCTGCCGGAATACCGGTGACCATTGAATAAAAGTGAATAAAATTCCGGACGGAACATTTCCGTCTTGTGATATATCAATGCACAATAAAAAATTATTATAAATCTGGAGGAAAACAAAATGAAAGCAAGATTACCAAAGAATTTCAATAACAATGCAGGAGGCTCACAGAACATCCAGCAGCTTGCACGTCAGGCTCAGAAGATGCAGGAGGAAATGGACGCTGCAACTAAAGAGCTTGATGAAAAAGAGTATACAGCAACAGCAGGCGGAAACGCTGTTACAGCTGTAGTTACAGGCGCTCTGGAAATAAAGAGACTTGAGATAAGCAAGGATGTTGTTGACCCTGAAGATATAGATATGCTGTCTGACCTTGTTATTGCATCTGTAAATGAGGCTATCAGAAAAGCCCGTGATGAGAAAGCAGCTACTATGGATAAGATCTCCGGCGGACTGAATGTTCCCGGTCTGTTCTGATCATGTCAGAATATAATGTTGCGCCCTTTGCCCGTCTTGTAGACAGGTTCAACAGTCTGCCGGGTATCGGACACAAAAGTGCAACAAGACTTGCTTACCATGTTCTTGAAATGCCCGAAGGAGAAGTCGAGGATTTTTCTTCCGCTCTCCTTGTGGCACGAAAGACGATAAGACTGTGCAAGTATTGCTGTAATCTTACAGATAAAGAGGTATGCTCCATATGCTCGGATGACAAGCGTGACGGTTCTGTTATCTGTGTTGTGGAAAATCCCCGTGATGTAACGGCTATCGAAAAAACTCAGGATATCCATGTGAAGTACCACATCCTTCACGGTGCAATATCCCCGATAAAGCGAATAGACCCGGATATGCTGAAAATCAAGGAGCTTCTCGCAAGGCTCAGTGACGGCACCGTAAAAGAAGTGATAATGGCTACAAACGCTACGGTTGAGGGCGAAGCAACTGCCATGTATATTTCAAAGCTGATAAAGCCTCTTGGAATAAAGGTGACGCGTATCGCTCACGGAATACCGATCGGCGGCGACATAGAGTACGCTGATGAGGTAACACTCTCCCGTGCGCTTGCCGACCGCAAGGAAATATAGTATATCTGAAACAAGCTATGTTATATCCCGTCCTGCAATTGCATATAATATATAATGTATGGTATCTGATATAATTATGTTATGTACGGCAATTGAGCAGGACAGATTTTTTTGAAAGGAAAAGCTTTATGGCAAAGGAATCATTGAAAACCATAGCACAAAACAAAAAAGCCTTCCATGAGTACTTTGTCATTGAGAGCTTTGAAGCCGGAATAGAACTCTGCGGCACAGAGGTAAAGTCCATAAGACAGGGTCGTGTAAACATGAAGGACTCGTGGTGTACCATTGAGGACGGGGAACTGTTTGTAAAGGGTATGCACATAAGTCCGTATGAGCAGGGCAATATTTTCAATAAAGACCCGCTCAGAGTGCGGCGTCTGCTGATGCACCGCAGAGAGATAATGAGACTTTTAGGACAGGTAAAGCAGGACGGATATTCACTTATCCCGATATCGCTGTACTTCAAGGGTTCAAGAGTAAAAATGCAGTTAGGCTTATGCAAGGGCAAAAAGCTTTATGACAAGCGTGCAGACATGGCTGCAAAATCCGCAAAGCGTGACATTGAACGCGCCATAAAGCAGCGCAACAAGCAATAGTTAGTGATTAGTGGTTAGTGGTAAGTATTCAGCTAAAAGTTCCGTTCAGCGGATGTTGTCGTAATTTTTATCACACCTACTATAATTCATTTTCGCCGTGCGCCCGTAGGAAGTGCCCTTGGGGTACGAAAATGTACCTTCACTATTCACTATTCACTATTCATTATTCACTATTTTATATGGGGGCGCAATGGTTTCGACAGGGAGTGTAAGCTTCGGCAAGCGAGCAGTGGCACTGTGGGACCACTATAAAACCTACAGATTTTAAAAACAAACGACAACAATAAAACTGTTGCTCTTGCTGCTTAATTAGCGCAAGCGTTCCGTTGAGAAGTACCACGATCTCTTCGGGGCGTTGATCAGTGGTGAACGTGAACGAAGGCTTGTCTTGACTTTCGTCATGAATTAAAGACTACCGAAACACATAGTCTGTTGTCGGACGCTGTGCGGGGGGGAAGCTTAAATCGGCAACTGCGCTCGGAGAAAACCGTTGTAAGTGCTTTTTGGACAGGAGTTCGATTCTCCTCGCCTCCACCAAAGCGAAAATCCTGACACGAAAGTGGCAGGATTTTTGCTTTGTATTATTCATTTTTAAGTTTTCAGTTTTAAGTCTTCAGTTAAACGTGTCAGGATTTTCTAAATGAATACTGAAAACTTAAGACTGAAAAATTAATAATGATTGTGTAACCAAGTTTATTAGCAAAAACGCAGGTATTATTAATTTATAATGAATTAATTAGTGTCTGCTCAATGATCAAGCAATTTCAAAGCGTTCATTATCCCGACT
>CAMHOE010000001.1 GCA_946186665.1 uncultured Clostridia bacterium | reverse complement strand
TAGCATTATAGTAATTTGAATTAGGATTACATTGATTTATTCAGTGTTTCCTTAGCTAATAAACTTGGTATCACAACCACTATTAATTCTTAAGTCTTAAGTTTTCAGTATTCATTTAGAAAATCCTGACACAAAATAACTGAAGACTTAAGACTGAAAACTTAAAAATGAATAATACAAAGCGAAAATCCTGACACCTGCGTGTCAGGATTTTCGCTTTGGTCGAGGTGACAGGACTTGAACCTGCGGCATCTTGGTCCCAAACCAAGCACTCTACCAAACTGAGTTACACCTCGATATTCATATCTGAAGCCTTTATATTATAATATGATTTCCTCAAAATGTCAACGATTTTTAAATGATATTTTGATATTATACTCATTATTGTGATTTTGTTGCTATTTTTTGTGGGAACACTTAGGTTTATTTGGGATTGGAGAAATAAAATTTGTTGACAAAAAGAGCATTTTGAAGGATAATAGTATGTGTATTATTATATATACGAATAATTAAAAGATCGGAAAGGGGATCATGAAAAATGGGCTATACTATTGCTCAGAAAATTATCAAGGCTCATCTTCTCAGCGGCGATATGACCGTGGGAAGTGAGGTAGGTCTGAAGATCGACCAGACCCTGACTCAGGACGCAACAGGTACAATGGCATATCTTGAATTTGAGGCTATTGGCGTTCCGAGAGTAAAAACAGAAAAAAGTGTCGCTTATATCGACCACAACACATTGCAGACAGGCTTTGAAAATGCTGACGATCATCGCTTTATCCAGACAGTCTGCAAAAAGCACGGTATCTATTTTTCAAGACCCGGCAACGGTATCTGCCATCAGGTACACCTTGAACGCTTCGGCAAGCCCGGCAAGACTCTTATCGGCTCTGACAGCCACACACCTACAGGCGGCGGAATAGGTATGCTCGCTATTGGTGCAGGCGGTCTTGATGTTGCCGTTGCTATGGGCGGCGGTGCTTACTATATCTCTATGCCCAAAATGGTAAGAGTGAACCTTACAGGCAAGCTTCAGCCATGGGTATCTGCTAAGGATATTATACTTGAAGTGCTGAGAATAATGTCCGTTAAGGGTGGAGTCGGAAAAATAGTTGAGTACGGCGGCGAGGGCGTAAAAACACTTACTGTTCCTGAAAGAGCTACTATTACAAATATGGGTGCAGAGCTTGGTGCTACTACCTCTGTATTCCCCTCTGATGAGATAACTAAGGCATTCATGGCTGCACAGGGCCGTGAAGAGGATTGGACAGAGCTTTACTCTGATGAGGACGCAGTATTCGATGAAGTAATAGATATCGACCTTTCTAAGCTCGTTCCTATGGCTGCATGTCCCCACAGCCCCGACAACGTAAAGACTATCGAAGAGATCGGTCCTCAGAAGATAGATCAGGTATGTATCGGTTCATGCACAAACTCCTCATATCTTGATCTTATGAGGGTGGCTGCAATTCTTAAGGGCAAAACAGTACATCCTGATGTAAGCCTTGCAATAGCTCCAGGCTCAAAGCAGGTTTATAATATGCTCGCTAAGAACGGCGCACTTGCAGACATCATCGAGGCAGGCGCAAGAATACTTGAATGTGCGTGCGGTCCTTGTATCGGTATGGGACAGTCACCTAACAGCAAGGGTATCTCTCTGCGTACCTTCAACCGTAACTTTGAGGGCAGAAGCGGCACACGTGACGGACAGATCTATCTTGTCAGCCCTGAAACAGCAGCTGCTTCGGCACTTACAGGCGTATTCACTGACCCCAGAACATTGGGCGAGGCTGTGGATATTCCGCTGCCTGAGAAGTTCGACTACAATGACAACATGGTTGTGGCTCCTGCTTCCGAAGAGGAAATGGATAGTGTAGAAGTTCTCAGAGGTCCCAACATAAAGCCCTATCCCAAAACATCTCCTCTTGCAGACAGCATTGATGTTCCCTGCTCACTCAAGGTCGGCGACAATATCACTACTGACCACATTATGCCCGCAGGCGCAAAGATCCTTCCTCTGCGTTCAAATATTCCTGCTATCTCAGAGCATTGCTTTACCGTATGCGATAAGGACTTCCCGACACGTGCAAAGCAGCTTGGCAGCAGTATTATAGTTGGCGGTGTAAACTACGGTCAGGGCTCATCCCGTGAACACGCAGCTCTTGCTCCCCTCTATCTTGGAATTAAAGCTGTTGTAGTAAAGTCATTCGCAAGAATACATCGCGCTAATCTTATAAATGCCGGTATCCTTCCCCTGACATTTGTCAATGAAGATGATTACGACCTTATTTCCGAAGGCGACGAGCTTTCTCTCCCGAATGTCAAGCAGCTCATCAAAGAGGGCAAGGACATCGTTATCGTGAACAAAACAACAGGCAAGGAAATACTTACAAAGTGTGAACTTTCCGGACGTACAAAGGATATTATCCTTGCTGGCGGTCTGCTTGACTATACAAAGCAGAACGGCTGATAAATCGACCTTGTTATTTGATGCTTGCCGCAGCATAAGCTTGTGCTGCGGCAGACGTAAAATATATTAAAATCGAAGGGGTAACAGATATGGAAAAAATCAGAATGACCACACCGCTCGTTGAGATGGACGGCGATGAAATGACAAGGATCATATGGAAGATGATTAAGGATATTCTTATCCTTCCCTATGTTGATCTCAAATCAGAATACTATGATCTTGGTCTGGAAAACAGAGAAAAAACAAAGGATCAGGTAACTATCGACTCCGCAGAAGCAACAAAGAAATACGGCGTTGCTGTTAAGTGTGCAACAATCACACCTAATGCAGAACGTGTTAAGGAATATAATCTGTCCCAGATGTGGAAGTCTCCTAACGGAACTATCAGAGCCATTCTTGACGGAACAGTTTTCAGAACTCCTATAGTTGTAAAGGGCATTACTCCCTACATTCCCACATGGAAGAAGCCTATAACTATTGCACGTCATGCTTACGGCGATGTTTATAAGAACACTGAAATGGTAGTCGAGGGCGGAAGCAAAGCAGAGCTTGTTGTTACCGACAAGGACGGAAACGAGTCACGTCAGCTTATCCATGATTTCACAACTCCCGGTATAATTCAGGGTCTGCACAATATTGATAAAAGCATCGGCAGCTTTGCAAGAGCCTGCTTCAACTTTGCTCTTGACAAGAAACAGGATATCTGGTTTGCAACAAAAGACACTATCTCCAAAAAGTACGACCACCGCTTCAAGGATATTTTCAACGAGATATTCGAAAACGAATACAAGGAAAAGTTTGAACAGGCAGGCATTACATACTTCTATACACTTATTGATGATGCTGTTGCAAGAGTTGTTCGTTCAGAGGGCGGTTATATCTGGGCTTGCAAGAACTATGACGGTGACGTTATGTCTGACATGGTAGCAACTGCATTCGGCTCACTTGCTATGATGACTTCAGTTCTTGTTTCCCCTGACGGTATCTACGAGTATGAAGCTGCTCACGGCACAGTACAGCGTCACTATTACAAGCACCTCAAGGGTGAGACTACCTCTACAAACTCTGTTGCCACTCTCTTTGCATGGACAGGCGCTCTCAGAAAGCGCGGTCAGCTGGATAACATTGATGAGCTTGTTGACTTTGCTGATAAGCTTGAAAAGGCTACTATTGCAACTATCGAGGACGGCGTTATGACAGGCGATCTGGCAGCTCTCTCTTCACTGGAAAACAAGACTAAGGTAGACACTGAAACTTTCCTTCTGGAAGTAAACAAGCGTCTTGCTGCACTTGTATAATCGTTTTAATGTTTAAACAATAATTTCAGGGCTGATATTCTGAGATAACATTTCCCAGAATACCAGCCCTTTACGTTTTATAATTTAATGTTGAAAGCTTTGATCTTTATAATTTGAACTTTGAGTTAACAGTTCTTTCCGGACAAGAAAAACTTGAGATCATCACCGTTTGTTGCTACTATTATTGTACCGTCCTTGTCAGTGCGAAGAAGTTTTGCGCCTGTTCCCTCTATTCTGTCGATCACATCCCTGTGGGGATGATATAGGTCATATTCGCTTGCAGATATAATTACATATACCGGAGATACAGCGTCCAGAAATTCCTGTGTAGTGGCTTCATTTCCTCCGCTGTGAGAAAGCAAAAGAACATCTGAATTTATTTTTTCCGGATAGTTCTGTATCATGTCCCTTTCGGCTGTTTTTAAAGCATTGCCTGCAAATAAAAATGATACATCCTTGTAAGCAAGCCTTACTGCCAGCGAATTATTATTTCTGCTGTCATAGTCCTTACAAGGTGACAGGATTTCAAGGGATAATTCACCGAACCGATAGGTTTTTCCTGCTTCTGTGTGTTCTGTTTTTATATCATATAGCTTTAGCTGTTGATATATTTCTGCTGCTTTCGGGTCTGTTAATGCGTGATCGTATTCGCTCAGCAAAAGTTTTTTTATCGGGATCTTCTCCGCTATCGAGCCGATGTCACCTAAATGATCGGAGTCTGTATAGGCTGCTATTACAAGGTCAAGCTTTTCTGCACCGTAGTGTTCAATATATTTCTTTGCGGTACCATCAAGACTTGCACAGCCGGTATCTATGAGTATGCTTGTTTCACCAAAGCTTATAAATACGCTGTCACTTTTGCCAACATCTATAAAATGCACCGACAGATCATATCCGTCTGCGCTGTGAGAAAAATCTGAAAGTCCGAATAAACCAAGTATTCTGTACTTATCTGCTCCTGCAATTACGCATACGTCTATTACTATGACAAATACCATAAACAATATGAATATGATAAATTTCGGGGCAGAAAGGATCTGCTTACTCTTCTTCATCTTTCTCAGGTGTGAATGTTACTGTCACAGAGCTTATCCTGTTATCTTCAATATCATTTACTGTAACGGAAATCTCTCTGTATACAAAGCCTGCGCCCTTTTCCGGAATGTCTCCTATCTGCTCAATGACCCAGCCTCCAACAGATTTGCTTTCCGTCTCTATGTACTTAGAGTCCTTGTCTATAAGCTCCAGCATATCGTTTATATTCATATCGCCGCTTATTTCATATTTGTTGCTTGCAAGCTTTTTGAATTTGTTTTCTATCTCCTCGTCCTCGTCCCAGATATCTCCTACAAGCTGCTCCAACAAGTCTTCCATTGTGACAATTCCAAGTGTGCCGCCGTAATCATCTGTGACAACGGCAATATGCAGACACTTGTATTTGAAATCCGCCAGTATTGACGAAAGCTTCTTTGAACGGTAGATAAAATACGCAGGCTGTATAAGCTCATTAAGATCGGGAGTATCTGTTTTGAGAAGCATTTCCAGATAATCCCTTGTGTGAAGTATTCCTACGATATTATCGATACCGTCACGATATACCGGTATCCTTGAATATCTCTCAGTAAGTATTATTTCCTTGATTTTTTCAGGCGACTCATTTATATCTATGGCAGTCATATCAACACGGGGAGTCAGTATATCATATGCAGTCTTTTCATCAAATTCCAGCGCTGACTGTACAAGCTCACTCTCCTGCTCTTCAAGTACACCCTCGTCCTCGATGCTCTCTACAATGTATTTAAGTTCATCTTCCGTGACTGTAGGCTCTTTTTTCTTGCCGCTGCCCATTACCTTCATAACAAGTGAATTGAGCTTAAGAAGCAGAAATGTTACCGGAGTCAGGATGACCATAAGAAAATACAGCACTGAAGATGATGACATTGCCATTTTCTCGCTGTTTTCCTTTGCTATATTTTTGGGAAGTACCTCGCCGAATATAAGTATTATTATTGTAAGCACTACAGTACTGATTATCGTACCGTTTGCCTCGCCAAAGAAAGATACAAACAACAGTGTCGCAAGAGATGACGCAGCGATATTTACTATATTGTTTCCTACAAGTATCGTTGAAAGTGCCTTTTCATAATTTTCAGATATCTTGTATGCCTTTTTTGCTTTTTTGTTGCCGCTGTCAGCATAGCTTTTCAAACGTATTTTACTTGCTGAGGAATAAGCAGTTTCTGTAGATGAAAAAAACGAAGAACACATTACCAACAAAATTATTATCGCCGAATTCAGCCAGGGATTCAAAAATTATCACTCCATAAAGCGGACAACAGTATTTTGGGGTTCTCTAAAAACCGGAACACGAGTGAGTTTGCGTATATGGATTTTTTCGTAGACGAAGCGGCGGAATGCTTCCGCTTTCAATTTAAGTTTTGATAATAAATAAAACTTTAAGAGTATTTATTCTATCAAAACAAAGTCGGGATCGGCGGCTCGCCGACCGCATTAATACTTTATGTATTAAAATGCGTGCCTTCGAAGTATACGGAAAAAGACATAGCAAAATCGCCGTGAGGGAGGTTTTTAGAGGTTCCCTTAGTTTTCCGCTGATTTTTATTGCAGTTACCATTATAGGCATTATTCGCATTGATATAATTCCCATATAGAATTATAATTCTTTATTTTATCTTTTTTTATATTCATCAACAAATAAAACTGCAATCATTCATACTCTTCTGTCAAAAGTTCTATATCATATAGCTCCTCTATGGGTATCTCATCATTGTCTGTAAATATAAGCAGCCCTTTATTTTCATCTATAGTTTTTACCCTGCCTGTTTTGCAGACATACATTCCTCCCGATTTTCTTTCATCGGGGATAAAATATGTTGCTGTCACCAGTATGTCATTATCAAGCTGTGCTCTGAGCTGTTCAAGCAAGAAATTTATCCTGTACAGCTCGTCATCTGCAAGGACAGCTCTTTTTTCTACAAGACGCCTTGTTTCCTTTACAGCTGCTTCATATCCGGAAAGTGCTGCAAATGATGAAAACTGCGCCGCCCTGTCATTAAGGGACATTTTCCTGTGAAAACACAAAGCATTATAGGACAGATTTATAATATCATTATATCTGTAAATATTATCTGAATACATTGTCCGTCCTCCTTAACAGATCTGATAATTATTACTATGCGCTGTGACCTCCTATCTTTTTGTTGCGTGAAATGGTCGCAGCACCCTTTGTGTAATTTGTACCCTTGAGAATGGCGTTCTTTCCGAAACGGTGCTTTATCTCTATCATTGTCCTTTGTATGTTCATTTCCTTTTCGGTGTCTGTGTCGCTGTTATCGGACGGCATCTCCGAAAAAAATGAAAGCTGCTCACATGCTGCTGTATTCTTTACATCAGCTTTGTTTATGATATTTCCTGCGGTGATGTTTATTCTTCTTGTAAGAAGCTTTTTATCTATTATTCTTTCGTAAAGCTGCATAATGGCATTCGTTATCTTTTTTGATGAATCTGTATATTCATCAAGAGAGCTTGTACCGTGTGCGTGCTTTGGCACACGTCTGCCGTAATGGTCAGAGGTTACTTTGCCCCTGTAGCTTATTCCCGAAGGGACATTGAGATTGTCTTTGTCATAGCCTATTGTAAGCACAAGCTGATTTGTTACAGCCTTCTTTTCCACAAGCTCCAACGCAAGCATATCAGCCATTTCCCATACAAGAAGCCTTGTGCGTTCATGATCGCATGGACATTCAAGTACCTGTCCGGAACTTATACTGTTTTTATACGGGCGATACGCTCTTATATCGCTTATTGTACACGGCTCCCATCCCCACGCATGATCAATAAGAAGCTCTGCATTTATACCGAAAAGCTTGTAAAGATATCCTTCGTTTTTGAGAGAAAACCTTGCTATATCCCCCATCGTCATAAGACCCAGCGGTTCAAGCTTTCGTGCGTAACCGGACCCTATACGCCAAAAATCTGTAAGTGGACGATGATTCCATAGTGTGGTACGATATCTTCGCTCATCAAGCTCTGCTATCCTGACGCCGTCCTTATCCGCAGGTATATGCTTTGCTACGATATCCATAGCCACCTTGCAAAGATAGAGATTTGTACCTATGCCTGCTGTGGCTGTGATACCTGTATGCTCCAGAACATCACCTATTATCCTCCTTGCAAGTCCGTATGGCGTTGTTCGGTACAGCTTGAGATATGAAGTTATATCCATGAATACTTCATCTATAGAATAAACATGGATATCCTCAGGTGCAACATATTTCAGATATATCCTATAGATATCCGTGCTGTATTTCATATACAGTGACATACGGGGCGGAGCTGTTATATAATCTGCTTCAAGAGAAGCGTCCTTTTTAAGCTCATCAAAAAAATAAGAACTGCTTCGGAAGCTTTTATCGGGGGCCTTTGCTTTCCGTGAGGAATTGACCTCTTTCATTCTTTGCACCACTTCAAAAAGTCTGGCTCTGCCGGATATTCCGTAGGATTTCAGAGACGGTGACACCGCAAGACAAATAGTTTTGTCTGTACGTGTTTTATCGGCTACTACAAGATTTGTATTCAGCGGGTCAAGTCCCCTTTCAACACATTCTACAGAAGCATAAAAGGATTTAAGGTCTATTGCAAGATATATATGCTCTGACATCGACATCACCGCCTGTTTTCATTATATATGCTCCTGTATCTTTTCTATATATTCAGTGAGCTTATCTTTGTATTCATCAGAAAGCAAATATACTCCATGACAAACTATGTATTGATAGTCATTACCTATAAGCACGGTAATTTCTCCGGCTTCAAACTCTGCTTCACCTGATTTTATATTTTGCGGCGAAGAAAATTTAATTGTCATGGATATGCCGTTCTGACCCGTTTTTTCGACAATATCCATTGTAAGTGCCTGATCTGTCTGATTGGAGTTGTTTTTCAGTGAATTCAAAACAACAGATGTAAGAGATAATTTTTGCTTGTCATTCAGCTTTATATCCTTGCCCTGCTTTACAAGGGATATTTCTATATCCTTCGCAGCTATTCCTATATCATCCTCAGACTCAGCGCCTATACAATCAAGAAATTTTTGTTCATCGTTTAAGGTATATACCCTTACTACATCATTCGCACCACAGAATACAGCATAGGAATCTATTTCATCATGCAGAAGAAGTATCTTGTTCATAACAAACTCTCCGCTGTCGGTCTGTATTGATATATAATTATCAAAACTCAGCTCTGCATATGTACCGGATTTTTTGAAACCTGCTATATCCTCATCATTCAGTTTTCTGCTGAGAATATGCTTCTTATTGATACATTCCAAAGCAACAGCATATATTTCATTCTTTTGCTCAGAACTTAAAGTTACCTCTTTGCCCTTTGTCATGACTGTAACTTCAGGAGCTTTATCGTCCGACTCCTGTATTTTCTGACTCTCCTGACTCTCCTGACTCTCCTGACTCTCCTGACTTACCTCACTGATCTCTTCCGATACCTCTTCCGATGAGGATACATCCTTATCTTCGCTTTTTTCCTGTACAGCAGTACTTGTATCGCTATTATCATCATTTGTATCTGTGCTTTTTGTATCAAGCTCACAAGCAGACATAAATGAAGCAGTAAGCATCAGAGATAATAAAGATAAAAAAATCTTTCTGCGCATATGAAATTTCTCCTTTGATTGTGTCGCATTTTGTTATATAATATTATATGATATTGGAACATAAAAATCAAGAACAAATTTTCGATTTTTTGATGTAAATATTTTCATTGTACAAATTATAGTACAGTTTATCAAAAAGGATGATCTTATGAACTTCGGCGAAAAATGCAGAAAATACAGAACTGAAAAAAAGATGACACAGGAAGAAGTTGCCAGAGCCGCAGGAATAAGCAAGAGAACCTACATTTACTACGAGTCGGGGAGTAAATATCCAAGAAAGATAGAAACCGCTAAAAAGCTTGCCGAAATATTTGGTACAAATGTAAATATGCTTCTTGTTACTGACGAAGAATATTTACCTGTTCAGCAGGAGAACAGATCAGAACTTAGTGATACAGAAACTCTGGCGGAAGCAATTGAAAGCTTTTTTCACGATGAAAACATAGATATTGAAACGAAGAAACAGATATATCAGGCAGTAAGTGATTTGTATACCGAACTCACCGTCCAGAACGACACAATACCAGAATAGCGCAGCAGAGCAAGGCGCAAAGCTTGCGCTCCCGATTCGCGTTGGCGTTCACTGCGTTCACTCTGATATTCTGACCGAAACTTTTCCTGTCCGCAATTGACGGCGCAGATTTGTCAGAATTTCGTCTACATCCGCCGGCACAGCCCTAAAGGGGCTGCTGTTTCGGCTGTTTTCTACGGACATATAGTCTCTTTCCCTATTCAACTTCATGCGCCTGCATATTTCAATGTACAATGTTCATGTGCAATATTTTACGACAAAACTATAGACGCGAACGGGTCTATTAGAAGTTCATGCGTTCTAAGTTATCCTGCGGGGTCACCCGCATTATTCATTTTTAAGTTTTAAGTTTTCAGTATTCATTATAATAATAAAGCACTTCCCTTACGTAAAAGCTTTACGCTGGGAAGTGCTTTGATTAATATTTTGCAGGAGCCTTATGAAATATCACATATCGTCGTCGGAATCTGCAAAGCCCGTATTTGAGAAGGGCTGATCAACCGGACTATAACGGTCATTATCAGAAGACACCGATACTGTCCCTGTATTTGCTTCAGGAGCCGGAGAGGAATACCTGTCATTCTGAACTGACGGTGTTTCCTCTTTACGTACACCACTTTCTGAGGAATGGTCAAAGCGGTTGAAGCTGCTCTGATTATCCGAAGCGGCGGATGATGATGTTCCTGCGTAGTTATCGGATATCTGCCCTGAAAATCTGTTGTCACTTTCAGGTGCAAAGGGACTTGCCTGAGAAGAACCGAAGCTCTGTGTTGCCTGAGAATTTGCAGGACTGCCAAAGGAATTGCCGGAATTACTATAACCTGATGAATTGCCGCCTGCATTATCAAATCTGTTATAGCTGCCGGAGCCGTCTCCGCCATAAGGAGATACGGAATTATAGCTGCTGGAGCTTGATTTCGGACGTTCTACAGATCTGAATGACTTGATAGCTCTTTCATAATCCTCAACGCCGGGCTTAGAGGACTTACGATTTACAACTAAACCTATTATAAAAAATATCAATCCGCCCAGCGCAATACTGCCATAAAAAACGAGGTTCATAGTGTAGTAGGAAGTCTGATATGGCAACCTGCAATCCGACGGTTTTTGCGGATCTATGTACACATAAATGCTCATACCCTCTTTCAGGTCTGCACCTTCAACGTCTTCAAGCACCGGAGTATATGTCTTGAAATCAAACGAATATTTCACATGAGCATTATAAATAGTTTCCGTACCCTTCTGTTCACTGCTTACCTTCTGACAAACTGCGGTAATGGTTTCGGCAGAATCGAAAAAGCTGTCATTATCCATTTTATCAAGGAACTGAAGCACACCAAAAAATCCTCCAAATCCAAGTGCTCCCAAGCCTGCCAGAATTATAAGTACAGATATTACCTTACCTGCGAAATTTCCTTTCATTTGTCTCCCCCTCATTAATTTTTTGGATAAAGCATAAACTATGATCTGATGTTATTATAACATAAAATTTTTAACTTTACAACTAAGGAAATAACAATATATACTAAGTGCAATGCCTGCGCTCCCGATTCGGCGCAAGGCTTGCGCTCCCAATTCGCGTTGGCGTTCACTGCGTTCACTCTGATGTTCTGACCGAACATTCACTGTCCGCGATTGACGGCGCAAAACCGACAGACACTAATCTACATCCGCCGGCGCAGCCCTAAAGGGGCTGCTGTTTCGGCTGTTTTCCATGGACATATAGTTTCTTTCCCTATTCAACTTTATGCGCCTGCATGTTTCAATGTACAATTTACATATTCTGCAACAAAACTATAGACATGTACCGCAATAGCCAAAGTGCTCCCTGAGGAGCACGACGCGGAAGGCTAACGCAAATGTTGATGCGTTCTAAGTCGTCCTGCGGGGTCACCCGCCGCCGCAGGACGATACCGCCACAAGATGTGCAATACCGGGAATGGACTCTCCCTGCTGAGAAGAGGTCGGAGACATAAGAGCACCTGTGGCAATAAAAAGAACTTTATTCAGCTCACCGGAATTTATGCGCTGCATAATGTGTGAACAAAAAACAGAACCGGAACAGCCGCAGCCTGATCCTCCTGAGTGTACATCCTGTCCTTCGAGATCGTATATCAACATTCCGCAGTCATTATGATTTTTTGAAATGTCTATACCGTCCCTTTGCAGAAGCTCTATAAGAAGCTCTGAACCAAGCTTGCCAAGATCTCCGGTAAGAATAAGATCATAATCTTCGGGAGTCGTGCCTGTATCTGAAAGAAAACACGAAATGGTATCGGCTGCCGCAGGTGCCATAGCTGCTCCCATATTATTAGCATCCTTTATTTGCAGATCTTTGATCTTGCCTACAGTAATGCATTTTACTGATGCACCTATGCAGCTCCTGTCAATAAGTGCCGCACCTGAACCGGTGACAGTCCATTGAGCTGTAGGCGTGCGCTGACCGCCGTATTCTATAGGCAGACGGAATTGTCTCTCTGCCGAACAAAAATGTGAGGACGTCACTGCAACTGCACGGCCGGCAGCACCGCTGTCAACAAATATCGAACCAAGTGCTATTGTCTGCGCCATAGTGGAACAGGCTCCATACTGACCAAACAGCGGAATGTTCAGTTCACGAAGTCCGAAGGTCGAGGATATGCACTGATTAAGAAGATCACCTGCAAAGATGATATCAATGTCATTTGTCGTAAGCTCGGCTTTTTTCAGCAGAATATCCACAGCTGTAGTCTGTAGTGTGCTTTCAGCTTTTTCCCATGTAGGCTGTCCCAGTTTATCATCATTGAAGGCTACATCAAAATATTTCCCCAGAGGTCCCTCTCCCTCCTTCTTTCCTGCTATTCCTACGGAACAATGGATATTTACATCATTTGTTATTTTTATAGTATATTTACCTACCCTTTCCGGCATATTATACCTCCATAAGCTATGTTGTATTTTTACAGATGATGTCCCTTTTGTTTATATCATGAGCATAACATGTTTCAGGACACATTCAGACATTTATATTATTTTATGATGCTTATGATTTTATTCAAAGGAATAAACAATAAAACGTTTGTTATTATTTTTTTCGTTTATATATTTATATCTGCATTTCAATATGTTATTATAGATACAGCGGCTTATGATATTAAAGAAAAAACATTATCCGCATATAACAAAAAAACAAGGAGAGTTTTATGAATAAAAAAATTGAAGAGAAAAAAGTTGAGTATCTTGAACTGATCTATGACCTGATATTCGTATATGTTATCGGCAGAAACAATTCCCTGCTGCATCAGATCACAAATGGATTTGTCGAAAACAAGGTATTTATGGCGTACATCCTTTGTACACTTACGATAATACAGATATGGAACTTTTCGACATACTACATCAATATGCACGGCAGGAACAAACTGCGTGACCACATCTTTTTGTTTATCAATATGTTCCTACTATACTTCATCGGTGAGGGAACACGAAATCATTGGGATAACTTTCTTTTAGAATATAATATTGCATGGGGAGCTATACTCGTCAATATTGGTATTCAGTATTTTCTGGAGCTTCGCAACTGTAAGGAATGTCCTGAGGTTTATAAGCAAACAAGGCGTATGGGATATGTTCTTATAATAGAAGCGTTGATAGTTTTCTGTACATATCCTATATATCAGGCTACAGGTTTCTCGGCAGCTCCGATTGCTATACTTTTTGGTATTGTCGGTTCTATGGTACACGGCCGCAAAGCAAATGTCACTCTTGTGGATTTTACCCATCTTTCTGAAAGAGCTATGCTCTATGTTGTGTTCACCTTTGGTGAAATGATAATAGCACTTTCTGCTTACTTTGAAGGCGGTATTACAATTAACTCGCTGTATTTTTCACTGATGAGCTTTCTTATCGTAGTGGGGCTGTTTCTCAGCTATGGCACGGTCTATGATCATCTTATAGACCGCAGGCTGCAAAATTCAGGACTTATATATATGATGATCCATATCTTTATTATTTTGGCTCTGAGTCTTATCACGACCTCTCTTGAATTCATGCACAACACAGAGGTCAGTCTGATGCCTAAGATATTGATGCTGATATTATCCTTCCTGATGTATTACGTTTCTCTGTTTTTTACCCTTCGCTACAGTAAATCAAAGTGTCGTCCGACATTAAGATTTATCCTTTCGCTCGTATCAGTAGCTGTCAGCTTTACAGCATTAATGCTGATTTTCAGAGAAAATATGTATGTAAACATCGCACTGACTGCTGCATATGTCTGGGGAATTTTCATTCTTCTGCATTATTTCAGCAGAAAAACAGCATCAAATCAACCGGATTAACGATGACACCAATAATAGTATGATCAAAAAAACGAGGTAACGCTTTATGGATAATAAAAATATGATCCGCAAAAGGATAACCTTCTACGGCTGGGTACAGGGTGTGGGGTTCCGGTACAGGGCGTATCACGCCGCTGACAGTATTGGCGTGACAGGATGGGTGAAAAATAAATTTGATGGCTCTGTGCTTATGGAAATTCAGGGAACTGAGAAACAGATAGACAATGTTATCCTTGCAATAGAACGCGGCACTTATATAAGAATTGAAAATATGGATTGCCGCACTATCCCACTTGAAGAAAATGAACGCGGCTTCCGTATCCGATAAATAATACCATAGAGAGTTTTAAACTGATAAAGAGATCACCTTATGGGTTTTCACAATTCCCATAAGGTGATCTCTTATTGTAAAGCTATTTCAAACCTTTGAGCCGGATATAAAAGTGACGTTTCTATAATAGATTGACCGTTATGCAAAACGGAAGTCCACAGTTCCCATAGGTACGGATGCTGCAATCACTTCAATGTGTACGGTATCCCCTATAGAATAGCTCCTGCCGCTTCTGCGGTCAGTAGTGACGGCAGCTCCGTCATATTCAAAAAAGCTGCGTTCATCTTCTGTAAGATCAACAAAACCCTCTATGCCGTTATCGATACACACAAATAATCCACGGTTTGTTATGCCTGATACAATACCATCGTATTGCTCTCCAAGATGTGATGTCATATATTCTGCGGCATAGCACTTTTCCGTCTCACGTTCGGCACGCATGGCACGAAGCTCACGCTCGGAGGACATCCTTGCGGACTCCTTAGCAAAATCTGCATAATGGGCTTGTATCTTATCTATCGGCACTCCGCTGACAAGATCAGTCAATATCCTGTGAATGGATGTATCAGGATAACGTCTTATTGGAGATGTAAAGTGACAGTAATCCTCAAGAGACAATCCGAAGTGTCCAAGAGGTCTGTCGTCGTATCTTGCCTTTGCCATGGTACGCAATACCTGCATTGAGATAAGTCTTGCATATTTTGTTTCCTTTGACTTATTTATAAGCTCTGCAAGATCTGTCTGATGAACGCCCTCTTTCAGTCTGCGGACAGAAAATCCGCAGCTTGCGGCAAGCTCGGACAGGGTTTCCAGTCTGTCGGCTTCGGGTGCCTCATGAACACGATATACAAAGGGAATAAGCGCATTTTTTGCATACAGTGCTGCTGCGCGGTTTGCGCATATCATGAACTGTTCGATAAGCTCCTCTGCCTGCCCCCTTTCACGCTGGGCAACAGATGTACAGACACCATTGCTGTCCAGCTCAAAACGCAGCTCTGTTGTCTCAATTTCCAGCTCTCCACGCTGTTTTGCTTTTTCCTTAAGAATAAGAGCAAGCTCCTGAGCATCAAATATACTCTTGTATACAGGGGCGTATTTCTCTTTTATCTGCTCATCGGCGGTTCCGTCGATTATTGCGTTGACTTCGGAATAAACTCCACGTACCTTTGAGTTTATCACACTCTTTTCAAAACGGTAATCCACAATTTCTCCGCGCTTGTCAAGATTAATTATCGCAGAAAAGGTCAGCTTGTTTACTCCTGAATTCAAAGAGCAGCAGCCGTTTGATATCTCTACCGGAAGCATCGGTATTACCCTGTCTGCAAAATATACGGATGTTCCTCTGTCCATAGCGCTTTCATCAAGCTTGCTGCCCTCTGTTACATAATGGGACACATCGGCGATATGCACTCCAAGCTCCCAGCCGCTTTCAAGCTTTTTTACTGAAACAGCGTCATCAAGATCCTTTGCATCCGCACCGTCAATAGTAAATATCGGTTCATCACGAAGATCAAGACGTCTGGAAATTTCCTCCTGTGTGATAGGTTCCGCAGCCTTTAAAGCAGCCTCGTGCTTTACCGGAACCGAAAATTTTACAGGTATACCGTTGGCGTCTATGATAGCGTCTGCACATACTCTTGCAGAATCTGCACGGCCGTAAATGTGTATGACTCTTGCATAAATGCGCTTTTCCCTTTGATCATACGCAATAGCAGCCTTAACCTTATCTCCGTTCTTGCTTTTAAGCTCGCCGCCCTTTACTATGCGCAGACGAAAAGCAAATCCTGAGTCAGGCATAACATACGCCTTACCTGCCTTGCCCTTTTCTCTTTCTACTACGCCGGTTATTATTCTGGAGCCTTTTTCAAGTATCTTATCGACTTCGCCGGACGGACCCTTTTCCTCTGTTCTGACGTTTTTCAGCATGACCTTGTCTCCGGGCATAGCACCCTTTGAAGATGATGTATGGATAAAAATATCTTCGCTGTCATCCTCAGGATGTGCAAAGGAGAACCATTTGTTTGACCTTACGATAGTTGCACGGACATAACCTGCGACCTCCGGCAAAGCAATTTTTTTTCGCTTTATCACAACGATCTCGCCCTTACTGTCAAGATACGAGATGGCATTGTTGAAATGCTCCTGCTCCAGCACTCCCGATTCTATCATAAGCTCTGTACGCTCAACAGGCTCGGTCTTTTGTCTGAGTGTTTCAAGTATTAATTCATTATCTTCATTGTTCATCTTTTCAACCTCCTTTATTATACAATACCACAGATTTGTTTTGAGGGGCAGTCTCTCGGTGGAAACCCTTTGTTTGAAAACAAAGGGTTCTCCCCCGAACCCCCTTCCTAAAAAAACAATATTTATCCTACTCTAGCTTTAGGGGTTACATATTCACTCAGTCATGAAGAGTATTCCAAGAGTGCCGGGACCGCAGTGAGAGGATATTGTGCAGCTTGCACGTTCAACGAATATCTGATCAAAATAATGCAGACGCTCAAGCTCTTCTTTGACAATCTGAATGTACTGCTCTGCTATACCGCCATGAGTTATGAATATACGGTTGGGACGTATCTTCTCATACTGTGAAAGCTTATCATGTACATAGTTGACCAGAACCTTTTGCAGCTTTCCCCGATATTTTTTGCCCACAGTCATTGAACCGTCGGTATTGTCCACATATATACTGGGCTTCAGCTGTAAAAGATTTGCGCCCAACATGGCAAGCGTAGAACAGCGTCCGCCTGCTCTGAGAAAATCCAGTTTGTCTATTACAAAGCTTGAATGACATTTTGGTATAAGCTCTTTCAGCTCTTTAACAATATCCTTTGCACTCATACCTTGTTTTATTCTTTCGGCTGCTTCTATAACTAAATGTCCGGTTCCTGATGACAGATTGCAGGAATCTACAGGATAAAGACCTTCAAGCTGTTTTGAAGCAGATACACAGTTCTGATATGATGAGGATATCGCTGAACCAAGATTAATGTGTATGACCTCATAACCGTCATCTATATAAGGCTTGAATTTATCTATGTATTCCTGAGTATTTATGGCAGATGTTTTCGGAAGCTTTCCGGTAGCAGCAAAATGTTCATATATTTCATCTGGTGTGATATCCACTCCGTCATCATAGCTTTTTCCATCCAATATGATATGCAGCGGCATAAGAATGGCGCCTGTTTTTTCAAGAAGTTCTCCTGAGATATCACAAGTGCTGTCTGCACTCAGCAGTATTTTTAACATAACTGTCACTCCTATCAGTTTGTTCTATCAGCAGAGGCTTTTCTGCGGCGCTTCAGCTGTCTTACATCAGTTCCGATAAACTCTACTCTGTCAAGCGTTCCTATTATTCTTGACACTGTCCTTATATTATAATTATCCTGTAGTTCCGTAAGAAACAGATTTGTGCTGATTATCGTAGGCTTACTGCGTATCATGCGTGTATTTATCATGTTGTACAGTGTGGACACTGTAAAACGGGAAATAAACTCTGTTCCCAGATCGTCAATTATAAGCAGGTCACATTCTGTTATGAGCTGTTCTGTATTGTTTTCATTTGCCTTGTTATTAAAATGCTCGTTTTCTATCTTTGACAGTATTGCAGGCGCAGAGACATAAATAACACCATAGCCTTTATCAATGACCTCTTTTGCTATTGCAAGAGAAAGATGAGTCTTTCCCAGACCCGGAGCACCCTGAAACAGCAGACTGCGTGAGTCCTCGTTAAATGTTCTTGCATACTTTTTGCAAAACGCAAGGACTCCTGTCATATGTGTATAGGGGCTTTTCTTTCCCTCTGCTGCCGGCGTTTTGGAATAATAATCAAGATCAAAGCTGTCAAAATCCGAGAGTGAAAGCGGAGATATTTTATTCAGCTGTTCGTAAGATATCTCTCTGAGAAGAGACTTCATACAGGAGCACATTCTGCCGTCTACATCTCCCCTGTCCTTGCATTTATCACATTTATACCATGGATCAAGATAGTTTGCCGGAAAACCAAGTTCCTTTATTATAGAGGCAAGCTCTCTTTGCAGCTGAAGATTTGTTTCCTTCAAAGCATTAAGCTCTCTTTTAAGATCAGAGCCTCCAAGTACCGCCTTTGCCGCCGCAACAGAAGTTCCGGCAATAGTACGTTCTATTGTTTCCGCACGGGGAGATCTACTGTATAATATCCTTCGGCGCTTTTCAAGCTCCTGTTCGGAATACAGTCGTCTCAGCTCTAATGTTTTTTCCGCCTGCTCATATATTTCACGGGAGTATCCCATAGCTGTCACTTCCAATCATCATCGTCCAACACACTTGTACTTTCATATTCGGATATATCATAAGTAGGTTCATATCCCTTTGAACGGGAACTTTTTTTATTGTACTTATCGTTTTTGCGGCGCTTTGTCTGCTCCACAGTGGTAAAGCCTGAATTATGCCAGCTTTCAAGTATAGAGCTTGTATATTTCGGGATATACTTACCCTTTGCGTCTACACATACTTCATACGCTGCCCTTATCATCTCCGGATCAAAGCACCACTTGTTGAGCCACAGATCGGCAAGCTCACTTTCCTTTTCAGTAGGTGAATGTTCGTCAGCACCTATGATGCGTTGAACACGTTTTGCAGCGTCACGTCCGCTCGTAAGCTGACGAATCTTTTTTTCCGCAGCCTCAAGAGATGTTATCTCCTCGTCAGACCAGTTTATCGCCGTCTTTTCTATGTATCTCATATTGCCCTTGCCTATACCGAAGGCATACTGCATAAGCATAATTATGACCTCTACCGGCAGACCGTCATATTCATGTATCAGAAGAAGTGTAGCTTTATCATTGTTATTTGTCATACGTCCGAATATCTCATCCGCAGACTGCATCAGAAAGGCTATACTCGGATCGTCATTCATCCTTTGGCTTAGATATTTTATATCGGGCTTTTCCGGACGGGATAAAGCTCTTTTCTTTGGTACAGAAATTTCTTTTGCATTTTCCTGAACAGGCATTGCTGTTTCAGAAACAGACCTTTCAGTCCGTACAGAAGAAATTGTTTGAGCTTCTGTATCAGCTATATCTGCTTTTTCCAGTACAAGATGTGCCGGAGATATGGTATTGCCATCCACAGCTATCACCCCTGTCTCAACCCAATATTGCAGGCAGTCACGGACATCAGCCTCGTGCATAGACAGAGCTTCGGAAATATCCAGAGTAGAGGGTTCCCTGTCAGCATAACGAAGCAGCCAAAGTATGACCTTCAGCTGAGCCGCTCCGGCAAGCTTTATATGTTTATCCACAATTACACTCGGCACAGCAAAAACGCTTTTCCAAACACCAAGATCAATTTTATACTCCATCTTTCCTACCCCATCCTCAATATTCCTCATTCCACTTTCCACATTTAAACTATAGACGTGTACAGTAATAGCCAAAGTGCTCCCTGGGGAGCACGACGCGAACGGTTCTATCAGAAGCTGATGCGTTCTGAGTTGTCCAGTGCGGTCACGCACATTCCACATTTTTAAAAATTGTCGCAAAAGACACATCTCCCACTTGGGAAATGTGTCTTTAAAAAATCAATTATCAGTCAGAAAGACATTTTACCATAACGGCTTTCTGAGCATGGAGACGGTTCTCAGCCTCTTCAAAAATCTCAGCAGCGTGAGCTTCAAACACATCCTCTGTTATTTCTTCGCCCCTGTGCGCAGGCAGACAATGCTGCACCATTGCATCAGGCTTTGCAAGTGACATAAGCTTCTCGTTGACCTGATAGCCGTCAAATGCTTTCTTTCTCTTTTCAGCTTCGCCTTCCTGTCCCATAGAAGCCCATACGTCAGTTATAACAACGTCAGCATCTGTTACAGCTTCTTCCGGAGTGCGGAACATCCGGAACTTATCGCCGTACTGAGCGGCAAATTCAAGAACGTCCTTATGCGGCTCGTAGCCCTCAGGACAAGCAACAGAAATAGACACTCCTGTTTTGAGCGCACCAACTATGAGAGAGTTCATCATATTGTTGCCGTCACCTATAAATGACATTTTAAGTCCGTCAAGCTTGCCCTTATATTCACGGATCGTCATAAGATCTGCAAGTATCTGGCAGGGATGACAGAAATCCGTAAGTCCATTGATGATCGGGATAGAACCGTACTTTGCAAGATCTTCAACTTCCTTCTGCTCAAAAGTACGTATCATGATACCGTCAAGGTAGCGTGAAAGTACTCTTGCAGTATCCTGCACAGGCTCGCCGCGTCCTATCTGCATATCCTTTGAGGATAGGAATATCGGCTGTCCGCCCAGCTGATACATACCCACTTCAAAAGAAACTCTTGTACGTGTGGACGCTTTCTCAAAGATAAGACCAAGAGATTTTCCCTCAAGGCGCTTATGCGGGATGCCATGCTTCTGCTCGTATTTAAGCTGATCTGCAAGGTTCAGAATGTTGATGACTTCTTCAGAGGTCAGGTCGAGCATTTTTAAAAGATGTTTCATGTGTGTTCCTCCATATTTGTAAGTGTAAATTTTTCAGCAGTCAATATACAGTGCATTATGTCACTTGCCCCGTATGCTTTTACTGCTGCATGGTTTCAGCAAGAATTGCAAGTCCCTTGTCTATCTCTTCATAGGTAATGTTCAAAGGCGGCAGCAGACGCAAAAGTGTCTTTGCTGTAAGAATGAGCAGACCGTTTTCTACGCATTTTGCAGCTATTTCTTTTGCATTGTCCTTTTCTGTTACAATACCGATCATCATGCCTCTGCCCCTTACTTCTTTGACACCTGTCATTTTTTCGAGCTTTGAACGTATGTAGCTGCCCTTTTCCTTTACCTCTGAGAGGAATTCAGGAGTTGTTACTCTTGAAAGAACTTCATTTGCCGCAGCACAGGCTATGGGGTTTCCGCCAAAGGTAGTACCATGTGAACCGGGAGTCATAACACCTGCAAGCTTTTTACTGCACAAGCAGGCACCTATCGGCACACCGCCGCCAAGTCCCTTTGCAGAGGTTATTACATCAGGCTCTATGTTATAGCCCTGATAACAGTATATCTCGCCCGTCCTTGCCATACCTGTCTGGACTTCGTCTATCATCAGCAGAATATCCTTTTCCCTGCACAGCTTTTCAACTGCGGAAACATATTCTTCATCAAGGGGCATTACGCCGCCCTCACCCTGTATAAGCTCCATAAATACAGCACATACGCTGTCATCAAGCTTTGCCTTCATGTCATCGATGTTATTAGCCTGAGCGTAATCAAATCCCTCTGTAAACGGGAAAAAGAAATTATGAAAGCTGTCCTGACCGGTAGCAGCAAGAGTAGTTACCGTTCTGCCGTGGAACGAATTTACAAGAGTGACTATCTTCTGACGACCCTCGCCGAACTTGTCAAAGCTGTATTTTCTTGCTATCTTTATGGCACACTCGTTAGCTTCTGCACCGGAATTGCACAGAAAAACCTTATCAAAGCCCGTAAGCTGACAAAGCTTTTTTGCCACCTGTGTCTGGAGCGGAGAATAATAGAGATTTGAAATGTGCTGAATACTTGCTGCCTGCTGTGATACCGCCTTTACCCAGCCGTCATCACAATATCCGAGAGAATTTACACCGATGCCGCTGGTAAAATCTATATATTCCCTGCCCTCAACATCCTTTGCGACAGCACCCTTTCCGCTGACAATAGCAGCCGAAAAACGTCCGTAGGTGTGCATCAGATATTGTTCTTCATCCTTCTTTATATCTTCAAATAACATTGTACTTTCCTCTCTGTTTCTCTAAACATTTATGCCGCTGCTTTATAAAATGAAAAGTGGAGTGACAATACGTTTTCGATAAAGCAAAAACGTATCATATCAAATCTGTTGTTGATTTCAGCTGCTTTGAGCTTTGGGCTTTGAACTGTCCACTAATCACTAACCACTAATCATAGCTGTATCAATAGAACATTGTTCCGATACCTTCATCAGAGAACATCTCTATGAGAATGGAATGCGGGATACGTCCGTCTATGATATGCGCGCGATGCACACCTCTGCGGACTGCTTCAACACAGCACTCTATCTTTGGTATCATACCGCCGGATATGATACCCTCACGTTTGAGTGACGGTACTTCGCTGACATTTACAACAGGTATGAGAGTGTTATCATCTTCCTTGTCACGCAGCAGTCCTCTGATATCCGTCATAAGAATCAGCTTTACAGCTTTAAGCTCAGAAGCTATTCTTGCAGCTGCAAGGTCGGCATTTATATTATAGACATCTCCATTATAGCCTCCTGCAACAGTGGATATTATGGGAACATAACCGTTTTTGGTAGCATTTTCTATTACCTCTGTGTTGACCTCAGTTATTTCGCCGACATAGCCAAGGTCGATGCCTGAAGCCTTTTTCTCTGCCATTATCATTCTGCCGTCAAGACCGCAAAGACCGATAGCTTTACCGCTGTGCTGCTCAAGAAGCTGTACAAGGGTCTTGTTGACCTTTCCTGCAAGCACCATCTGTACTATATCGATTGTCTCAGAGTCGGTAACACGCAGACCGTTTACAAACTTGCTTTCCTTGCCGATCTTGTTCAGCATACCGCTGATTTCCGGTCCGCCGCCATGTACAAGCACCACATTGATACCGATGAGCTGCAAAAGAACGATATCACTCATTACAGCATCCTTAAGTTCGGGACTTATCATAGCGTTTCCGCCGTACTTTATTACAATCGTCTTACCGGCATATTTTTGTATATAAGGCAAAGCCTGAATAAGCACATTGGCTCTGTCCTGCTCGGATATATTGTGCATTTCTGTTTTTACCTCCATTATGTGCAGAGTTGAATTATCCGCTTCATATCAGGTGCGGTAGTCACCGTTTATTTTTACATACTCGTAGGTCAGGTCGCAGCCGTAGGCTTCGGCAGAACCGTCACCGTCATTCAGGGATACAAGGATGTCTATTTCATCCTGTGAAAGTATGGTCTTTGCAAGCTCCTCAGAAAAATCAATTCCTGCACCGTTCTTGCAGACATCTATCTTTCCGGCGTCTGAAGCAAAGGATACATCCACCTTGTTTACATCCACATTACAGCCTGAATATCCTATAGCGCAAAGCACACGTCCCCAGTTTGCATCAGAACCGAACATCGCAGCCTTTAAAAGACTGGAACATATAACGGACTTCGCTACTCCCTTTGCATCTTCCTCAGAAACTGCTCCGCTTACCTTGCAGACAAGAAGCTTTGTAGCTCCCTCGCCGTCTTTTGCCATCATCTTTGAAAGCTCTCTGCATACGACAGTGAGAGCCTCAACAAATACAGTGTAATCTTCGTTTTCTTCGGTTATCTCAGTATTTCCGGCAAGAGCTGACGCCATTACAGACAGAGTATCATTGGTGGATGTGTCACCATCAATGCTTATCATATTGAAGGTCTTGTCTGCGGCTGTCTTTACGGCTTTCTGGAGCATCCCGGCTGATATGGCTGCATCAGTTGTGATAAAGCAAAGCATAGTAGCCATGTTTGGATGTATCATTCCGCTGCCCTTTGAGATACCTCCTATTTTTACGGTCTTTCCGCCGATGACAGTTTCTACAGCGACTTCCTTTGAAACAGTATCTGTAGTCATGATAGCTTCTGCTGCATTTGTACTGCCGTTTTTGGAAAGCTCGGATACAAGCTGCTCCATACCGTCTGCAATAGGCTCGATGGGAAGTATCTGACCGATAACGCCTGTTGAACCAACTATGATATCCGAAGCGCTTATTCCCAGCTTTTCGGCTGTAAGGCTGCACATCATTTCAGCCTTTTCCATTCCGTCGGCATTACAGGTATTTGCGTTGCCGCTGTTTACGATAACTGCCTGTGCATAACCGTCAGAAAGGTTTTTCTTTGTTACAGTTATAGGCGAGCTTTGAACAAGATTGGTCGTATATACAGCGGCGGCTGTGCATTTTTTCTCGCAGTATATCAGCGCAAGGTCACGCTTCGATTTATTCTTCCGGATACCGCAGTGGATGCCCGAAGCTTTGAAGCCCTTTGCAGCTGTTACTGAACCGTCGATAAATTTATATTCCATCCGTTTTTCTCCTTTCTCCTTATGTCCTTATATATCCGCACCACAATTCGTGGGCAGTGTATTTTCTGTTTAACTTTGTAAAAAGCTTTTTATGTTAACTTTATCAGAATGCAGGCGGAACGATAACAAGTCCTGTCTTTTCGTCAAGTCCGAAGATAATATTCATATTCTGCACAGCCTGACCGGCAGCACCCTTTACCATATTATCAATTGCGGAAATAGCAACGAAGGTTCCGGTGCGCTCGTCAATGTGAAGTGAGATATCGCAGAAGTTAGAATACTTTATATTATGGATATCTGCATTAGCTCCATCGGGAAGCAGACGTACAAAAAACTCATCCTTGTAGAAATCCTCATAAGCTGCTCTTATCTGTTCCTTTGTAACACCCTCATTAAGACGTGCATAACAGGTAGATATGATACCTCTGTTTACAGGCAGCAGGTGCGGAACAAACGTTATCTTTACAGGTTTGCCGGACAGTTTTGACAGAGTTTGTTCTATTTCCGGTGTGTGACGGTGATTTGCCACCTTGTAGGCGTGGAAGCCCTCATTAAGCTCAGGGTAGTGATTGCCCTGACTGGGTTTTCTGCCGGCTCCTGTAACGCCGGATTTTGAGTCGATTATTATTCCCTCAGTGCTGACAAGTCCCTTGCTTACAGCAGGTGCAAGCGCTAAAGGCGCACCCGTTGTATAGCATCCGGGATTTGCTATTACTCTCTTGCCCTTGATATTCTCTCTGAAAAGCTCCGGCAGTCCGTAAACCGATCTATTGTGCAGATCGTAGTCAAGAAACTCACAGCCGTACCATTCCTTGTACTCTTCCTCGCTTTCAAGTCTGAAATCCGCTCCCAGATCTATAAAAGCCTTACCTGCTTTATCGCACTGAGCCGCAAGCTCCTGAGATAAACCATGTGGAAGGGCTGCGAAGATAACATCACTTTTTTCTATGACCTCATTCTGATCCTTACATTCCATGTCGCAAAGTGTTCTGTATGACGGATATACCTCGCTGAGCTTTTTACCCTCAAAGCTTACTGAGCTTATGGCTGAGATCTCAGCTTCAGGGTGTGTGAGCAGTATGCGCACAAGCTCCGCACCTGCATATCCCGTAGCACCTATTATTCCAGCTTTTATTTTCATATCCTTTTACCTCTGTTTAAAATATTATTGTTCCGATACAAGTTCTCTGACACGCTTTGCCTGTGCTTTTACATTTTCGCTTGCAGGACCGCCGAGAACCTTTCTGCCGTTTACGCAGTTTTCAAGGGAAATGGCTTCATATACACCCTCATCAAAAATATCACATATCTTCTTGTATTCCTCTATGGGAAGTTCCTCAAGGGTAGTTTTCTTTTCAATGCAGATAGCTACAAGAGTACCTGTTGCCTTATAAGCGTCACGGAATGGAAGTCCCTTCTTTACAAGATAGTCGGCACAGTCCGTAGCATTGATAAAGCCGTTTGCAGCTGCTCTGCGCATATTTTCAGGGATAACACGCATCGTGTCTATCATGGGTGTAAAGGCTGTAAGACACATTTTGACGGTATCTACCGCATCAAATATTGCTTCCTTATCCTCCTGCATATCCTTGTTATAAGCAAGTGCTATACCCTTCATGACTGTAAGCAGCGTCATAAGGTCACCGAAAACTCTGCCGGATTTTCCTCTTACAAGCTCGGCGATATCCGGATTTTTCTTCTGCGGCATAATGCTGGAGCCTGTAGAGAAAGCATCGTCAAGCTCAACGAATTTGAATTCCCAGCTGCACCACATTATTATTTCCTCAGAAAATCTTGACAAATGCACCATTATTATAGAAAGAGCGCTTGCAAGCTCCATACAGAAATCCCTGTCGGATACACCGTCAAGACTGTTCTGGCAGATATTCTCAAAACCAAGAAGTCTTGCTGTAATCGTCCTGTCAATAGAATAGGTGGTGGTAGCAAGTGCGCCGCTGCCAAGAGGAAGTGAATCCGTATGCTTATAGGCATTTTCAAGTCTGTCAAGATCTCTTAAAAGCATCTCCGCATACGCCATAAGATGATGTCCGAAGGTGATAGGCTGTGCTCTTTGAAGGTGGGTATATCCGGGCATTACTGCCGATGAATATTCCTCAGCCTTATTGCAGATCACAGTGATAAGCTCTTTTACCTGAGCTTTGATATTGACGATCTCTTTTTTAAGATAAAGACGGATATCAAGCGCCACCTGATCGTTGCGGCTTCTTGCTGTGTGGAGTCTCTTTCCTGTCTGACCAAGACGTTCTGTAAGCTCACCCTCAATGAATGTATGTATATCTTCGGCATTGGGGTCGATCTCTAACTTGCCGCTGTCAATATCAGCAAGGATGCCCTCCAGTCCTTTGATAATGGACTCAGCTTCCGATTTTTCAATAATACCGCACTCGCCTATCATTGTTGCGTGGGCAATACTGCCCTCTATATCCTCACGATACATACGGCTGTCAAATGATATGGAAGAGTTGAAATCATTTGTTTTCTTATCAATTTCTTTGGAAAATCTTCCTGCCCAAAGCTTCATATATCATCACTCCATTTTTTCATTTACTTTACAGAACATTTTTATATTAATGATAAGTGGACAGTCCAAAGCAAAATGATGATTACAGAGATATTATCATTCTTCGTTTTCGCAGTGGGAAAAACGCACCGCCATTCCACTTTCCACTTTCCACATTAAACGACAGACGGGCGGACAACGATACCATCATTGTTCGCCCTTATTACTTCTGTGTTTTAAAAGGACAAGGATATTACTCCTTGATAAGGTTCTTCTTTGCCTGAACCTTTATCGGCAGACCAAAGAGGTTGATGAAGCCTGCGCTGTCCTTCTGGTTGTATACCTCATCCTCGTCAAAGGTAGCAATATCGGGATCATACAGTGAGTACGGTGATGTAACACCTGCATCTATGATATTGCCCTTGTAGAGCTTGAGCTTAACGTCGCCTGTAACTGTCTCCTGTGTGGAATCAACAAAGGCTGAGAGAGCCTTTCTGAGAGGTGTGTACCACTGACCGAAATATACCAGCTCTGCAAAACGCAGACCTACCTCCTGCTTGAAATGATAGGTGTCTCTGTCAAGGGTTATTTCCTCGAGCTTGTTGTGTGCATGATAGAGTATTGTTCCGCCAGGAGTCTCATAAACGCCTCTTGACTTCATGCCGACAAGACGGTTCTCTACCAGATCAACTATACCGATACCGTTCTCTCCGCCCAGCTTATTGAGCTTCTTTACAAGCTCTACAGCGCCGAGCTTCTCACCATCGATAGCAACAGGGTTACCCTTGTCAAAAGAGATAGTTACATATGTGGGCTTATCGGGAGCCTGCTCGGGCGAAACGCCAAGCTCCAGAAAACCTTCTTTATTGTACATAGGCTCATTTGCAGGATCTTCAAGATCAAGACCCTCGTGTGAAATGTGCCAGATATTCTTGTCCTTAGAGTAGTTTGTTTCTCTTGTTATCTTCAGAGGAATGTTATGTGCTTCTGCATATGCTATCTCCTCGTCACGGGACTTCAGATCCCACTCTCTCCACGGAGCGATGATCTTCATATCAGGAGCAAAAGCCTTTATAGCAAGCTCAAAACGAACCTGATCGTTGCCCTTTCCTGTGCAGCCATGACAAATAGCGTCAGCACCCTCTTTAAGTGCGATCTCAACTATTCTCTTAGCGATGATCGGTCTTGCAAAGGAAGTACCCAGAAGGTACTTGCTCTCGTAAACTGCATCTGCCTTTATTGTCGGGAAAACATAATCCTCTATAAACTCCTTATTAAGGTCCTCGATGTAGAGCTTTGAAGCGCCTGTTGCGATAGCCTTCTCCTCAAGACCCTCAAGCTCGGTATCCTGTCCAACGTCACCGGACACTGCGATAACCTCACAGTTGTCATAGTTTTCCTTGAGCCAGGGAATAATTATAGAAGTATCAAGTCCGCCTGAATATGCAAGAACTACTTTTTTGATGTCACCCATTGTATTAACCTCCGTAGCAATTTTTATTATGATATTTATTATACACTTTTTCTGCATAAATTCAAGTCTTTTTTGAATATTTATTCAACAAAGGTGATTTTTAGTCCTATTATATACAGTTTTATCAATATGTTTAAAATTTTATATAAATATTTCCCAATGAAACACACCGTCAAAACGCACAAACAAGCCATTCACCTTCTCTGTCAAAGTCCTTGTATTGAGCCGTGACACGGAATAATATACATTTATACATAAAATAATGTATAAAAAATACAGATATGACCTCAACACAGCTTCCTGTGTATCAATAATTCAGAAGCACATCACTCAGAATATCCGTATATGATGTGGGCGGATTTGCGCCTGTCAGCCTTTCTACAATTTTACCGTCCTTAAAAATAATTGCCGTAGGTGTAGTATCTATGGCAAAAACAGAAGCAACGTCCGGAGACTGGTCCACATCAAGCGCATATACTCTCATCTGGTCATAATACTCATCTGCTATATCCTCAATTATCGGTATCATACCGCGGCTCTGAACACACCACTCGGAGAAAAACAGTACCATGGAAACTCCGTGTTCTATTCTCATATCAAAGTCATATGAATCTATATAGATAATTGCATCGCTCATTTTAATCACCCTATTACGTCAATTTTCGATATTGCCAAAATGTTATAATATATCTGCAAGCTAAGAAATACTTCTCAGCTTCTGTGTCTGCTGTCAGACATCTCCCTGAGCTTTACGGCAGTCATGCCGATAAAGGGCAGGAGCTTCTGCTCACATTTTACCGCAGAGACAATTCCCATAAGCATCATAGCGATATAAGCTATACTTATGGCTCCGGTGATCAGCAGTCCGAACATAGCCTGTAGTGCGGATGAAAAGGAAAAAACAAAAGCTATGATCGCATCCAGCAGATACAAAACGGTAAAAACGCCGAACAAAACGAAGCCCTGATATTTGTGAAAACGAAGGTCGGGATTATTTTTTTCAACAGAAAAATGACCAACCACAAACAAAACAGAAATATATGAAATTGCCGAAAGGAATTTTATATTCCCATTATCCTCATTCATTATTATTCTCTCCCCTCACAATATACATATTATTTTATAATACGAGGTCAGATAATGCAAGTATATCGGGAAATTTTTGTAAGTCAGGGTATATCGCAAAAACAAAGCTCATATAAATGTTGAGAAAACAAGAGGCAAAGCCTCACTCAGAAAGGAATGAAAGCAAAATGGCAGGATATTATCCTGAAGGCAGACTTATCAACACGGTGGAAAATCTTTCCTCAATGCAGTCGCTGTCACAGCTCACGGAAGCATACCATGACGGAAAGATATTGGAGGCAAGAGCTGTTGTATGTGACGCATCTCATAACCTCATCGTAGACCTTGGAGCTATAAAGGGAATTATTCCAAGAGAAGAAGGAGCCATTGGCATACGCGAGGGAACCGTTCGTGACATTGCGGTCATCTCCAGAGTTAACAGACCCGTATGCTTTGTAATAACAGATATAAGAAAAAACGAAGCCGGCAAGCCCGTTGCTGTTCTTTCAAGAAGGATCGCTCAGGAACGCTGTATGCGTGAATACATCTCATCGCTCATTCCGGGAGATGTTATAGACGCACGTATCACACATCTTGATTCCTTTGGAGCATTTGCGGATATAGGCTGCGGAATAGTATCTCTGCTTCCCATAGATTCCATTTCCGTTTCAAGAATAGACCATCCAAGAGAACGATTCTCTGTCGGAATGGAGATAAAAGCAGTTGTGAAGAATATAGAAAATGGCAGGATAAGCCTTACTCACAAGGAACTGTTGGGAACATGGGAAGAAAATGCCGCGCATTTTGAGATCGGAGAAACCGTTGCAGGTATTGTGCGTTCAGTGGAAGAATACGGCGCGTTCGTAGAGCTTGCACCAAATCTTGCCGGACTTGCAGAAATGAAAGAAAACATCAGAGCAGGTCAGCAGGCGAGCGTCTATATCAAAAATATCATACCCGGCAGAATGAAGATCAAGCTTATAATTATCGATACCTTTGACTACAGCTATACTCCACAGCAGCCAGAATACTTTTTTACAGGCTCACACATAGACAGCTTCTACTATTCTCCCCCGACTTCAGAAAAGATAATCGAAACTATTTTTTCACCGCAGCGCGAGCAACAACCCCTATGTATTGCCTGACGGCTTAACTTAACAGTACAAGCTGTCTGCGATCTCACAATCACAGAATGAACTCCGTATTTCAAAAAACAACCGACAGCTCAGGACTATACATCCCAAAGCTGTCGGTTTACTATTTTGCAAATATCTGACTAAAATATCACTTATCAGAACGGCAGACAATACGGACTCGGGAAGTTATGCTTATTGCTTCTTCCGTCAGTCCCATAATCGTTGTAAAGGAACATTTCAAGCTCGTCTACTCGTCTGTAGAGAAGTCCATAATAGCATACGCCGCCTGCGTGATGATAAGCAAGCATTTCATTGATAAGCGCATTCCTGTTTACATAGTTCAGATCACGTACTACAGAACCGCTTGTTGAGAGTGAAAGATAAGTTCCGCTGCAATAGCCAACCTTGCCCGCTGCGGTCTTTACCTTGTACCATACTCCGTTATACTTTGTTGTGCTTAAAAGCGTTACCTTTTCCTTATAAGCAAGAACAGTGATAACACTGGAGGATGTGGAAGCACCTGTGCGGAGATTAAGTCCGTCTTTTGCTGTTACTGTACCTGTTACAGTGGAACCGGATGTAGACTCTCCGTAAGAATTCATGAGAATGTCTTTAAGATCTGATGAATATGTCCAGCCTGTTCCGAGATTGTAGGAGAAGGACACCAGCGCATCGAACTGCTGCTGATTGAAGTGAGCATTGTTTTCTATCAGCATTTCATTGACTCTGCTTGTATAGCTGTCCTCATTTACTGCCTTTACAAGAAGGGCGTAACCTTCATTTCTTGTAAGACCGTTATAGAAGCTCTGACCCTCCCATACTACATATCCGTGTCCGATTGTAGGAAGATTGTACGCAAGAGTATCATAGGTTATATTGGACACAAAGCCCTCTTTCTCACCGATAAAGCTTATTACCTCGCTGCTTGCGCGAAGCGGAGAAAGACCTGTCACGCTCGGTGACGACTTGTCCGCAACGTAGATATCGCAGTTACCGTCTGCGCAAGCGCTCCACTTGCCGTCACACTGTGCAAATGTTGTAACGGGGAATGTACCTGCTGTTGTCGGTACATAAGTAGCCGTCCATACGAATGTATTTCCGTCTGCTACCTTACTTGTTGCAATAACAGTCTTGGTAGTCGAACCAACATTTATAGTAAAATACACGCCTGTGCGTCTCTTATCGGTGATGGCAACAAGGTTGACCTTTGATTTGATGGTAGCAGAATTAGGTGTAGAATATGCAAATTTAACCGGCGCTGCCGAATTTACCGTAACCGCGCATATAGCCATATGACCGCTGCCGTCAGACAGGAAGATAGCTACTTTACCGGGCTTCTTTGTCTCGATAAAGCCATCCCATACTGTTGCAATGCTTGAATCACTGGTACCCCAGTAATAACCGTTATATCCATTTATGTATATTGTCTTGCCTGCTGTAGTTGATGCACTGTAGCGTGAAAGTGAAACGCTGCCCGAGCTAACGCCCCTGACTGTGACCTTACAGGTAGATTTTGTGGAACCGGCCGCATCTGAAACTGTAATTGTAGCAGTTCCGGCTTTAAGACCGCTGACAACACCGTCTGTTACAGCTGCAACGCTTGTATCGCTGCTTGTCCATTTAACTGCGAGATTTCCGGGTGATTTGGTAATTGTAAGTCCTACAGAAGAGCCTGCATCCACTGTAACAGAGGATTCCGAAATCTTCACGGAGCTTTTTGCAACGACCGTTACCTTACAGGTCTTTGTGATAAGACCCGTAGAATCATATGCTGTTATATTTGCTGTTCCTATCTTTACTCCCTTTACAGAACCCGATGATGAAACTGTAGCTATGGATGTATTTGAGGACTTGAAGTAAACCTTGCCCCCTGAGGGATTTGTAGTAGCTTTAAGTGTAAAGCTGCTGCCGGCGCTTACCGTCTTTGCTGTATCACTAAGTGAAATGCTGTTATAAGCCGGCTTAACGACCTTGACCTTACAGGTGACATACTTTTCTGTTTTTGTATCCGTAGCCCTGATAGTTACCGTTCCTGCCGAAACACCCTTTACAGCACCGGTGGATGTGACCTTTGCGATACTTGCATCTGATGATGTCCATTTTACCGAACCGGTTATACCCGTTACCGTAAGGGTAAAGCTTTTTCCTACGGCGATCGTCTTTGAAGTATCCGAGATCTTCAGATTCGGGGTCACTGTGGATGCCTTTGAGCTTTCAGCTGAGACCTGAGATGCTTTTGAAGCCTGAGATACCTGTGACGGTTCAGCAGCCTTTGAAGCTTCTGACGCCTTGGATTCAACTTCAGAAGCCTTTGATACCTCCGCAGCTGACGACGAACTATTGATGAATGTCACGTAATCAGTGCAGATATATCCTGTAGTACCATCATTCGTCTTTACCTGAGCCCACTGATTACCGTTGAAGCGTATTATGCTGAGAGGGATATCAGGAGCTATTGTCTTTATAACAGTAGAGCCTGTTCCCGGTGCCTTGCGGAAATTCACATAATCCGTTGTTTTACAGGTAGTGGTTATTGTTATGTAATCAAAATGACAATAGCCGGTGCTGCCGTCTGAAGTCTTGACCTTCAGCCATGTAGCGTCCGATCTGTCAGTTATAGTCATCGCTGTACCCTTTGAAAGGACTTTGACAACTCCATAGTTCAATCCCCTGCCCGACCGAAGATTGAGCACAGTGGTAGTTTTGGCATTGATAGGCACAGATGCCGAAACATTTGTTGTAACTATGGGTATCGCCGTCAGGACGATAACAATGGAAATAATAATTGCAAGAAGCTTTTTCATGTTTGATTTACTGGTGTAATGCAGAACGAGATCCGTTGTCCGGGTTTCTTTTTCCATAAAAAGTCACACAGCCTTTCATAATATTTACAATTTTGTTACCTAAAATTGCATATTCAACTAAACGACTGCTTTTATTATAATACAATAATAATTGATAATCAATAGGCATTATGTATAAAATGATACATATATTTATTGTGGTTTCACGTATTCACGAAAGACTTTGCTAATTTATAGAATTTTTTTGTGCAGAAACACCAATTTGATTTATTTGCAATATTTACAAAAATAATCATAATTTTGCTGAGATATTACAACTTTTTTATAATTTTTGTAACAAATTTGTAAATCTTATTTTTATATACTCTGTCAAATGCTGTCATGGCATAGTCATACACGAGGAAGACTATATTAAGAATCAGCAAAAAAACAAGTGGGATATCGACTCCGAACATTTCAAAATTATCCGCAGGCACTGAAAAAACAAACACAAGCAGGAAGTACATCAACACCGCAGAAGCATTGAACACCGCAAGCTTCAGAATGTACTGTACAAATTTCAGCTTTATTTTTTCAATATGTTCTTTAAGCATGGGATAATAACCCATAAGCATAATAAAACAGAGAGAAGCCTCTTTGCTTGTACATAAAACGAAGGAAATTATTGAGGCAGCCGCAAAAGCTGACCACGCATATGATCTGCCTGAAAGAAATGATATCATATATATCACAACTCCGGAAGCTGCGGGAAACGTATACATACCGGCAGGCATGATATTTGACATTATCATTATCACCGCGGCAAGAGATGTAAGCAGACCGCCCAGAGCAATTTTCTGTGTATTTCTCATATCCGTCACCTGCACCCTCTGCACAGGCAGTCTGAACACATCAGGCAAGCGCATATCTCACAGCAGTCAGGATCGCAGCAGCCGTCATAGCTCTGCACTGAACCTGTTGTATTGTATCCTCCCTGAACGCCGGAACGCTGCTGCTGTACTTTATTGAATATAGAACGGTACTCCATATTATCCGGATCCATGCGGCAGGCTGTCTGAAAATAGTTGTACGCTTCTTCAAGCCATCCCTTCCCGTATACGATAACGCCCATGAGATAGAACCACTCCGCGTCACGTTCATTGGAGGGTACAGAGGAAAGTCTCTGTTCAGCTTCATTAAAATATCCGTTGTTTATCATCTGACGGATCTCTTCAAAGCGTGAACGGTTATTGTGATAAGAACTATAGCTTTGTCCCTGACTTTTTGCTCTTTTGCGTTCGTCAAGTATCCTGTCATAAGCCTCGTTTATTTCCTTCATCTTTTCTGAAGCTGATTCTGCAAGGGGACTGTTTGCATATTTGTCCGGATGATATTTCTTTGCAAGATTTCTGTATACCTGCTTTATTTCTTCATCTGTAGCAGAAGGAGATACTCCCAGCACCTGATACGGATCTCTCATAGCTTTCATTCCTTTCTATCTCTTATCCCCCCGGGACAGATAATTATAATGATCTATTTCTTTTTTCTTTTTCTTTTCTTTACGTTTATCAAAAAGACGATACTTTTGTTGAAATGATAACCCATTGTATACAATATTGTCAAGTATATCTTTATAATCCCCCACATCCAGAAGGTCATAAGCAAGTATAAGCTGTGATACTGTCATGTTCAGGACATCGTTGCAGTATAGCATGGTACTGTGTATATCCTCCTGAAGCTTTTCCCTGAAAGGGTTATAGTTACCTTTCCTGATGTCCTTTTCCAGATCGTCCGCCGCATCCATAAGATATATCCATCTGCCAAGATAATAGCCGAAGCTTTCCAGTATCTTCTTTGTGCTGTCATCATAGGAAAGACTACTGCATAAAGAAGAAAGCATCTTCGCTGTAGGTTCAGCCGACAGGTCGATACCGCTGTTTGCTTTTTCTGCTTCTCTCTGACGTTCCATCATTTCCCGAACGCTTGTCTCTATATCAGGAAAGAGCTTTGCGGCTTTTTTATGACTTCTTTTAAAGAATATTTTTGCTGTTCCTGCACCAAGCCTGCCAAAAAAACCTGAATCCTCAACAGTGTCCTCAAGCTTATAATATGTCATAATAACTGAAACTGCCCCCGCAAGCCGGAAGCTGTTCCCCTGATGATCGCAGAACATACATTTTTTTAAGGGGTCTACAACGCATCTGCCCTCTTTCACACAAGGGCTTCCACCTTCCAGACTCATAGAAAGCATTGCAAGCACTGTGCAGTCATAGCTGAGAGTAAGCCTTGATATCAAACCATAATCCCTGCCAAGATGTTTGCACAGTCCGCAGTAAACACTTTTGTAAAGCTCGTACTCCCTTATTTTCATTTCATTACTCTCAGGTCTGATATACCCGAACACAAACATCTCCTCCTGTCTGGCTTAATAAAATCATCAGCCGCTTTTCGATAAATTTTTACAAATTCCATTGCAATAGCACAAAGTATGGTTTATAATAAAAGAGTACAGTTTTTTTGTTGATTGGAGTGATTTTATATGCGTACTGACAAAACCAACTACTATCTTGACATCGCTGAGACAGTTCTTGAACGAGGTACCTGCCTGCGAAGAAACTATGGCGCTATCATTGTAAAGAACGATCAGATCATATCCACCGGATATGTGGGCGCACCCAGAGGGCGTAAAAACTGCATCGACATGGGTTATTGTATCAGGGAAAATCTGAACATCCCACGTGGTGAGCGATACGAGCTTTGCAGAAGCGTACACGCTGAGCAGAATGCCATCATCCATGCTTCGAGAGAGGACATGATCGGTTCTGTACTCTATCTTGTGGGAAAAGACTCAAAAACAGGCGAGTACGTGGAAAACGCTTCTTCCTGTTCTATGTGTAAGCGTATGATAATAAACGCCGGTATCCGCAAGGTCATCATACGCAACTCAAAGGAAAAGCACACAGCAGTCTATGTCAGCGAATGGGTCGCAAATGACGAGTCCCTTGCCGGGCTTAAAGGTTACTGAACAATAATACCGGCGCCTGCGTGTCAATAAAAAAATATCACATAAATTTTTTAAAAAACAGTTTGCTAAGTTTTGTCGTGTATGCTATAATAATTACATAAAAAAATTCAGGAAAGGTGAAAACTACTATGGGAAAATTTATGACCGAATTCAAAGAATTTGTTATGAGAGGAAATGTGCTTGACCTTGCTGTCGGCGTTATCATCGGCGGCGCGTTCCAGTCAATAGTAACATCACTGTGTAATGATGTTATTATGCCGGGCGTGAGCTGGATAGTTGCGACTGTGTCCGGCATGGATGTAAAAAATCCGGAGACAGGCGAGCTTGACTTCAGCAAGGTAACAGAGATATTGAACGTTGGTCCTCTCTCAATCGGAGGCTTCGTTGCTGCTATTATAAACTTCCTTATCATGGCATTCATAATCTTCCTCTTTGTAAAGGGAGTAAACAAGCTTATGAGCTTCCGCAAGAAGGAAGAGGCTCCCACAACAAAGCAATGTCCCTTCTGTATGAGCGAGATAGATATAAACGCAACTCGCTGCGCACACTGTACTTCCGTTCTTGAGCTTGCTGAAGAGGCTCTCAAGGAAGAGGCTCCTGCTGAAGAGAAGGAAGAGGATACAAGCAAGTCAAAGAAAAATAAAAAGAAATAATATTCCACTCAAAGCTTGAAATCATCGGCGGTAAATTTCGGGATCGCAGGTCCGGACTTAGGCTCACGCTTTAAAGGATCATATACATATCTTTTGCAGGTGTTGCCTATGGTCGTCAGACCATAAGGACATCCCGGGTTGCCGCTGCTGTTTTTTGCATAATGTATACAGTAGTCGCAGCGCGGCGGTATATTATTTCCGAAAAGTTTCCTTTTAGACAGCATAACAAACTCTCCTTTTAACTTCTTTTATTTACATTATTCTCCAAATTAATGTGCTTTTTCATTATAACATTTTTCTGTACAATCTGTAAATACCTTCATCAAATCAAGTCTCGAAAATCTTTTTTTCAGGGGCAGCTGCATGGGGAAAACCCTTTTCCGGCGGAAAAAGGGTTATTCCCCATACCCCTTTCCTAAAACCGCTGAATATTTTTATTTATGATAAAGCCTTCAATTGATAAAAATATTAAGCATCTATGCAATGATGTTTTTAAAATTTGATTTCCTTGCAGAGCAAGTACAGAGTTTATTTTTTAGAGAAGACACATGGAGAAAATACTATTAAATGTTCTTCTCAAAATTTTTTATGCAGAGGTAATGATATGATCTTCAAGAGCAATAATACCGATATCAATTTCGTAGATGGAGTCGGTTTTCTGACCTTCCCCACACTATCAGAGCTTGGTTTTGTAAACCACGCTTTTTCGACACGCATCGGCGGCGTAAGCACCGATGAGTTCAAATCTATGAATCTCAATTTCAAGCGCGGTGATGACCCAGAAAAAGTCACAGAAAACTACAAGATTTTTTGTAAAGCCGCTGGATTTGACTATAACACACTTATCAGTTCCTCACAGGATCATAATATCAATGTGCGCTGTGTAACAAAAAAAGACTGTGGTATCGGTATATATCGTGAGCATGATATGCCCAGTGTAGACGCCCTTGTGACAAATGAACCTGACGTCACTCTTGTGACACACTATGCCGACTGTACACCTCTGCTTTTTGCCGACCCCGAAAAACGTGTTATCGCCCTTGCCCATGCCGGCTGGAGGGGTACTGTAGAAAAGATCGGTGAAGCTGTTGTAGATGTGATGACGGATAAATACGGCTGTGACCCCACGGATATTATTGCTGTCGTAGGTCCTGCTATCGGTGCCTGCTGCTATGAGGTTGATACACCCGTATATGAACGCTTTGCTTCTCTTACTGAATTGAAGCCAGCGTATTTTACAAAAAGTCTAGGACATGGAAAATACCTTATCGACCTTAAAGAAGCAAACCGACGTATGCTCCTTGAAGCAGGTCTGCTCAGCATAAACATAACAATTAGTGATGTCTGTACAAAATGCAACAGCGGTCTGCTCTACTCTCATCGTGCAAGCGGAGGAAAACGCGGCGGTCTTATTGCCATGATGAGCATTATCAATAAAAATTAATTTTAGAATATGGAAAGTGGAATGGGGGTACGTTTGCAGCAGCACCTATAGAAAATGCCATTGGAGTATTAAAACGAATAATAGTCAGTTTTTTATAACCGTCATCTTATGCTTTGCTTTGAGCTTTGGACTTTGCAGATAACCACTGCTAACTTTGCAGATAACCACTGCTAACAATGTAAGAATATAATAATTCCGATAAAAGCGGTGTGCAGTTCACTACAGAACAGCACACCGCTTTTACTATATCAGTGATATGAAATATCTATTCTTTGTTGTTATTAGAGTCTGAAAGCTCATGTATAACCTCCGGGATATCTCCTTCACCGCCGACTGCTTCTTCCTCTGACTCATCATCGTCAGCAGCATCATACTCGTCTTGATCATAACCTGTGTCAACTGGAGAATATGACAGATCCAGCAGCGTTTTTTCATCACCTTTTGTTATGACGGAACGGAGCACATCTATCATACATTTCAGCAGGAAGCCTATGATTCCTCCGATAAGATACATAAAAAGATCGTCCACATATACCGTACCGGTATTGAGCGAAAACTGTAAAACCTCTATGGTCACACCAAACGCAAGAGATATTATGAGCATCTGCCACCATTTTATTTTCGGATTCAATATCAGCAGACTGAATGTAAGAGGGGCAACTATAAGACTATGCCATATCATATAAATCATACCGCTGCCCTCTGTGTCATCTAAACATTCATTTATCTTTGACAGGGGCATATAGTTTATCTCTCTTGCATTAACGGTGTCCGGTGAGTGTGGCATCACCTGCTTGAAAATTATTACGAAAAAGTATATCAGCATCAGCGCACGCAGACTCAGTGACAAAAAACGCGAAAAGCCTGAACGAAGCTCCTCAGTATCCTTAGACTTGTTCAGCAGTACCCTTGTGAATACCATCAGGAAAAACGGCACCGTCCACAGAATAAACATCGTAACAAGCTGATAGTCCGTTATCGTCGGCCAGTAATTTGAACCGCCGGAAATAATGCCATTTACTATACCTAAAAGGAAGGAAGCTACTGTTATAACGGAATTTGTCAGCAGTGCCGCACCGATCGCCTCAAACCTTTTGATGATAATAAAGAACAATACTGTTATTGCAAAAACCGTCAGAAAGACAAAGCCTTCAGCAAATCCACTGGAATCTATCTGGTTCTTTATATCGCCCGGCACCAGAAACATTATCAGTCCGACCGCCATAGACAGCCACAGCTCGCCTATTGTCAGTTTCTGACTTGGAAGAACACTCATGACCTATTCCTCCTGTACCTTAAATAGTCCTCAAGTATTATGACGGCCGCTACACTATCCACGACCTCTTTGCGTTTTTTTCCCCTTGTATTTGTCGTATTAAGGTATCCGTGTGCGGTTATTGTGGTGCCGCGCTCATCATGAAGCACAACATCAAGACCTGATTTTTCCTTTAGAATAAGTGAAAACTCACGTACATTTTTTGCACTGTCCCCCTCGCTGCCGTCCATGTTTTTAGGAAGTCCCAAAACAATAAGCCCGGCACCCTTTTCACGGCAAAGCTCTGTAATCCTTTCGGCAAGACGTTCCATATGCACTTCCTTGATAACAGCAACAGGAGATGCAATTATCTCGTTTTTATCGCACACGGCAATACCTGTCCTGACTCTGCCGTAATCTACAGATAATATTATCAAAATCATCCCATGCTTTCGTTGATTATTTTAACGCTGTCAGTTTATGTATGAATTATAGCCCTCCTGCAAATGCTCAGAGTAGTTTTTTACAATAACAGTGGGTTTCATATCATCGTCAAAGCTGATGATATTTACAGACATATTGCTGCCGATAGGAACATCCTTTATATTTTCAAACCCTATGCCTAAAACAAAACACATCATGTTCTTTATAGCGCAGCCATGAGATACAACACAAACAGTCTTGCCCTTGTTTTCACGGACTATCCTCATCAGTGCCTTGCTTACTCTGTCATAAACATCCCTCATGCTTTCGCCGTCCGGAGCGCAGAACAGTTCCGGACGCTCGTTCCAGTTAAAAAACTGCTCAGGATAAAGCTTTTCTACCTCAACAAGCGGTACTCCCTCCCATGCTCCTGCGTCGATCTCAACAATGGAATCATCAAGCTTTATTTCAAGCTCGTGATAAATATTTATACCCTGAGCAGAAAGAAGCGCACGTTTCTTCGGACTGGATATCAGCACGTCGATAGGCTCACTGCTGAGAAGTGCCGCTGTCTGAGCTATTTGCTTCTTTCCAAGCTCGGTTATATCTGAATCTATTTTTCCCTGAAAAAATCTTTTTAAATTTCCTTCCGCCTGACAATGGCGCACAAGTATTATCTTTGTCATAAAACACCCCGTATATAATGGTAAAGGTTTTATATGATGACGCTGTGTGTAAGCTCTGTAACGGATGAAAGCGAATGACTGTCAAGATAATTATTAAGACCCTCAGCTATCTTCACAGGCGAATAGGGGTCTGTAAAAAGTGCTGTGCCTATCTGTATCGCGTCAGCACCTGCCATTATCATCTCCACTGCATCCTTCCATGTTGTAATTCCGCCCATACCGATGACCGGTATGCTTACAGCATTCTTTACCTGCCAGACCATACGCACAGCTACCGGAAATACAGCAGGTCCTGACATACCGCCGGTTACATTCTTTATTATAGGACGGCGTGTGTTTATGTCTATTCTCATACCGGTAAGGGTATTTATCAGCGAAACCGCGTCTGCACCCTCGCTCTCGGCTGCCTTGGCAATAGAAGCTATATCTGAAACATTCGGTGATAACTTTATGATAAGCGGCTTTTTGCAGTATTTTCTTACAGCCTTTGTAATAGCCGCAACAGACTCACAGGATGTGCCGAACTGCACACCGCCCTCTTTAACATTCGGACAGGATATGTTAAGCTCTATCATATCTATATCCGTATCGGAAAGCATTTCTACTGCCTTGCAGTAATCCTCTTCGGTACTTCCTGCGACATTGGAAATAACAACAGTTCCCTGCTCTCTGAGCCACGGAAGGTCATGCTTTATAAAATGCTCTGCTCCGGGATTTTGCAGTCCTACAGCATTAAGCATTCCCATTGGCGTCTCTGCTATACGCGGCGGAGGATTGCCGGGGCGTTCTTTCAGAGTAGTACCCTTGCAGGAGATACCGCCGAAAACAGACAGTGGATAAAATTCGCTGTACTCACGTCCGAAGCCTATAGTGCCTGATGCTGCAATGATAGGATTATTGAAATGTACACCTGCTATATTTACGCTCAGATCTGCCATTACCAAGCCACCTCCTCAGAATTGAATACCGGTCCGTCCTTGCACACGTGCTTGTAAAATGTAGAACCGTCCCCACGGTAAACCGCCACTGCACAGCCAAGACAGGCACCTATGCCGCACGCCATACGCTGCTCTAAAGATACCTGACAGGGTACATTGTGTTCCTTAGCCATAGCGGAAATATTTTTCAGCATGGGTGTAGGACCGCAGGCGCATATCATTTCAGCCGAGTCAATAAGCTCAAGAAGCGGCTGAGTCACAAAGCCGTGGATACCATAACTGCCGTCATCAGTTGTTATTATCAGATTTCCCACACAGGAACTGATATCCTCAGAAAGTATTACAGCGTCTTTATTGCGGAAGCCGTTTATTACCGTGGCATTTTCTCCGCACTGCTTTGCACTGTAAAGCATGGGCGGAACACCTATACCGCCGCCTATGAATATGGTTTTCTTGTTTTTATCAAGCTCAAAACCATTTCCCAGCGGTGCTATGATATTTATTTCATCTCCTGGCTTCATGAGGGACAGTATTTCCGTGCCCTCTCCCCTTACTTCAAAGACAAGACGTATAATGTCACCGTTTACATCACACACGGATATAGGTCTGCGCAGAGTCTTTCCCGGCACAAGTACCTGTACGAACTGTCCGGGCTTAGTAAGCGCCGCAAGCTCCTTGTTCTGTAATCTGAAATCGTATATTGTTTTTGTAAGCTTATCCTTACTGATAAGTACACAATTCTGTGCATCGTATTTCAAGAACCATCATTCCCTTTCATCAGAGATCTATAATGCTATTATTATAACACATTCCGACCCGTTTTGGAACACATATTTCAGAGAATAATGTGAAATAAATAAACTCATAACTACAGTGCATCTGAAATTATGATAAACGTGCTGCCTTTTCCCGGCTCGCTCTCTGCCCGGCACTCGCCTCCGTACATCTCAACGATCTGACGCACTATTGCAAGTCCCAGTCCTGATACCCCCTTTTTGTCACGCTGACGATAGGTATAGTATCTGTCCCATATGCTTTCAAGCTCCTCCGGGGGTATTCCTTTGCCGTGATCCGTTATGGAAAGCTTTGCTTTCCCTTCAGTTCTTTTCAGCTCTACAAGTATCTCCTTGCTGTCTCCGTTGTGATTTACAGCATTGTCAAGGAGATTATATACAGCCCTTTCCAGTCTGCCCGCATCTCCGCTGATGAATATTCCCTCTTCTATATCCGCTTTTATTTCTCCGCCTTCACTTCTGTATAAAGCCTTGAAATTATCACACACCCTTCTGACCACCGCACTCATATCTGCCGCCTCAGCCTCAGGGACTATCTCAATGCTCTGCATCTCGGAATATTCAAGTATTTCATTTACCATAGCGGAAAGCCTGTCAGCTTCCCTGACTATTACCTCAACATCTGCATTGCATTGTTCTTCATCGGTTCTGGATATATCCCTTATCATCTCAGCATAGCCCTTTATCATTGTAAGAGGCGTCCTCAGGTCATGGGATACATTCGCAAGCAGTTCTCTCTGAAATACTCTGGACTTTTTCAGCTTGCCTGATGTCTCATCAAGAACCTCACTCAGCTCGTCAAGCTCGGAACAGAAGCCCTTTTTAAAATCCTCATTATAGTCGTCCTGACCAATATGCTCAGCCTTTTTCGTGAGCTTCGCCACCGGTCTTGCAAAGCCCCTTGCAATAAACCACGCTAACACAAAGCCCATTGCAAGGGATATTATCGTGACCCAGATAAGCTGTATCCGGATAATATCTACAGCAGGACCTACTGCGTCCAATGTAGTGCTTATGTATAAAACACAACATTCCTCATCGTCTGGATAGATATATCTGCCGTAGGTATAAAGTCCGTCTGTTGTATTTTCATATATGCCGCTGTCAGAGCTTTCAAGAGCTGTGAGAAATTCTCCGTAGCCCTCCGGCAGACTTCTGTATTCAGACGGCATAGGCGGTCTGGATACATCATCATAATGCCGTGAAGCTTCACTTCCGGAATATCCCGGTGCCGGTTCGTCCGGCTTTGATGTATCACTTGAGGAACCTTCGCCTCCGGACGTTTCATTGCCGGAACTCTCCCTTGCAAAAAAAACACTTTTAGTATCATTTAACTTCCTGTGTTCCTTAGACGACAGCCCCTTGAACTGGTCAGAGCTGTATATTATTTCGCCATTGAGGTCGGTTATATAGACGAGAATAGAATTGCTCAATGAAAGCTCATCAATAGTATCACCAAAGCTTTCGTCAGTACAGCTCTCTGCTATTGTGTCGGCTGCGGTCTTTGTATTGTCAATGAGCATATAATTATAAAAATTCTGTATAAAAACAGTTTGCAGCAGCCAGAGTACAATAAAAATAAAAGCTGTGAACAGTAAAAAAAACAGCCAGAGTTTTATTTTAAAGGATTTAAAATCAAGCTTCAAATTTATATCCCGCCCCTCTTATGGTATGGATAAGCTCCCTGTATTTTCCAAGCTTGCCGCGCAAAAGCTTTATCTGCCAGTCAACCGTTCTGTCATCACCGTAATAATCGTAGCCCCACACTTCGTTGAGTATCTTATCCCTGCTGAGTACTATTCCTTTATTTTGCATCAGATAAAGAAGTATACTGTATTCCTTTGCGGTAAGCTCCGCTTTTTCTCCGTCAATAGTCACTTCATGTCCGAGAGTGTCAAGAACTATTCCCGCAAACTTAATAACACCTGTGTCCTTTTTTTGTGCCGGACGGTGCCGTTTGATGATGACATTTATCCTTGCCATAAGCTCCTTCGGAGAAAACGGCTTTGTCACATAATCGTCAATTCCGGATTCAAAACCGAAAAGCTTATCATACTCCGACCCTCTTGCAGACAGCATCAGTATTGGTATATCCTTCATTTCCCTTATTCTTTTGCTTGCGGTAAAGCCGTCTGTATCGGGCATCATCACATCCATTATAATAATATCGAAATCCTCTTTTTCACAAAGCTCTATCGCCTGCTGACCGTCCTCTACAGCAGTTACCTCGTACCCTTCTCTCATGGCATATCTTTTTATAAGCTCCGATATATCCTTTTCATCATCAGCAATAAGTATTTTTGACATTCCTATCCGCTCCTGAAATAGTTTTCTATAAAATATTATATACGAAAACCCGGATATTGCATAGTGCAAAATCACAGGTTTTCGTATATTTTTCTTCACAGCTCAGACTGTATCATTTCAGATACGAAGCTGTACAGGCTGAGCTGTTTATTTGTATTGTTTCATTATACACTTGCAGCTGTTGCTTCTGCCGATGCTTCTGTATCGGGCTGAAGCTGAGAGCTTTTGCCGGATTTTTCAGGTCTGCCCCTCTTTGCAAAGCCATTATCTGTTTGTCCGTCCTCAGAGGATCCGCCTTCAGGGGGTTCACCTTCAGGGAATTCACCTTCAGGAAGTCCGCCTTCTGCACCTGCTTCACATCTGAACTTGCCCCTGCCCTTTCTTATGAGTCTTGTTCCTGTTGAGTCGTCCGACTCTGTTCCGTCACCGGTTTCGGCTTCGCTTCCATCGGCATCGGTTTTCTCTCTGTGGGGTCTTGCAGGTCTTTCACCGTCCTCAGTTTCAAGCTCTGAGGAACCTTCTCCGTCAGGTCTTGCATGTCTGCCCCTATGTGGTCTTGCTGGTCTTTCGCCGTCCTCTGTTTCTGAATCTGTGGAGTTTTCACCGTCCGGTCTTGCAGGTCTTTCACCATCCTCAGCTTCAAGGTCAGTGGGTCTTTGTCTGCGCTGAGGTTTTTCACTTGCTGTACCGTCATCAGCTGCACTGCCATCTGTGGAGTCTGAGGAATTATCCTTACTGCCCTTAGCTGTAGCACCCGATTTAGCATCAGCATCGTTTTCGGACACCTCGTCATCTTTTCCCTGACTTTCGGATACTGAGGGCTGCTCGGTATCTGAGGTCTGAGTCTCTGCGGCAAACACTGTCATTGTGCTGCCGGCTGCAACTGCTGCTGCAAGTATTGCCGTGAGAATAACCGCTTTTCTGACTTTCATACTTACCATTTCCTTTCGTTTTTATCTTATCAAAAATTTTTGATAGCTGTGTCATTGTGTGTATCAACCGCTATACAGGCTTTTCTTATGTATCTGGCAGTGAAGTGTTATTACCATCTTCCTCTGCCGCCGTTCATACCGCCGTTCATTCCACCCATGCCGCCCATCATGGACTGGGGAATTGAATCCACCTGTGTGCCATTAATGATTATCGTGCCGCCTGTGTAGGTTGCTGCGCCGTCGCAGTCGAAGGACTCAGAAGGTCCCTGAACGGGATAATTAACACTTATCGTACCTCCTGATACGATTATGCTTCCGTTGGAATCGATACAGTCAACATCATTTCCGCTCATCGTTACAGTCAGGCTGCCGCCTGTGATCTCAAATACCAGAGTGCCTATCGAACTGCTCTTCTGCGAAGCATTAATACCGTCATCAGTTGCGGATACGTTGATGCTGCCGCCATTTATCTGGATATAGGTACTCTCAATTCCTTCAGACGAAGAGATGTTGATTGAACCTCCGTCTATCTGTGTATACGTAGTTCCCTGGATGCCGTCCGAAGCCGCACTGATATTGAATGTGCCGCCGTAAATGTATATCCAGCCAACTGTATCATCTTCATCGTTTTCACTGTGAAGACCGTCCTTGGAGGAGTTTATTGTAAGGTTTCCATCACAGACAGCTATAGAATCATTTGCTTCTATACCGTCAAGAGCTGAGGTAATGTTGTAGGTTCCGCCGGTGATTTTGATATCATCCTTGCCGGATATGCCGTTGCCCTGAGATGAAACTATATTCAGCACACCTGTGCCGTTAAGAACAAGGTCATCCTTTGAGAATATTACTGCATCTGTATTTGTGCTGCCGTCTGCTGCAAATGCTCCTGTCACACTGAGGGTGTTTTCTGTGCTTGTAGTGGTAACAAAGCATTTATCCGCTGATACAACATATATTGCAGGAGTGCTGCTGTTGGTTATGCTTACTCCGTCCAGTACAAGCTGTACCTTCGCTTCCTTGCTTGCTTCTACTCTTATCGTACATTCGGAAGCACTGCCCGTTATAACATATACGCCTTCCTCTGTAATGCTGATCGTCTGTCCGTCAGATACAGTTATTGTCTGTGCAGAAGAAGTATCTGCTGTCTGTTTCAGGTCACGATTTGAGAAAAGGTTGCTTGTATCGATAACTCCGCTGCTGTTTGATGTGTATGAAGCTGTTACCGTTTCAACTTCTTCAGAAGCTGATGCTGTGGTGCTGTCAATCGTATCAGTATCTTCTGCGGCTTCATTTGTTGTCGTTATGATTTCTGTTACGACCTCGTCCTGTGTTCCGCTGTCTGTTGCAGCGCTATCTTCATTAATGTTGTCTGTTGTGCTTTCATATGAAGCTTCACTTTCTGTTGAAGTGTCTGCCTTTGAACCTTTTGCCGAACTCTTTCCCGATTTATCTGATACTGTGGAGCTTTCGTCTGTTGTACTTGTCTGTGAGCTTTCATTCTGTGAAGAACTGTCGTCAGAAGATGATGCGTTGAGTTCATCTTCGCTTGCGGTATTGTCATCTGCTGCTGTTTCTACAGAAGCACTGCCTCCGGATACCAGATCCTTCGCTTCTTCATTTGCATTGCCTGAGCAAGCCGCTAAAGAGCATATAAGCATTGCCGATATTATTATAGCCATTGTCCTTTTCAACATAGTAAAAACCTCCATTCATTTTGTCACTTTGTCTTTATCCTTTGTGTTTTCCTTTAGGATGTCTATATTATAATCCGCCTTTTTGGAACTAATAAGGAAACTATTTGGAATCTATGTGGAATTTATCCTGCTGTAAAAAAAGAAATTTGCACAGACGGAACATTTTTATGCCGTCTGTGCACACTATCCCAAGCCTTTGCAGCTTATCTTATTTCCCGCATTTCATCAAGTATTTCCGCTTCTGTGTTATTTTCCACAAATGCGGATATCTCGTCCATGATACTGTCTGCCATTGCATTATGCGGTACGATAGACGCAACCCCTATAACAATGATATGGTGTGTATCCTGTTCATCGATCTCCGCCGCAGAAACATGAAATCTGTTCTGAAGCTTCGCCACAAGACTTTTGACTATCATTCTTTTCTCCTTCAGACTATTCACCCATGGAGCATGAAGTCTGAACGTCATTACAAGTATTTTCATAGTATCATCACCTTTTATTGAGTGTTTTTCATTACTGCATAGTTCCCGTCAATATCCTTGATATGCTTGAGCCTTACTTTGCATTTCACTATTCTTCCGAACTTTATCGCCAGTTCGAAATAATCGTAGTAATCGTTATAACCTTTGTCTGATGTATAATAGATCGCATATTCATTCTCTACAGTCAGCTTTTTGACCCGATACACTTTGATACTATATCCCAGACCATCAGCCATACGCTGAACCTGTTTAACGAGTTTCTCCTGTTTTTCTTCATCCTTCTTCTTTTTTTGTTTCTGAGCATCTCTTTTATTTTTTTGGGAAGCCTCACGTTGTGCGACTGCTTCCCAATAAGGATTGTCTTCAAATTTCTGAAAGTAAAAGCACTCTTTCTTTACACACTCTTTTTTCTTGAGAACATTTTTTGTAATATGTCCTTTATGTTCCGGAAAGTGGCAATAGCCAATAAGAATGTCCTTACAAGTGTATCGGTATTCTCCGCCTATGATCCTCGCTTCTATGTAGTCGGATTTTTCTTTTTTTTCAGACATATCGCTCACCATCCTTTTATGCCGCTGTTTATATTATATACTTTGAAAAACAGCATAGCAACAAAAAATAATAGCTGGAACATATAATGTAAGATTAATAAAACCTCATGCAGAACAGCGCATGAGGTTTTATCTTGCTTTGGCAAATCAATTACTTTCTAAAAATGGTAAATGATGTTTCATCCGTATAATGACAGTTATCATATACGGTGCGTTTTTTTATTCAAGCCCAGCTACCCAATCCTTAACATATTGCTTTGTGCTTTCGTCAAAGACATTTTCTCCGCTGACAGCAAGACCGTTCCTGACAGTTGCATCCGGTTCCAGTTCTCGGATAGTATCATAGGTGCCGCCATCTCCACTGCCTGCGTGTGTATTGAAAGGAATGATGGTTTTTCCGCTGAAATCGTAAGTATCGAAAAATGTATTGATTATCATGGGAACGGTGTACCACCACATAGGATAACCAATGTATATAGTATCATATTCCTCTATTTTTACGCCCAGCGGTTCAAACATTGGACGCTCATTATTATCTGCTTCATTTTTGGCTACTTCCGCCGTTTCATCATAGCTAAGAGGATAATCGTTTGTCGGAACGATCTTCACCAGATCACCGCCGACCTCATCGTGTATCAGGATAGCAAGCTTCTGTGTAGATGCAAGACCGTTCTGAACAGGTGTTGCAGAAGAAACCGCATCAGTGTCCTTAAGGTTTGCAGCGCTGAAATACAATACCAATGTTTTAGGTTGGTCATCAGAGCTTTGTGCGGTGCTTTCGGTCTTCTGACTGTCCTGTGATACAGTTGAATCAGCCTGACTTGTTGTACTATCTGTACTTGTCTGCGAATCGTTACCTCCACAAGCTGTCATAGACATTGCCAATAACAATGACATTATCACAGCTGATATTCTTTTCCCTTTCATCATATACACTCCTTCAATATGCTGAGCAGCTCATCATCTGTAAGCTTTTTAGCACAACCGCCTGTACGGATCGTCGATTTTGCAATAGCTTCAAGATCAGTGTCGGCTATTCCCATTTCTGTAAGTGTTGTGGGAAGTCCTGCTTCTTTTATAAAAGCTGAAAGTGCGTTTATAAACGCATTTGCAAGCTCCTCTTCCGTCTTTCCTGATGGATCAATGCCCCAGACCTCTACGGCAAGCCTTGCAAACTGCTTGTTTGCATCAGGCATCATATGACGGTACAAAACAGGATGCAGTACAGCAAGTCCCTGTCCATGATTACAGTCAGTATATGCGCCAAGCTGATGCTCCAACATATGGCACTGGAAATCTGTTACCTTTCCAAGCTTGAGAATACCGTTCTCCGCCATTGCTGCCGCCCAGACAAGTTCTGAACGTGCAAGGCGGTCATCTGGCTTTTGCAGAGAAGCTCTCATGTTTTTAATGACATTACGCATGACAGCTTCATTGATTTCGTCACTGAGGTTTGTTTCTCTCGGTGAGCCGAGATAGGTTTCCATACAATGACTGAGAGTATCAAAAGCCCCCGAAATAACCTGCTTCATAGGCATAGTCATGGTGTAACCAACATCAAGTACCGCAAAATCATAGAACGCACCCCAAAGCGGAGATTTCTGCTTTTTTTCCTCGTTGGTAATGACAGCACCGTTATTCATTTCCGCACCTGTACCGAAGGCGGTCACAACGGCACCCATAGGAATGAACTCTTTCGGCTGTCCGCCTTTTCCATATTCAAGATCCCATATATCTTCACTAAGCTTTGCCTGTGCAGAAACGATCTTGCAGCAGTCAATGACCGAACCGCCGCCCACTGCAAGAATAAAGTCTATTTCATTTTCCTTTGCAAGGGCTGCACCCTCCTGAACCTTTTCGTAGGTGGGATTGGACATGATACCCGAAAACTCAGTTACATTCTTTCCTGAAGCTTTGAGAACTGACATAACCTCATCGTAGATGCCTACCCTTTTGACTGAACCTCCGCCGTAGGCAAGCAGTACATTCCTGCCGTATTTTACAAGCTCTGAAGCAATAGCGGTTTTTGCTATGCCATCACCAAAGCAGACCTTTACGGGATATTGATAAGTAAAATTATTCATAATTACCTCCACATCATTTCACTGGTAAGGCACCCACGACCCTGTGCGGCTGATAAACCTCTTCCAGAAAGCTTACATCCTCCGGAGCAAGCACCATATCAACAGCCCTGACAGCATCATCAAAATGCGACACCTTTGTTGCACCAACTATAGGCGCTGTGACCCCTTTTGCAAAATGCCAAGCAAGGGCAATCTCGGTCATGGTGACATTATATTTTTCCGCAAGCTGACCGACACGCTCTACTATCTGCAAATTATTGTCCATTTCTCCGTCATACTTGTCATGCAGTACCTTATCTGTATCACTTCTCTTGCTGCCGGACAGCCAGCCCTTATGAGTCAGATGTCCTCCTGCCAGCGAACTGTATGGTATAAGAGAAACATTGTATTGGCGGCATATGGGGATCAGCTCCCTTTCATCCTCACGGTAAAGAAGGTTGTAGTGGTTTTGCATAGTCGAAAACTTTGTCCAGCCGTTTTTTTCGGCACATATCTGCATATTGTGAAACTGATATCCGTACATTGCCGATGCGCCTATCGCACGGACCTTTCCGGTTTTTACAAGATCATGAAGAGCTTTCATGGTTTCTTCAACAGGCGTATCATAATCAAAACGATGTATCTGATACAAATCAAGATAATCAGTCTGAAGGCGTTTAAGAGTACCGTCTATTTCACGAACGATCGCTTCCTTGCCAAGCTTGCCGTCATTGAAATAGACTTTTGATGCAAGCACTATCTTATCTCTCGGAATACCGAGATTTTTTATTGCCTGACCTATATATTCCTCACTTGTACCGAAACTGTAGCAGTTTGCCGTATCTATGAAATTAACACCGAATTCATAGGCATGTGCGATCATTGCCTGTGTATCAGACTGACTCAATGTCCACTGGTGGAACTTTTCCGACGCTTCACCGAAGGACATTCCTCCGACACATATCTTTGATACCTCAATATCCGTATTGCCCAGTTTTGCATATTTCATATTGTTTCCTGCCCTCTTTTATTCTTTCATTCCTAATACAAATTTCACAAACATAGGATCGTCATGGTTTACGATCTCACTGTGTCCTATGTCTTTTGCTGCTACTGCTGCCATTTCCTCGTCTGTAAGGCTGAAGTCCCATATATCAATGTTCTGCTCCATTCTCTCGACTTTTACGGATTTCGGTATGATAGAAACACCGCGCTGCGCATTCCAGCGGAGAACTACCTGTGCATTGGACTTTCCGTATTTATCGCCGATAGCCTTTATTTCCGGATCGGTAAAGATGCCGTGTTTGCCCTCTGCAAGCGGACCCCATGCCTGCGGAACAACACCGTATGACTTCATGTTTTCGATAGCAGACTGCTGTACAAAGAAGGGGTGAAGCTCTATCTGATTAACAGCAGGGATAACCTCAACTGTTTCGCAGAAATTCGCAAGAATTGCAGGATAGAAATTTGCAACACCTATAGCCTTTGTCAAGCCCTCTTTATATGCTTTTGTAATGCCTCTGTATGCTGCAAAATAATCGTTCATAGGCTGGTGCAGCAGTATAAGGTCTGCATACTCCATATCAAGCTTTGCAAGTGATGTCTTTACAGCCTGATACGCTGCTTCTTCACTGCCCATATCGCTGACCCAGACCTTGGTCGTGATAAACATTTCTTCACGGCTGGTTATTCCGTCTGCAATGGCACGGGCAACAGCCTTTCCGACTGCTTCTTCATTGAAATAAGCAGCGGCAGTATCAAGCAGTCGGTAGCCGGTCCTGATAGCGTTGTAAACTACCTCCTCACACTGTGACGGGTCGGGTATCTGAAATACACCAAAACCCTCCAGCGGCATTTTTGCTCCTGTGTTAAGTGTTACGAATTCCATAATGATGTCCTCCCTGATTAATTTATTTGATTCATGCTTTACATGAATTATGACCTGTTTAACTGAGTGATCGTTTTTTATCATATCATGAAACGCATCATATATTCCCGAAGCATACCCTGACAATAATCTCTTATTGCTGTTGAAGGGTCGTTTTCTCCGTCAGTCAATGCCCAACAAAATACAATTCCATAGTATTCAGATACGATCCAATAGGTAAGCTGTTCTACCGGAGTCTGAGCAGTCAGTTCACCATCAACAATTGCCCTTTCAAGAAGACTGCGGACGATCCGGCGGTCATACAACAGCTTCTGAGCACCATCCTTATTGTCAGGATCAACTATTCCCCTTACCCATTGCTGTGCAATTCTTATACCGGTCTCCGTGATATAATCCATTGAATTTATAATAAATGAGGCTATTCTGTCACAGACATCTCCATCCTGATCTTTAGACAGTTCATGAATGGCTTCAAATTTCGTATGAGCTATCTCTGCTACAACATCTTCTTTACGCTTGAAATAAGTATAAAAGGATCCCTTTCCTACACCGGCTTCATTCGTAATATCAATGATCTGCACCGCATCAAAGCCTTTTTCTGAGATAAGCTTCTCTGCCGCTGCAACAATTTTCGCTCTTGTTTCCTGTGCTCTTTCCTGTCTGATGTTCAAAATCACACCTCCCAATCATCATTGATTAAAGAATAGCATAAACTTGACCGCAAGTCAACGACTTATAGTCAGTTATATTATAAACTTTTTATGAACAATAGTAATATGCAAACACATCAAAATGAAATCAGAAAGAAAGTAAATATTATTGATAACACGATCTTTGTTAGTAATCAAAAAAGCTAAGGGTCTGATTTGTACACCCTTAGCTTATTGTAATTAATTTCGAACTCACAACATAAAAAATCAGCGATTTTAGCAAGGGTTTTCCCCACCAAGCTGTCCCCGAAAAAAAATTTACGTTTTAAGAAAAATTGAAAACGGGTCATTGACTACACCTTTGCCAGAGGGTTTGAATTCAGTCCATTTTTGATCTGTTCATCGGCAAGATGAGTATAGATCTGAGTTGTTCCAAGATTTGAATGTCCCAATATAGCCTGGAGGGTCCTGATATCTACACCACCCTTCTGATACATCAGAGTCGCAGCGGTATGTCTGAGTTTATGAGGTGAATAGCCTTGATTGCCAAGTCCGATCTTTTCCAAGTAATGATTGACCATATGATAAACGCCTTTGCCGGTAATACGGCAGTTTTTTCTGCTTATGAACAAAGCATTTTTATCTTTGATACCATTGACAGGTCTGACTTTCATGTATTCCTTGAGAGCATCCACGCAAGCCGGATTAAGATACAGAGTTCTCTCTTTGTTTCCTTTTCCTCTGACTGTCAGCATATTTTCGCTGTTGATATCGGAAAGGTTTATTCCTACAAGCTCAGAACGTCTCAGACCACAGTTCAGGAAGAAAACCAAAATACAATAATCTCTTTCTTTGAATTCTCCGTCCACAGCTTCCAAAAGCCTTAAGCTGTCTTCCAGTGTAAGGTATTTAGGCAGTCTTTTTCCTTTTTTAGGAGCTTCAAGTTCTTCCGTGGGATTATACGAAAGCTTATGCGTTTTGACTGTCAGGTAACCAAAGAAATCTCTGAGACTGGATGTTTTTCTTGATCTTGTAGCAGCGTTGTTTCCTCTTTCATCTTTACAATAATTCAAGAAAAGTACCACTTCTGAAAACGTCACTGATTTGACCATTTCAAGGTCCACACACGAAATATCAATTTTATCTATATCTATATCTTCACTTATAAGTCCACGGTCTTTTATGATAAATCTAAAGAAGGTGCGAAGATCACGATAGTATTCATCAACAGTGAGGTCTGATCTTCCTTTAATATTTTCTGTATAGTTCAAAAATTCTCTGATAATTGGCGGCGCTTCCTTAAATAATGAGTAACTCACTTTATGTATTTTCCTCCTCACTGTTTATATGTTTACCATCAGTTTTTTTATTATATCATTGTTGATTATCAAAGTCAAAAACACCGGCGCAAATTTGTCAGACCGTCATCCCCCCTCCGCCGACACAGTCCTTAGGTTCTGCTGCTGTTTCGGATGTCTCTCCAATCAGAAAGTTTCCTTCTCTCAGCAACTTCAGTTTCTGTTAAGCATGAAGGCGTAGTTTTTTTATTAGCCTATTTGTGAAATTATAATAAAATTTAAAAAAATAGTTGTTATTATTGAGTTGATAAGTTATAATAAAAACAGATGGTCTACGATCATATCTATACAATTTAAACCGGAGGTAATCTCAATGAAAAAACAGATAAAAACCACTGAAGCCATTTTCCCTATGCCCGTACTTCTTATATCCACCTTTAATGAGGACGGAAGTGTAGATGTAATGAATGCCGCATGGGGCACCATGCTTTCAAGAGATGAAGTAGCGTTAAACCTTACAGAAACACACAAGACAGTTCAGAATATCAAGTCAAGAAAAGGCTTTGTTATCCATATAGCAGACGCAGGACACGTTACAGAGGCTGATTATTTTGGTGTAGTCAGCGGAAACAAAGAACCGGACAAGTTTGCAAAGAGCGGCTTGACCTATACAAAATCAGAGCTTGTTGATGCTCCGGTCATAAATGAATTTCCTGTTGCTATGGAATGTGAATTTATCGAATATCAAAGCGATGACACAGGACTTGGCGTAATAGGCAAGGTAGTCAGAACATCCGTCGAAGAGGCTGTAATGAAAGACGGCAAGGTTGACATAGACTCACTTCAGGCTATAGCTTTTGATCCATACACACACGGATATTATAAAGTCAGCCAAAGAGTCGGAGACGCCTTCAAGGATGGTTTAAAATTGAAGTGATCATTTCCATTCTCCGCCAATTATTATTGCCTTAGATGAAAGTGAATGGCCGATATCCTGAGTTTTAAAAATCGGCAGATTTCCTTCTGTTACATCAAGGACAAGCTCTTCTATAGTCGGCGATACATTATCCTTTTCCATTTGTGTAAAGGTCCCGAGTATTATGCCATTGATATTATTGAATACTCCGATTTGCTTCAACTGATTAAGAAATGCAGTCATTCTCGCACTGCCTCCGCTTAATGATTCCATCAATAATATTTTGTTCCTTGTATCAGGAAAATACTCTGTTCCGGCAAGCTTTAAAAAACATCTTATGTTGCCGCCTATAACTATCCCTGACATATTTGTTCCGTTGATGTAGTGTCCTTTAATTCTTAGCAGATCTTCTCCTTCTCCCCTTATATATTGTCCAACTTTTTCCTGCAAACCATTATGGTCATGGAGAATATTTTTTATTTGATATAATAGTGACTTTTTTCCTGTTTTTGTATATATCGAATTTATCACACAGGTCAGGTCACTGTATCCCCAGAATACGGCGCTTGAGGATGCTATTATATCATAATCCAGAAAGGGAAGAATTTCGTTTGATATATCACCGCCAGATATATCAAATATGTGTGATATGCTTTTGTCTGCAAAACATCTGTTCAGCACCTCTGCCCTTTTCTTTGCACTGCCTGCCCCTGCTCTGCCGTCAAGTGCATATATGCAGTCACTTTCCAAAGCACTGCATCCGTGTTCTGACAGCATGTGTTTTAACTTTTTTACCGTATCTTTTTCTTTTATCCCGAGTCCGTCTGAACAGCTTATCAGATATGAATTCATCATTTTTTACCACCTTGATCATCTGCTTTGTTAATGAAAAATACAATTCAATTATATATCATACCAAAAAAATCCACAATACAATTTATAGTATTTTTAATGTTTCTTTAATAATTACCGCACAGATATAATAAACTATTACCTAATGTATTAAATGATACAAAAATGACATAATAAAGAATTATTAAGAAATATATTATTTTCCTATGGCAATATCCTACAATAATTTAACTATTTTTTGTCATTTTATAGTGCAAATGTAAAGAGAATGTAAAAATATTCGTTTTTCCATGAAAATACTACTTGTAATTATTCGTTCTATATGTTAATATATATTTGACATTAAAAGGTAATATTTTGTACTATAAAACTTATAGTGGTGTTTGGGTTAGTATCATCATACCTTATTTCTGTTCGTGATGGTATAGTATTTTTTAATGTTTATAAGGGGGTTTTTTTATGTTTTGGGAAAGGTTCTATAATTTATGTTTGAGAACAGGCAAAAGGCCTAATCCCGTAGGCAAAGAGATCGGTTTATCATCGGGTATCATCAGCAAGTGGAAGAACGGCGGTATTCCGAATGGCGAGACACTTATGAAGCTTGCTAAGTATTTTGATGTGTCTATCGATTATCTTCTGGGACTGAGTCCGTTTATCAAGATCAACGGCGAATTAGTCGCTATGGAATATACGGATCTAGAGCTCAAAAAGAAGATCAGCGAAAACACTGAGAAGCTCAATAATGATGGGCTTACCAAACTCGCAGAGTATTCCAAGGATCTTGTGGACAGTCACAACTACGAAAAATAACGTTTTAAATATCGTTAGCTTTTTATGTACAAAATCTTCGCCAAATTTCCGCTATTACCATGTGTATGTGCTGTTTATGCTGTCGTAAAGGATTAACCTGTTGCGGCAGCATTTTTTACATCATATATACATTACAGAGACAAAAAGAAACGACCTGAACTGAACAGGTCGTTTCTTTTTGTTTTTTATTGGATAATCAAATAGAGACTTCCAGCTTTATGCAGTCACAGTAAGCTTAAAGCTTTTGCTCTTTACCGCGCCGGTGTTATCCCTTACATTTACCAATACATTATATGTTGCAGCTGCCTGAGGCTTGATAGTTACAGATGTATTTGTACTATAATCCTGAGCTATGGTATATGTACTTGAAGATGTTTTCTTATAGTACACTGCATAGTTATACGGTTTTGTACCGCCTGTTGCAGAACACTTTACTGTTATGCTTTTGCCGAGAGCCAGAGTAGTTGAAGAAATAGTTGAAGTATTAGTGAATACCGCACTTGATACCTCAACAGTAAACTCTTGTCTGCTCAAAGCGCCTGCGCTGTCCTTTACCTTTGCAACTACTGAGTATGTACCTGCATCTGCAAATGTAAGCTTTGTTGTTGCTGTTGTGCTGAATTTCTGTGCTGTTGTGTAGCTTGAGTCTGTGGATTTCTTGTAGTATACAGCATATGTGTACGGGCTTGTGCCGCCGGATGCCTTATGTGTTACCGTTACACTGCCGCCTGCACTGATGGCTTCAGAGCTTATTGTTGAGTTGTTGGTAAGTGCTGTTACCTTTGATACTACAACCTTAAACTCTTTTCTTGCCAAAGCACCTGTGCTGTCCTTTACCTTTACAACTACTGTATATGTACCTGCATCAGTAAGAGTAAGCTTTGTTGTTGCTGTTTTACTGAATGTCTGCGCTGTTGTGTAGCTTGATGCTGTAGATTTCTTATAATATACAGCATATGTGTAGGGGCTTGTGCCGCCGGATGCCTTATGTGTTACTGTTACGCTGCCGCCTGCACTGATTGACTCAGAGCTTATTGTTGAGTTGTTGGTAAGTGCTGTTACCTTTGATACTACAACCTTAAACTCTTTTCTTGCCAAAGCACCTGTGCTGTCCTTTACCTTTACAACTACTGTATATGTACCTGCATCAGTAAGAGTAAGCTTTGTTGTTGCTGTTTTACTGAATGTCTGCGCTGTTGTGTAGCTTGATGCTGTAGATTTCTTATAATATACAGCATATGTGTAGGGGCTTGTGCCGCCGGATGCCTTATGTGTTACTGTTACACTGCCGCCTGCATTGATAGCTTCAGAGCTTATTGTTGAGTTATTGGTAAGTGCTGTCACCTTTGATACTACAACTTTAAACTCTTTTCTCGCTACAGTTCCTGCGCTGTCCTTTACCTTTGTTACTACATAGTATGTACCTGCATCAGCAAACGTAAGCTTCTTTGTTGCTGTTGTGCTGAATGTCTGTGCTGTTGTGTAGCTTGAGTCTGTAGACTTCTTATAATATACGGCATATGTGTAGGGTGTTGTACCGCCTGAAGCTTTGAGTGTGAGAGTTACGCTGTCGCCTGCATTGATAGCTTCAGAGCTTATTGTTGAGTTATTGGTAAGTTCATTTACCTTTGATACTACAACAGTAAATTCCTTTCTGCTTGTGGAACCTGCGCTGTCCTTTACCTTTGCAACTACTGTATATGTACCTGCATCTGCAAGTGTAAGCTTTGTTGTTGCTGTTGTGCTGAAGGACTGTGCTGTTGTGTAGCTTGATGCTGTGGATTTCTTGTAGTATAAAGCGTATGTGTAGGGGCTTGTACCGCCGGACGCCTTATGTGTTACTGTTACACTGTCGCCTGCGCTGATAGCTTCAGAGCTTATTGTTGAGTTGTTGGTAAGCTCATTCACCTTTGATACTACAACGGTAAATTCCTTCTGAGTAACAGTATTATTACTATCCTTTACTTTTGAGAGAACAGAATAAGTACCTGCATCTGTAAGTGTAAGCTTTGTTGTCGCTGCTGTACTGAAGTCCTGTGCTGTTGTATAGCTTGATGCTGTGGATTTCTTGTAGTATACAGCGTATGTGTAGGGGCTCTTACCGCCGGATGCTTTATTTGTTACTGTCACACTATCCCCGGCATTTATGCTTGTAGAACTGATTGTGGAGTTATTGTAAAGCTCATCGCCGGTCGATTCACCTACAGTAATTGTTGTAGTCGCTGTAATGCTGAGAGAAGAATCAGCTGCTCTTACAGCTACTATATAAGTTCCCTTTGCTGTCGGTGTCCATGTGCATGAGTTTGAAGAGCTGCCGGAAACAAGGGTGGTACCGTCATTTACAAGGAATGTATATTTTACATTGCCGTTTGCATTTGCAGCTGTTGCTGTAAGTGTAACTGACTGGTTGGGAGCAACCTTCGATGCAGAAGCGTCAAGTGAAACACTGAGTGTCTTTACAGATTCCGGAAGCTCGGAAACGGTAGTTCCGGAGAAAAGACTTTTATCACTTGATGACATTGTAAGACCGCTTCCGGAAGGATACTGTACACCAGAACCGTTGCTGAATATTACCCTTACATCACCGGTAAATTTACTTGGGAATTCATAGGTCCAGTAGTCATTCTGTTCCTCTGTCATAGCCTCACCGGGCCACGCACCATTATTAATTACAGAAGAACCTGACTCATCATAAACATAGCAGTATACCTTTGCCCAGCCATACTTGGAATTATCAAACACAACACCGCCGCTTGAAAGTGACGGATATTCTGAGCTTATTACTTTTTTAGTAAAGTTATATGTCTTTTCCTTTGTGATACCGTCGCTTGCGGTTCCCTTTATGGTAACACTGACTGCATCACCTGTAGCTGTATATGCACCTACGTTTATTGTCTTGCTTGAAGTAAATGTTCCTGTCTGTCCTTCTGATGTTGTGTAGGTCGCTGTAGAAGCACCATTTACAGTCATTGTTACATCTGTTGTATCTGTTGTAAATACACTTGAACCATCAGCAGTAGCAGCTGAAATGCTTATCTTAGTTGGCTGCACAGGGTTTACATCACCATAATCAACTGTGGGATTATACACAACGGCAATACCGTCTGCGTTTGTAATTTTACCCTTTATTGTACCGCCGGAAACGGTAAATGCTTCGCCGCCTACCTGGTCGTAGTATGTACCATCAGTCATACCTACGCTTAGAGAAACAGAACAAGGTCCTTCTGCAACTATAACTATTCCTGTCTTGCCTCTGACGTTATATGCAATATTACCGCTTGAACCAAGCTTTTCGCTCTGTCCCACAAAGAAATTACGGAAACGGTTTGCTTCTACAACTGCCGGGTCTGCCCATGTAAGAGAACCTACATCGCCGAGCTGTGTCTGCTCGTCAATATTTTCCATTATTGTAGCGATAGACTGTCTTGCCTTTGAAACGTCACCTGCAAGGATATCCTTTGAATAATACGGACGTGCAAAGAACAATCCTGTAGAGTTTTTCCTTGATGCAATTATTGCCCATGTCTTTTTGATATCTGAGTCGTTAGCGTCATAGGATGAACCGCCGCCCATGTATGTATCGTGAGACTCAGCCCACAGAACTACCTTATTGCCCTGTCCGTGTGCATAGCCGCAGTAGCCGGAGGTTGCAAGTGCGCTTACGCTGCCGTTTACTACACTGTTTCTGAGGTTGTCACTTGTGGAGTTATCGGTTATTGACATCTTGCTGAGGTAGTAGTTCTCAACAGCGGTATCATCAATACGGTTAAGTGTTTCACCATAGAAATACACACCGTCATATCCGTTTACCTGCTTATAGTGTTCCCTTGCGCCGTCAAGCACAACATTCCAGAACTCACTTGAAAAAGCGGAGTCATCCGCAGGAGTCTCGATATGTTTTGCAGCGTCAAAACGGAAGCCGTCTGCACCGCAGTCGATACATTCATTCAGCAGACCAAGAACCATCTGCTGTACCTTGCTGTCGCCTGTGTTAAGGTCAGGCATACCCATATTACCCTGTGTAACGTCAAAACGTCCGTCGCTGGTGTGAGTCCATGAGGTACTGATATGCCAGTAGCTTGGGTCTGTAAGCATATCCGGATTCCAGAATTCGCCGACCTGCGGAGATATATCCCCCATTACTGTCTCCTGATCGCCGATTTTGTAACCCTGAATATTACCCATATGGTTAGCAACTATGTCGACAATTACTTTTACTCCGTATTTGTCTGCTTCCTTACACATAGCAGTAAATTCTTCTTTTGTGCCGTACCAGGTATGTCCGTTATCACAAATTGAGAATGTAACAGGCTGATATGCCTTCCACCAGTTACCATCCTCACCGCCTGTACCGTTAGGAATACCCACATTTCCGTAAGCTACGCCATCCCAGTAGTAGTCCTTTGGCTGCTGTACCGGAGACGTCTGTACAGATGTATAACCCGCTGCTGCAATATCCTTCATATACTTTTTGATATTGTTGTACGACCAGTTCCAGCAGTGAAGGATAACACCTTCCTGTGAACTGTCAGCAAGGCCATAATCCGTGGTCGTTGCCGCTTCTACTGTAGTTGTCGGCAGAACATTGCCGCCCATACCGACAAAGCCTGTACCCAGCAATGCCAGTGACAATACAGCAGAGGTCAGTTTTGAAGCAAGCCGCTTATGCTTCCATGACTCTGTTTTCAATGAAACCACTCTCCCATTCATTAATTTAGGGTATCCTTTGTACACAGATACACCTATCATACTGATTGTACAATATTTTACTGATTTTGTAAAAGACATAATATATCTATAAAACCATCAACTTTTTGCTTTTAATTAGACAATTAGTCAATTGCTCGGTATTTTTAACAAAGTCAAAGAGTAAGTTTTATTTAATTTTCTAAGGATTTAATTAAAAGGAAAGCATATTGCATATAAATGCTATAATAATATTATGTATTTTTCTTAAATATAATACGCTGTAATTATTCTTGTTCTGAGCTGTTATTATCTGAGGCTGACTTGCCGGACTCTTCAAGACGTTTCTCGTATAGATTGATATCGGACTTTTTACTTTCCGATACAGTCTTTTTGGAAGTATCTACAGTAATATATCTGCTCTCATAAGCATCATCAGTATTCTTGAAAGTATAATATATAACAACACTTTTTCCGTTCCATTCCAATAAAGTTTCATCAGCGGAAAAGGGAAGATACATATCCGTAGGTATCTCTGATATCATTTCATCACTGTCATCTGAATATATTTCAAAGCCTGTACTTTCGTAAGACCTGTATTCCTTTATAGTCACCTTTGCAGACTTATCCTCGTTTTCAAACTCAAACGTTGTATACTGCTTTGTTTCCATAAGGTTCATCATCATATTTATCGTAACGATATACACCAGTACACCTGCAAACAGAAGTCCAACCAATGTTACAAGCAAAGAAGCTGCCGACATAACCTTTTCTGAGACCTTGACCTTTTTCATTATAAACAGCACAATGATACCAACAACAATAACAGCAAGAAGCACAATTGCTATTATGTTAAACGCGTCTACATTTCCCATGAACAATACCTCAATTCACAATTCTTTTATCACAAGCTCACTCAACACGAGTGTTACGCATTACGATAATGCAAACATTATATCATGTTTTTTTTTCCTTTTCAACTTTATGCGCCGGTACATCACGGAAATCAATTTGACAGGGACAGATACATAGAGAAAACCCTTTTCCGCCCAACACGCCCCTTACGGTGCGCTTATGGGATGTTTAAGTTTTATTTCAAATCAATATTACATATATTTTTTCAGATAAAAAACGTACAGCTTCTTTTAACTGTAAGTCAGACTACAAGCTTTTTATAGCATTCCAAATAAATAATTGCAAAAATCGCATGACAAAGTCAGCGAATTTAGGAAAGGGGTTCGGGGGAAACCATTTTTTCGCCAGAAAATGGTTTCCCCCGAGAAACTGACCTGATGCGCTTAATTAATTGGATTGCTACAATCAGCTTCTGAGCGATACCGTACACAAAAAAGCAGTCCGGAGGTATGGAATGGAAATAGTCGAAAAAATAAACAATATCATCTGGGGACCTTATATGCTTATTCTGCTGCTCGGTGTGGGAGTTTTTTTTACAATAAAACTCAGGTTCTTCCAGCTCGTACATTTCAGGCTGTGGTGGAGCAAAACGGCTATGTCACTCTTCAAGCCAGTCAGTGGGAAAAAAGATAAGGGTATCTCGCCTTTTCAGGCTATGTCCACAGCACTGGCAGGGTCGGTAGGAACAGGAAATATAGTAGGTGTTGCAAATGCTATAGCTTTGGGCGGTGCCGGTTCTGTGTTCTGGATGTGGATTGCTGCTCTTTTTGGTATGGCAACGATATTCGCTGAAAATGTTCTGGGAATAAAATACAGAGTAAAGCGAAACGGCAGATACTGCGGCGGTCCTATGTATTACATCGAGCAGATAAAGGGCTGTAAATGGCTTGCCGTGGTTTTCGCTGTATTATGCACTGCGGCTTCATTGGGTATGGGCAATATGACTCAGGGAAATACCGTTGCAGGAGCACTGCAAAACGGCTTCGGTATACCTGTGCAGCTAAGCGGTATTGTACTATCCGTCCTTGTGGGAATAATGATATTCGGCGGTATCGGCAGGATATCAAAGATCAATGAAAAGCTCGTACCCATTATGACAGCAGTGTATCTTTTTGCTGTAGTTATTGTGCTGACCGTAAACGTCCGTGAGATACCCTCAGCCTTTTGCAGGATAATTACGGATGCCTTTGATATAAATGCAGTATCCGGCGGCTTTATGGGATACGGTATGTCAAGGGCAATAAAATACGGAATATCAAGAGGTGTTTTTTCAAATGAAGCAGGACTGGGCACCTCCCCTATTGTACATTCCGCTGCGGACACTGACGACCCGTACAGTCAAGGTATGTGGGGAATTTTTCAGGTGTTTGTGGATACCACTGTACTATGCACGCTGATGGCACTTTGTATCCTTACAACAGGAAGCGACAAAACAGGACTCGACGGGATAGAGCTAAGCACATATTCATTTGAAACGGTCATGGGAAATGCAGGAGGTTTATTCATTTCTGTTTCCATGATACTCTTTGCATTTGGTACGCTTGTATCATGGTCATACTACGGAGAAAAGAGCCTTGAATATCTTACGGGCGGCAAATATATTTTCTTGTATCGGCTGATATATTCTGCTGTGACATATATAGGCTGTGTTATCGGGCTGTCTGCCGTATGGGAAATTTCAGACACACTGAACGGGCTTATGGCTATCCCAAATCTTGCCGCTCTTGTCCTGCTGTCGGGAAAAGTAAGCTACAGAGAATTACAGGACAGCACCAAAAAAAGAATGCTGCTTACTTGTAAAAAGAAACAAAATGGTTTATAATATTCATTGTAATGCCGTGCAGGGATGCTGTGCGGAATGAGACTTTATATGAAAAAGGATAAACAATATGCTCTTGTCTGAATTTGCAGGTAATGACGAAGTTAAAACTGAGCTTTCCGAAGCCATGAAAAATAATACCCTTCCCCATGCCCTTATCATTGACGGTGCAAAGGGTACAGGTAAGAAAACTCTTGCAAGGATAATTGCTCAGTACAGCGTCTGTTCCTCAGAGGAAAACCGCCCCTGCGGCGTTTGTCCGCACTGTCTTAAAGCAGAAAAAAACATTCACCCTGACATCATGACTTCTGACGGCAATAACAGCGGCGGGCTGAATGTGGAAGCAATCAGAAACATACGTTCATCTGCCTATATCAAACCCAATGAAGCACGTGCAAAGGTGTATATGCTTTTTAACTGCGAAAAGATGCTTGCAGCTGCCCAGAACGCCTTTCTTAAAATACTGGAGGAACCCCCTGAGAATGTTATGTTCATAATGACAGCTATTTCAGCAGCATCACTTTTGCAGACTGTGCGTTCAAGGTCAAGAACGCTTTCACTTTATCCTGTAGATGTTCTGGAGGCTCAGGAAACAGTCAGAAAGCTTGTCCCTGATAAGAGTGACGAAGAGATAATAAGCTCTGTCAGAGCCTGCGGAGGGAATATTGGAGCAGCCTTAGAAATGCTTGAAAGCGGAGGCGAAGAAGCAATGCTTCTTGCTCAGGAAATATTTCGTGCAATACCGCTTTCCACAGAATACAAATTGTTGACGCTGACTAACCGTGCAGTGCAGAACAGAGCTTCTGCAATACAGGTGCTTGACCGTATGTCTGAGCTGTCTGCGGAATGTGTAAAGGCATCAGTGGGTGCAGAAAATGTGTCCGAAGCAGCTGTGGAGCTTGCAAAGAAAATGTCAAGGCGGCGCATTATGAAAATACAAGAGACTGTCAGTCATGCAAGAAGCGTGCTTGACGTCAATGTTAATTTGAACTTTTACGGCACATGGCTGTGCTCTGTGCTGAGGAATTATTAAAACGGAGGATAATATGGCTTTTGTAATTGGAGTAAGATTTCGCGAAGTAGGAAAGGTCTATTACTTTGACCCGGACGGACACGAACTCAAAAAGGGAGAACACGTTATTGTTGAAACAAGCAGAGGTGTAGAGTGCGGCGAGGTCGCAATGGCTAACAGGCAGATAGCTGACGATGACATAAACTATCCGCTGAAAAAGCTTATTCGTGTTGCCACAGATGACGACATGAAAAAAGTTTCCGAAAACAAAGAAAAGGAAAAAAAGGCGTTTGATATTTGTCTGAAAAAAATACAGGAACACAAACTCAAAATGAAGCTTATCAACGTTGAGTACACCTTTGACAACAACAAAATACTTTTCTATTTTACTGCTGACGGCAGAGTGGATTTCCGTGAGCTTGTAAAAGACCTTGCGTATGTTTTCAGAACAAGAATAGAGCTTCGTCAGATCGGCGTCAGGGATGAAGCCAAAATGCTCGGCGGTCTGGGTATCTGCGGCAGACCCTTCTGCTGTAAAACATTTCTCGGCGATTTTCAGCCGGTATCAATAAAAATGGCAAAGGAACAGGGTATGTCCCTTAATCCTGTTAAAATTTCAGGTACCTGCGGCAGACTAATGTGCTGTCTGAAGTATGAACAGGACGCATACACTGACCTGCTGAAAAGAACACCGAAGATCGGCGCTATCGTCAGCACTCCTGACGGCAAGGGCAATGTGGTAGATGTAAATCTCATCACCGGTATGCTTACAGTTTCTCTTCATAAATCTCCGGAGGCTGCGCCGCATACCTATAAAGTGGCTGATGTATCCATAATCAAGGACGGTCAGATAAAGCTTGACCGTTCGGAAATTGAAAAGCTCAAAAAGCTCGAAAAAAACTAAATGTATTCTGCCTGCCCGATAATTGGTTTTATCGGGCAGTTTTTACGAATAGAAACAACAAACTGAGCCTGTCCTTTGACATTACATTGTCACCGGACAGGCTCACTTATTATTAAATTTTAACTAAACTAAATGCTCTCACTGTGAAGCATAACGAACAACCGTTCTATTGACCAAACGGCTTCACAAGCAATATATATCAATCCTCAGATTCAAGCAAACCATAAGTGTTGCCCTTACGCTTATAAACAACATTGATAGCATTTGTGCTGCTGTTGCGGAACATAAAGAACTCGTGTCCGATAAGATTCATCTGAAGGATAGCCTCCTCCACACTCAGCGGTTTTACAGATATCGTCTTTGTACGTACAACAGAGTAGTCATCCTCTGCAAGAACGTCCTCGTCATTCACTGCCTCGCTCTCGAAATACTGAGCGAGTGAATCTGCTTTCATCTTCTTGCTGAGCTTTGTCTTGTTCTTTCTTATCTGTCCTGCAAGTATATCAACAACTGCATCCAGTGCGTCATTCATTTCAAGAGCCGTACTCTCAGCACGGTATACCATTGCTCCGTCACGGATAGTTACCTCAACGGTCTGTCGGTTCTTTTCAAGCGTTACTGTAACGGTTGCTTCTGCATCTTCGGAATAAATCTTCTCAAACTTTCCGAGCTTCTTGTAAACACGCTCTTTAAAGTTGTCCTTCAGGTTTACTTTTCTGCCTACTATGTTGTATTTCATAAGCCGAACCTCCTTAGGTTTTGATGATCCCATTTATGTTACAGTTAAATAATAACTGCATCTGAGATTAAACTTATTATAACACAATAAACAAAAAAATCAAATAGTTCCAAGCAAATTTATATAAAAATTTTAAAGGACAATTTTATACAATATCACAAAAATAATCTTTCACAATACATCCGTCAGAAATAACCATAAGAGGCTTATTGTATATATCCAGCGGATCTCCGGAATATATTACGATATCTGCATCCTTACCTGCTTCTATAGAGCCTACCCTGTGAGAAATACCGCAAATTTCGGCAGGGTTACAGGTAACAGCCCGTATAGCCTCTTCCCTGTCCATACCCTCACGCACCGCCACAGCCGCACATAAAAGAAGATACTGAATCGGTGTTTCAGGATGGTCTGTGATTATGGCAGTTCTGATACCACTGGAAGATATTATTCCCGCTGAGCGGGGACTCTGATTTTTAAGCTCCGGCTTGCTCCTGTCGGTAAGTATAGGTCCTGACAGCACGCCACAGAAGCTTTCTTCTAAAAGCTCATCACATACCAGATGTCCGTCTGTCGCATGAACAAGAACATAATCAATATTGAATTCCTTCGCTATACGCACAGCTGTAAAAATATCATCTGCCCTGTGAACATGAAAATGAGCAGGTATTTCCTTGCGGAAAAGCGGCAAAAGGGACTCATTCTTTACATCTGGCTCAGGCTCATCATAGCTTTCACTGTCAGCTTCAAAATTGCATTTGTCACGATAGTATTTCTGAGCCTTTGAAAGCGCTTCACGTATAAGAGCCGCAGTTGCCATTCTTGTTACCGGAGTCTGATCCTTATCATTGTATGTTGATTTCGGGTTTTCTCCCAAAGCAAATTTTATTCCGGCAGGAGCCTTAATGACCATTTTATCTATTCTCTTTCCATGTGTCTTTATAGCCGCAAGCTGACCTGCTATCGGATCGGCGCTTCCGGGACCGGTAATGACCGTAGTAATTCCGGCAGAAAGGGCTTCATCAAAATATCCATCCATAGCATTGACTGCATCTATTGCACGAAGCTGAGGCATTACAGGATCAGTGTCCTCGTTGCCGTCATCTCCCTCAAAGGTCAGGGAGTCACCGAACATACCAAGATGTGTATGAGCATCTATAAACCCCGGATAAACAGGTTTTGAACGTGCATCCACAGCATCCTCAGGTATTTTATCAAGCTCTGTCATAGAGCCTGTTCCGGTTATTTTTTTGTCATCGATCGTTATATATCCGTTTTTGATAACGGTATTTTCAGCATCTGACGTATGTATTTCCGCATTTATTATTATCATAGTATTCTCCTGATCTTTATAATTAAGAATAAATCGTATCTATTTTAAATACAAAAAAGAGCCGCAATGCGGCTCCGTAAATTTTGTTTTTATTTCTGAGAATTACCTCTTCTTGACGATCCGCGTCTTGATTCATTGGCACGTTTAAGGTTTGATATTTTCTCGTCACTTGTCTGCTTGAACTTAGAGAGCATATCCTCAAAGCTTGACGACTCCGGTGCCTTAGGCGCCTGCCACTCATAACTGCTTACCTTGCGTGTACGGTTATTACCGGAAGAGAAGCCGCGATTCTGGCGATGCTGTTTCGGTTCCTGCGGGAGAGCTTTTTTTATGGAAAGGCTTATTTTTCCATCCTCGCCGATATTCAATATCTTGACCTTTACAGTCTGTCCCTCTTTCAGATGTTCCTTGATATCATTTACATATGTCGGAGCGACCTCAGAAATATGTACCATTCCTGTTTTTCCATTTTCAAGATCAACAAAGGCGCCGAATTTTGTAATACCCGAAACCTTACCTTCTACTATCATTCCTACCTCAAGACTCATAGTTTAACTCGTTTTCTCCTCTCAGTCGCCGGCAATGTTAATATATACAACCTCACCGCTTTTTACATAGCCCAGTTCTTCTCTGGCAATTCTTTCGATGTAATCGGAATAAGAATCAAGATCATTTTTCTCCACTGCTTCAGCAACAGTTTTAAGCTCTTCTATCTTAATCTTCTGTAATGATATTTTGTCATCAAGCTCTGCAAGTTCATCCTGAGCAGAGCGGATCTTAACATTCTGATCAACTATAGTAACAGCGATATAAAGAACAAAAGCTACAACAGCTATATAGAGCACCCAGTTAGAACCTCGTTTTGTATTACGGGTCTTTTGGGCTTTATTCTTTTCAGTTTTGCTCCTTGCCACAGCATGATCACCTCTATCCGTCATTCGACAACAAATCCGATACAACGATATTATTATACACTATTCGCCGCTTGTATTGCAAGGGGATTTTTGCTATTTTTTTATTATTCTAATTTTTTTTAGCAATAATTTACATATATGGATAGTATATTTTGACATATTATTGAAAAGGCAATAAACAGGATCTGATAAAAAATGATAAGCTCTGAGAAAAAGCTTATATATAACAAGCGAAAAGCTCTTAACTATACGTCCCACCGTAAAATACAGCAAAGCAAAAGCTGCCGTCTGCGCAAAAAGTGAATATCCCCTTATTACGCCATAAGTCTGAGAAAGAGAAAATAAGAAGTTAACTACAGCGGCAAACAGCATAAATAAAAGATCTTCTATGAAAACGCGTACATTTCCGGGAGGAAAAACTATCCTCAGAACTTCCATGATTATATAGACCGCAAAAAGCACCACACCTATCACAAAGGACCATAAAAATATCTGAGTCTGCTGATCAAGTGTAAGTTCCAAAATATCACCTATTTAAAAAGTCTTGACAAAAAGCCGCCTTCGGTTTTACGGTTTTCAGAATAAACAAGAGAATCAACTTCTCCGTCCATACTCAGCTCTCCGCTTTCATGGCTGAAATTATTGATATGCAGCCCTGTTCCCTTTACCGTTAATTCACCAAGCTCGGTTTGCAGAACAACACACTGTTCATCAAATCCCGATACATCACATACTCCTGTAAGAGTCAGATTTTTTCTGTCCTCAACTATCATACTGTGTCTTTTTCTGACTGCACTTCTTTCATCCGCCGACATAATGACCAACACCTTCTGAAGCTATTATACTAATTTCTATTCAGGCGCCGGCTGCATTATTCATGGTGATCAGGTTATTATTTTATACATCGATCCTGCTTCATCTTTTTTGGCATATTCATTTATGCTTACGACTTCGGCTTTTATCGGATGAGCACCCATGCTTATCTCCAGAACATCACCTGCTTTTACTTCGTAGGATGCTCTTGCAGGTTTTCCGTTCACAAGCACACGACCGGCATCACAAGCCTCATTTGCCACAGTCCTTCTTTTTATCAGCCTTGATACTTTAAGATATTTATCCAGACGCATATAACACACCTCCTTCATTATGAAAAAAGAAGCCGATGATCTCGGCTTCCGAAACAGGCTATCCTGTATATTATTTATCAACAGCTTCCTTGAATGCCTTGCCTGCCTTGAATGCAGGAACCTTTGAAGCAGGAATAGTTATCTTCTCTTTTGTCTGAGGATTGCAGCCTATTCTTTCGCCTCTCTCATGACGCTCGAATGTGCCAAAGCCAACGATACGGATTTCCTCACCTTCAGCTACCTTCTCAATTATAATATCGATCATAGCTGAAACAGCATTCTCAGCGTCCTTCTTGGAAAGCTCAGTCCTGTCCTTAACAGCGGCAATAAGTTCTGTCTTGTTCATTTTTCTTTTCCTCCGTTAATCTTATTTTGAAATTTCGTCCCAAAGATCTCTTACCTCTTCGGGAGCTGATTTCTGTATATCAACGCCCTTTTCGGCAGCAAGCTCTTCAAGCTTTTTAAACTGCCCGATAAAACCATCGCAGGCATCATACAGCGATTTTTCGCAGTCGGTACCAGTAAATCCCGACAGACCCGTCACTGCCATAAGCAGCTCACCTGTTTTTCTGTGAATGTCCTCAGCATTGCCGGAGCTTACTGACGTTTTCAAAGCGTCAAGCCTTTGTTCTGTCAGCGCAATAACAGCCTGAGCATTTTCAAGGGAATAACCTCCCCGCTCAGCCTTTTTCCAAAGCTTCTGACTCCTCATAAGTGACGGCAGTGTTTTTGAAACGCTTTCCATCGCCTCACTGGCAGCAGACTGGGACTTTGACTGCATCTTTATCTGGTCCCAGTTTTTCAGCACTTCTTCAGGGGTATCAGCGGTCGTATTGCCGAAAACATGAGGATGACGAAGTATCATTTTCTTACACACGTCATCTGCAACATCATCCAGCGTAAAATTGTTCTGTTCAGTTTCAAGTACAGTATGGAACACTACCTGCAAAAGGACGTCTCCAAGCTCTTCGCGAAGATGCTCTGTATCCTTTTCGTCAATAGCTTCAACTGCCTCATAAACCTCCTCGATGAAATCCTTTCGGATAGTTTCGTGCGTCTGCACCTTATCCCAGGGACAGCCATCGGGAGCACGAAGCTTCTTTACTATTTCAACAAGGTCGTTTACATCATAATGCTCTTTAAACTCAAACTCCACTAAAAACTCCCCTTCAATACCCAAAAAAAGCAACAATACTATTTTACCCTATAAGCTTACGTTTTTCAAGTATTTTTATAATTTTATTTCCTTTTGGCATCTGCAAAATATCTTCCCTTTTTATCGCCTTGAATAAAAACAGCGCAAATACATATACAACTATTGCCACCATCACAGAAAGTATGGTAGCTATTCTCTGTCGGAAGAAATAATCGAATACTATTTCAGAGAAATATGCAGAAACACCGCAGACTACAGCAGCAAACAAGGGCTTTACAAAGATAGATACAAAATCTGGGACAATACCTGTTTCTCTGCACAGCACATACAAAGCTACAATAGCAACAAAACAATAGCATACGATCGAACCGATATTTGCGCCCTGAATATTTATTTCAGGAATACCTACAAGAATATAGTTTACAACTATCTTTATAACCATACCAATGGCAAAAAGCTTCAGCGGTACATCCATCCTGCCTATAGCCTGAAGCATACTGCAAAGAGGGGTGCTTGTAGCTATGAAAATTACTGATATACCCATAACCGTAAGGACTCTCGAACCTATCTCTACCTCTTCAAAAACAGAGCTGCCGCTGTATATCAGCGAAAGGAGCGGCTCAGCCAAAACAGACATTCCTATGCCTGAGGGTATTGTAACGAGAGCGGTAACTCTTAAAACGGTTTCCATACTCTTTTTAAGCTGGAGCTTATTTTTGCTTGTCCATGCAGCTGTAACTGACGGAAGAGCCGTAGTTCCGAAAACCTGTGTAACAGCAGTAATCAGCATCATAAGAGTAAGCGCAATGCCATAGCAGCCGTAAAGATAGGTGTGAGTTTCACTTGAATAATATACATTATCAGGAATAAGAGAACCGTATACATTCAGCAGTGCTTTCGGGTCGGACTGCATTATATTGTTTATGCGGATATTTACAAGAGTAGAGTCTATCATATCGGCAATACTCATGATAATGGATCCAAGACCTATCGGAATAGCCGTGCGTATCATGATCCTCAGAGTCTGACCGGACTGTCTTGGAGGCGGAGAATTTACAAGCTCCTCTTTTGTTATACCATCGCCGCCTCTTTTATATCTGATAAACAGGTACAGAAAGCCGAACAATGAGCCTAAAGAAATACCCGTTATAGCCGCACCAATGGCAATTGGGATCGTAGCTGACTCAGCTTCGGTCAGAGTAGCACATTTTATGCCGAGCACATAACCTGTACTGTTGTACTGCCCCATGCAGTACTGAGTGACGATATATGAAGCTGCAAGTCCTAAAAACAGCTTGCAGGAAGCTTCTATTATCTCAGATACGGCTGTAGGCACCATGTTGCGCATGCCTTCAAAATATCCTCTGTAGATGGACATAAGACAGCCGAAAAATATCGTGGGCGACAAACACAGCAGTGCAAATATCGCATTGCCGGCATTTATTACATTGACATAAATAAAACCGCCCAGTATCATCGCAAGAAAACAAACACAGCCCGCAACAACAAATATCGGAACAGATATCCTATGTATCTGCTTAACATCCCTGAAACGTTTTTTTGTGACACTTTCGGACACCATTCTTGAAATAGCTATCGGAAAGCCTGCTGTTGAAAGCATGAACAGCGGATTATACAGCGCATATGCAGCATTGAAAAGACCTGTACCCACGCCGCCGTACTGACTGGAAAGAAGTATCTTATAGATCATACCCATCAGCTTTACAACGACCATACTTCCGCCAAGTACCATTGCGCCCTTCAGGAAGGACTGCGATCTTCTCTCTTTAGTTTTACCCGACACCAAAGCACTTCCTTTCGATCTGTACCGTTCTCTGAAAACAAGAGTACAGTATCAGACAGAAATAATGATATGAAAATATTAATTAATAACAGGACCGGACCGCCCTTTTCGGGGGGCATGAAGTGTCAATCAAGAATATTGCACCGCATAACAATAATTATACGGTGCAATATCAGGATACCTCATCAGGTTCCGGACAGAGGATCAGAAATCAGAAATATCTTCATCAAGATCCTCTTCTGCATAAGCCAGAAGCTCTTCTATAGTGAACTCATCGTCATTATCTGCTTTTGTCACAGGTAGCTTTGTTCCGCATCTATTGCAGAAAACAGAGCCTTTTGCGTTATATGTGCCGCAATCCGGACACTTAACTTTATCGCCTGTCTGAACGAGCATTTCCTTGATCTTGCTGAGCTGCTCATTAAGCTCATTTATCTCGCCCTGAAGCTTCTTTATTCCGGCTTCATAATTCTTTCCTGATTTGTTTGCTTCATAGCAGACTCTTCCAAGAAGTCTGTATTTTTTTGAAAGCTCGGATCTTACATCCAAAGCTGCAAGTCTGAGTTTTGATCTGTCTATGACTTTACCTGCTTTATTTCCAACAGAATCCACAACCGATCTTGCATTAAGCAAAACATCATCCATCATACTCATGATTTCATCCTCCTGTCATAGTAGGCTCATTCAAAAGCCGCTTAAAAACACAGCCCTGCGCTGTTATCAAGCGGCTGTTCTTACACAATTTTAAATATTATATCACCATTCATCTTACACTTCAATAGCTTTTATAACGATTATTATTTGTTTTTTGCGGATAATTTAAAACATTTTGATATCTATATGCGGTATAGTGCCAAATATTTGATAATATCGGAATAAACTGACTGCTTCACTGAGGAAGCTCAGCAACGGAACCTTATCAATACTGGTACGAACCTCCGCCAATAAATTCTCTGATAAGAGAGTTCTTCGGCACAATAGAGCTGTCAATAGACTCAAAGCGCTCAAGAGAACGGATAAGATGCTCTGCTGTTTCAAATGCAGGGCTGCCGCTTCCGATTTGTGAAAGAAGCTTTATCACCTTATCCTTCATAACACATGGCTCATAAATGTGAATTGTATTTATAGTGAAATCGCTTGAATAACGATACGGGCGGATATACTTCATCTCACCCTCGACCACTTCATTCCACATTCCGATCATTTTTTCCGGATCAGTCTTGCGGAAGCTGTTGTCACGCATTATCCTGCGTACAAGACGGACCTCTCTCGGTGTGAGTATATATTTCTCGTTATCCTTTATTCCCTGCTTAACACTGACATATATCTTGCTGAGGTATTCTCCCGGTACAGCACCATCGAATACAGGATTGAGGGCGTGTATACCCTCGATTATTATTACAGAGTCATTTTCAAGCTTCAGATGTCTTGTGCGTCCGCTGCGCCTGCTCTGTTTGAAATCATATATGGGGATATCACACTCCCCGGTTTTAGCGATCTTATTTACACAGCTTAACATAAGAGGAATATCAAGAGCTTCTACAGACTCAAAATCAGGTTTTCCATTTGGAAGAAGCTTTATGTTCTCAGCTCCAAGATAGAAATCATCCATGGAAACGAGTATAGTGTGACAGCCCTTTCTTTCAAACTCTTCAAGAAGCTTCTTGCCGCTTGTTGTCTTGCCGCTGCTTGAGGGACCTGACAAAAAGATAATATGATGCTTGCCGGGGTTATTCATTATTCTGTCTGCGATCTGTCGGATATCATTATGAAATACCTTTTCTGCTGTAAGAACAAAATCCTCAGGATTGTTCCTTGCTTCAAGATCAATACGGTTTATATCACATGCATATCTCCGATAGGTATTCAGCCAGTTCCTCATAGTATTCTCTCACCCTCTCTTTTCGTTTCAGCATTTCATCAAAGCCGTTGATATATTCATACGGATATTTATAGTTAAATATGCGTTCAAGCTCTTCGGAACATGGCTTTTTGAGCTTTGTCACCGCACCTGCCCCACAACCGATTATCGTATGCGTCTCGTCCATTACGAACACATTGTAAAGCCCGTCATAGCCTTCCTTTGACCATCCCACATTTTCAAGATTGCCCTCCATCCTTGTCTGACGGTAAAGATAATATGGATGGTAATTCTCACTTGTAAGCTTCTTTTCGCAGTAACGCAGCATCCTTGCAGCGGGCACTTCGGTGTCTGTATCTATCATTCTTCCCTGCATAGTAAGATGTGAGGATCGCTTCATTGCGAGTGTATGAACGGTAATGCTCTCAGGCGAAAGTGAACATATATCATCCAGTGTTGAAACAAAGCTTTCGACTGTCTCTGTGGGCAGCCCTGCTATAAGGTCCATATTGATATGTTTAAAGCCTGCCTCCCTTGCAAGACCGTAAGCATTAAGAGTCTGCGCTGAATCATGCTTTCTGCCTATTACCTTCAGCACGGCATCGTTCAGTGTCTGGGGATTTATGCTTATCCTGTCGGCGCCGCCGTCAAGAATGGCTCTGAGTTTATCTTCTGTTATTGTGTCAGGACGTCCGGCTTCAACAGTGAATTCCCGACAGGTACTCATATCAAAGCATGAGCTTATTGTATCTGTAAGTACCCTGAGCTGTACAGCATCAAGCGTTGTCGGAGTGCCGCCGCCGATATAGACGCTTTCAAGTCTGAGTCCGCATTCTGCTGTTATTTTTGCAGTATATTCTATTTCACGGCACAAAAGCTCAAAGTACGGTGCAATAAGCTTTTTGGCACTCTCTACAGACTGAGACACAAAAGAGCAGTAGGAACAGCGTGAAGGACAGAACGGTATGGAAACATAAAGACTGAAAGACTTCGGTACACTCAGTGCAAGTATTTTTTTTTCATACCCTTCGGTGACAGAAGCGAGCCTCGTTTTTTCATCTGAGACTAACAGTTCATTTTTGAAGTAAGCTTCGGCAAATTCTCTTCCACCGCTCTCTGCAAGACGTCTGAACAGCTTTATAGGGCGCACACCTGTAAGTATTCCCCAGGGCTGATATCTGCCTGTGACCTTTACAAGCTGCTCATACAGACAAACGGCTATTGCACGTTCGATATCCTTTTCATTATCAGACTTCAAGGATTTACTGCCCTCTGAAAAACGGCTTTCTGTCTCTACAGTGACATTGATCTCAGCAATTCCGTCCTTCCGGCTGAGAAGTGCCGAAATAAAGGGCAGAGTCTTTTCCTGAGGCATCTCCTTTGTGACAGTAAGCTTATCGTTCGGAAAAAAAAGCCTGACAAGGTTTTCTGTTTCATAATGGAATTGATGATCAATATAAATCGTCATAACGGTCTTTCCTCATGTAAATATTATGCTCACGCTCGTATCCAAGCGTGGTAGCCTCTCCGTGACCACAGTACATTTTAAGATCTTCTTTGATTGAAGCGATCCTTGCAACTGAACGGAACATATCCCTGCTGCTTCCTGTAGGAAAGTCCATTCTTCCGGTAGTTCCGCTCATCACTGTATCTCCTGTAAAAATACAGTCTCCTAAAAGATAGCACACTCCGCCTGCGGTATGTCCGGGCGTAGACATGATACTTATTGTTTCTCTGCCAAATTCCAGCTTATCGCCGTCGTTTACTGTGATATCCGCATCGAAAGTATCGAAGCTGTCCATAAAGAAAAGCGACAGGTTCAGTCTGTTTTCTCTGGTAAAAGCCGAGTCCTTTTCACTTATTACTATCTGTGCATCAGGAAATAGTCTCTTGAAATGGGCAGCACCGCCGATGTGATCAAAATGTCCGTGAGTCAGCAGGATATAGCGCAGCTTCTTCTCCCCGAATTCTCTGACCCTTTTTTCCACATCAGACGAAGGCTCACCGGGATCAATCAGAAGCGACATATCATTCCCTTCCGTCACAAAATAACAGTTTGCCTGAAGCTCTCCAAGGGGAAAACACTCTACCTTCACCATAAAAACTATCCTTCCTGAAAAAGTATTAAAACCCAAAAACAAAGTCAAAAGCCGTTTTTTATCCCACGGTCATTACTTTGCATCTCTTAACGCTATGAGGTAAATTCCTTAACAGCGTTAAATCGCCTGTTTTCGCAGCTAAATTTTAAAGTTCAAAGTTCATTGAAACGATATCCGAAACAATAAAGTTTTCAGCTTTACGCAATGTTTTTGTGTAAAACTGAAAGACTTGCACGTCCTATACAGCCAGCTGAGCTGTATCAATAATAAGTGTCACAGGTCCGTCGTTAAGTAAGGAAACCTTCATGTCTGCTCCGAAAACACCCTTCTCCACTTTTTGGATCCCGTTTTTCTTCATGCACTCACAAAAATATTCATACAGCGGCTCAGCTGTATCAGGCCGCGCAGCCGCTTCGAAGTTCGGGCGTCTGCCCTTACGGCAGTTCGCACACAGTGTGAAGTTTGACACTACCAGTACAGAACCGTTGATGTCAGCAAGTGACAAATTCATCTTATCGTTTTCATCCGTAAAGACCCTTAGTCCTGCGATCTTTGAGCTGAGCTTCTCGGCTTCGGCTCTGGTATCTCCGGACTCTACTCCTAAAAGTATCAGAAAGCCATCTTTGATACTTCCGGTAACATTTCCGTCTACAGTTACACTGCATTCGGATACCCTTTGAATTACTGCTTTCATATATTTTTCCTCAATTTCTTCCTATTGATACTATTCCGTTTATGCCGCTGAGCCGGCTTATCACCATTTTAAGATGACCGATACTGTTTACGGTAATGGATACCTCAATATTTGCCATTCCATTTTTTGTCTCACGTGAATTAAGATTGTGTATGAACAGGTGCATTGATGACAGCTGATTTGTAATATCCGCAAGAAGTCCTGTGCGGTCTGTTGCCATTATCTGTAGTGTGGACTGGAATGTCTCATTAGTGATCTGATCAGCCCATTCCGCATTTACCCAGCGCTCCGGCTCTTCACATTCACTGATATCTTTGGGTACATTTGAACAGGATCTCTTATGAATGGACACGCCATAGCCCCGTGTGATAAATCCGATGATATCATCTCCCGGAAGCGGATTGCAGCAGCGTGAGTACTTCACAAGACAGTCGTCAATTCCCTCAACATGAACTCCTCCGCTGACCTTTCTTTTAGCAGGTTCTGTAATAACGACCTGTACAGGCTCGGGAGTGGTGTATTTCTTGATGTATTCTTCCTTGAGCTTCGGCAATATCCTCCACAGCTGTATGCCGCCGTAACCTATGGAAGCATAAAAATCATCAAGGGTATTGCAGTTCTGACGCTTGAACACATCAGACAAGAACTCCTCCAGCTCCTTTTCCGGAACATGGATGCTCAGCCTTCTGAACTCGGTCTCAAGCTGGGCTTTACCCTCTGCTATATTTTCATCACGCTTCTCGTGCTTGAACCATGTTCGTATCTTGCTTCTCGCTTCGCTTGTCTTGACAATATTCAGCCAGTCTCTCTTAGGACCTCCGACCTCCTTGGATGTGATTATCTCTACGATTTCGCCGGTTTTAACTTTATAATCTATGGGCACTATACGCTTGTCTACCTTCGCGCCTATCATCCGGTTTCCTACTCCGCTGTGTATCGCATAGGCAACGTCAATAACAGTAGCGCCGGTAGGCAGGTTGATGACATCTCCCTTGGGAGTAAACACAAATACCTCTTCAGGCACGAGATCCATCTTTATCGTGCGTACGATATCAGTAGAATCATTGTCGCTCTGGTTTTCAAGCATTTTGCGTATCCATGCAAGGCGTTCATCAAGTGAGTCTTTCTTCGTGATACCCTCTTTATATTTCCAGTGTGCAGCGATACCATATTCAGCAGTATAGTGCATTTCCCATGTTCTTATCTGAATCTCAAAGGGTATGCCCTCTTTGCCGATAACTGTGGTGTGCAGTGACTGATACATATTCGGCTTAGGGGTAGATATATAATCCTTAAATCTGTTTGGCAGAGGCTTGTACATATCATGCACTATACCGAGCACATTATAGCAGTCAGCCACAGACTCCACAATGACACGTACAGCAAAGATGTCATATATCTGATCCATCGTCTTGCCCTTCATGAAGGTCTTTTTATAAATTCCGTGTATACTCTTGACACGTCCTGAAATATAGACATTGTTGACCTCTGTTTTCAGACGCTCATAAAGACTCTGCTTTATTTCGGCAACAAAGTTTATCCTGTCCTTGCTCCTCTTTTCAAGCTGTCTTTCTATTTCCATATAGCCGATCGGGTCAAGGTATCTTATAGAGAGATCCTCCAGCTCCTCTTTTATGGCACGGATACCAAGCCTGTGCGCTATAGGCGCATACACCTCCATTACTTCAAGAGCCTTGTCACGGCGGTGCTGTTCCTTCATACATTCTATCGTCCGCATATTGTGCAGTCTGTCTGCAAGCTTGATAATTATTACCCTTATGTCATTTGACATAGCAATAAGCATCTTGCGGATGTTTTCCGCCTGCTGCTCTTCTCTTGAAGAATAAGGTATCTTTCCCAGCTTTGTAACACCGTCTATAAGCCCTGCTATTTCCTCGCCGAAAAGGGATATTATCTCATCGAGAGTAACAGGAGTGTCCTCCACCACATCATGAAGAAGTGCAGCTGCAAGTGATTCACTGTCCATACCAAGCTCTGCAAGTATACAGGCAACTGAAGTAGGATGAAGAATATACGGTATTCCTGACGCTCGGCGCTGATCACCGTGCTTTTCATCTGCAAAGCGATATGCCCTGTCTACCAGATCAAAGTCATAGCCGTGTTCACTCTTTTTCATAAGCTCAACAAGCTCGTGATAGTCCTGATAAAATTTATGAGTTGTTTCCGACATATTCAATATCCTCCTTTAGTTTTGTATATACTTCTGAGGTACCCAGATCCACTTTTTTTGATACCTCCGGAAGCCTGATGGTAAATATATCACAGTCCCTGCTGCATATGATAAGCTCCAGCTCCTTCATTATGTCAAGAATGATAAGGAGCTTGAAAGCCCCCAGAGACTTCAAACGTATCTCTGAAAGCATTACATCCACTGCATACACAGGACGCGGATCTCTTTTTATATACAGATAGACAGCTGCAAATTCCTCTCTTGTGGGGTACTTATCAAGTATACCCTTATTCAGTATACCCCTTCGGTACTGATCGTAGAGCTGCATTTCCAGCATTGCCTTTTCCACATCAAAATCAGAAAGCTTTATATCCTTGATGCTGAAGGACAGATATTCTTTCTGCTGATAAATATTTATGTCAAGTCCTACAGCAAAATCCAGCATTGACCCTTCCGGATAGGGAAATTCATCGGGAGTCGTTGAAAATTTTACCAGATTAAGGTGTGACTTGCCTCTTGATACAGCAAGCTTTATATGCTTGCCGCCTGACAAAGGTATTATCTTATCCAGATGCATATTAGTGAGCCCGAACACAGGCTTTGGATTTCCATAGCCAAAGGGTTCAAAATCCCGCAGCTGATGCACCATATCTGTAACAATGGTATCGGGATTAAGATTACAGTCAAGCTTTACAGAAAGCATGGGCATATTTTCAAGCTTGTCTGCATAATCGTTTATCGCCTTGCGGAAATCATATATCTTTTCTTTTTTTATACTCAATCCTGCCGCCATAGGATGTCCGCCGAATTTTTCAAGATAATCAGAGCAGGCAAAAATAGCGTCTACCAAAGAGAAGCCCGATACACTTCTGCCGGAGCCTTTGCATATATCATCGGATTCAGAAATGATTATTGAGGGCTTGCCAAATTTTTCTGTGATCTTTGAGGATACGATCCCTATTACACCCGCATTCCAGTTTTCCGAAGATACAACGATCACTCTGTCATATGTCAGTTCAGGATCATTTTGAAGTATACTGCATATGTCTTCATATATTTTATTTTCAATGGCTTGTCGTTTTGAGTTAAGCTCACTGAGCTTATCTGCAAGCTCCTCAGCGACATCCTCATCCTCTGTCAGAAGCAGCTTTGAAGCGTCATAGGGCGACCCCAGACGTCCTGCTGCGTTTATCCTTGGTGCGATCTTAAATGCAATATTTCCTGCATTTACATTTTCTATCTTCGCCTTTTCCACAAGCATTGAGATACCATATCTGGTATCGTTCTCTATATTCATAAGTCCAGCTCTGACGATCGTTCTGTTCTCGCCCTTAAGGGGCACAAGGTCTGCAATGGTACCAATAGCCGCAAGATCGGAATAATTCTCCATTACTATAATGCTGTCACCCTCCATTGCAATCGCAAGCTTCAGGGCAAGTCCGGCGCCGCAGTAATCTTCAAAGCCCGAATCATCATCAGATCTGTGAGGATCAACTACCGCAACTGCATTGGGCAGTATATCCTGAGGCTTATGGTGATCTGTAACAACTACGTCTATCCCAAGCTTGCCGGCATAGAATATCTCATCAATTGCCGAAATACCGTTATCAACGGTAATAATAAGGCTGACTCCCTTTTTCTTCAATTCATCAATGGCTTTGACATTCATTCCGTAGCCCTCTGAATTTCTGTCAGGAATATAATAAATAACATCAGCGAAAAGGGAATTGAGGTAGGAATACAGTATAGCAGTCGCTGTAACTCCGTCGCAGTCATAATCTCCGTAAACACATATCCTTTCACCATTTCTGATGGCGTCTACTATTCTTTCCACAGCTTTATCCATATCCTTTATATCAAACGGATCCGAAAGCTTTATACTCATGTTCAGATAATCTTCTATCTGCTCTTTTTCGGTTATACCTCTTATACACAGAAGCATGGCGGTAAAAACAGGTAAATTGTATTTTTTTGACAATTCCCTGACCATATTCTTATCAAGTTCGGATTTTATCCATTTTCTCATCAGAACACCGCCTTTTCTATATTTATTTATAATAACACTTTTTTACAGTATATTCAATAATTTTTACACAAAAATCTCCCATAAAAACACAAAAAAATATACTTCAAAAACATCGCTGCCATTCAAGTATAGTAATAAGCCTTTATGTATTTGCGATATTTACCGATAAATCATATAATATCAACAAAATATTTGAACAGGTGCATATTGAAAATTACTTTGGGTTATGCTATACTTTTTTGGGATAAAAAAACGGAGGTATAAAGAGAATGAAGAAAAGCTTTATAAAACCCATAGCAGTCACTTTGCTTGCAGCTCTTTCAGTAAGTACGCTTACAGCTTGCTCCGGAAACAACAGCTCCGGTGATACGTCTTCCGCATCTGATGTGACCGCTTCTGATATAGTCTCTGACTCTGAGTCAGACAACAGCTCGGACAAAACAGAAAACAATGACTCTCAAAGCGGTACCGCTGAGGATGAAGCTTCTGAAAATGTCAGCAAGGCTGATGAAACCGACGAAAAAGAAAACGGTGAGCTGCCGGAGATATCTGCCGTATCAGAGGACGATGTGGGCTTTGAAAACGGCGGACTTATAGTATATAACAATTCACTTTACGAAAAATGCTACGCATATGAGGATTTTGCAGTTGCCTATGCAGATTCTGTAAACACTTTTAAAAGCGGACTCGGTGATGATATAAAGGTTTATAATGTGCTTGTTCCTACACACTGCGGAGTCACCCTTCCGGAGAATGTTATGGACGAATACGGACTTCCGGATCAGAACAAATATATCGAAACAATAATAAACTCTTATACTGAAGATATTACAGGTGTAAACACATACGATACACTTGCGCATCACCGTGATGAATACCTTTACTTCAATACAGATCACCACTGGACAGGTCTTGGTGCATACTACGCATACAAGGATTTCTGTAAAGCAGCAGGCGTTGACTATATATTGCTCTCAGATATGGAAAAGAACGTAATTGATGACTATACAGGAAGTCTGGCATACTATGCAGACGATTATGTTCTTGAAGAAAATGTAGCAACGGACAGCATTGAGTATTTCTCAATGGATAAGGATGTAGAAGCTGAGATGTATGACACTGAGGGAAACGGTCCCTATGAAACGTCAGTTATCAATGAGGGCTGTGAGGACTATCTTGTGTTCCTTGGCGGAGACAGTTCTCTTATGGTAAGCAAAAACAGTGACGGCAACGGAAAGAAAATCGCTGTTGTAAAGGAGTCTTACGGCAACGCATTCTGTACTTTTATGGCATATACCTACAGTGAGGTCCATATGATCGACCTCAGATATTTTGAAAGCACAGGGTTGGACTTCAAACAGTATCTCGAAGATAACGGTATAGACGAGGTAGTTGTAGTAAACAACAATATGGCTACCGCAACAGATATGATCCTTGAGTGTCTTGAGGGACTTGTCAGCTGACAGCAATAATATTTTTGACCCGACATCAAAAAGTCGTTTTAGTATGACTTTCTGATGTCGGGTCTTTTTTTGTTTATCAGAAAACAAACATCTCGCCGCACTCACAACAGCCAAGATGAACATTTTCCCCTATTGCAAGAATCTCTGCTGAATTACTCAGCAGCTTATCAGGTGATGAATTTTTGCAGTTCGGACAGCTTATTACAGTGCCGCAAAGAGATGCACTACCTTCACTCCAAGCAAAACCATCTTCACTTCGTTTCAGACGTTCAAACATTTTCTCTGCTGTATCAGCATCGCTGTCCTCTCCAACATCGTCAAGAAGCCTTGCAAGTCCGGCACTGTCCTTACAGGAAAGTGCCTGCTTTTTAAGTTCATATATATCTGTAAGCGTCATTTTCTATTGACCTCCACATTGTATTTTCCATACCCTCTGACTGAAATACAAAATCCATCTATTTCATTTCAGATATTTTATAATAGAGAATGCCGCTGTCGCACCATCAGAAACTGCCTTGTACACTTGCAGTGTACCGCCTGTACAGTCACCTGCGGCATAGAGTCCCGGAATGGTCGTCTCCATATTCTCATTAACTTTAATGCGTCCATTTTCTGTCTCTGCGCCGACTTTTCTTGCAAGATCGCCGCTGCCGGCAACACCAAGCGCAACAAAAACTCCGCTGACGTCAAGAGTTTCTCCGTTTTCAAATGTTACACTGCTGACTGCATTCTCTCCGTCTATGGACAGTATCTTCGAGTCAATATGCTTTATATTGTCAGGAAGCGCCGCAGACAGTTTTTTTCCGTCTGAGAGTATTGTTACATTGCCTGAGGTATTTGCAAGCGTCTGAGCCTCGTGAAGAGCATATTCTCCATTACCGATCACACAAACATCCTTACCTCTGTAGAAAAAAGCATCACAAACGGCACAGTAACTCACACCCTTGCCCTCATGCTCTTTGAGTCCCTTTATATTGGCGGTTTTACGCGCAGCGCCTGTTGCGAGCAGTACAGCGTCCGCAGGATATTCTGACCTGTCTGTACCTACTATCGGTTTGAAGCTTTCGTCAAATCCAAGAGAAACGACCTCTTCCTCTATGAACCTTACTCCCAGCTTCTTTGCTCCCTCAATGCCGTTTCTGTACAGCTCCTCGCCTGATATTGCCTGAGCAAATCCATAATAGTTTTCGATTTTCTCCGCCCTGCAAAGCGCGCTGGTACCGCCGGAAATAACAGTAACATCGATTTTTCCGCTTCTTTGAAGATACAGTGCCGCCGATATCCCGGCAGGTCCTGACCCAACAACAATTACTCTTTTCATTTTTAACACGACCTTTTATGTTTTTAAGAACACAGTATATAATTCGGGAACATATCAGATAACTACAGTAAATCTTATCCAGCTTCCCGGCTCACTCTGTGCAGTGAGCTTACCATTATGAGCTTCAATGCTGGACTTTGCTATTGCAAGTCCGAGTCCGTAACCGCCGCTTTTGCTGTTGCGCGCTTCATCCTGCCGGTAAAAACGCTCAAAAATTTTGTTCAGCTTGTCTTTGGGAACGCCCTGCCCTGTATTATATACCTCGATAATTCTATGGTTTGATTGAGTATACATCTTTACAGATATCAGCCCATGTTCGTCCGAGTATTTTATCGCATTGTCGATAAGAATGGTCAGAACGTGCTTTATGGAACTGGGATCACATATTACTCTGACATCCGGCTGAGCCTGTACTTCAAGCTTCTTTCCCATCTCAAATACCGTGCTTTCAAAGGGAAGAGCTGTCTGTAGTACAAGATTTGTAAGATCTGTATCTGACATTACAAGCTGATGTCCGCTTTTGTCATCAAGTCTTGCAAGACATAACAATTCATTGACAAGCTCACTCATACGCTTCGTTTCCGACCGAATATAGCCAGTCCATTTGTTTGCTTCTGTCTCTGCTTCCAGTACATCTGTATTGGCACTGATCACCGCAAGAGGAGTTTTTAGTTCATGGCTTGCATTTGATATAAACAGCTTCTGCTTATCAAAGGTCTCTTTGACAGGACGAACAAGCCATTTAGCAAGAAAAAATGCGATAACAAAAAACAGCAGTACTGCCGCCGCTCCGATCAGCTGTGTCGTTAGCATCAGATTACGGCTTGCCTGCTGATAGGGCTTGATATCCATGAACACTATTATATATCCATACATCGTTCTTTTCTGACAGTACGCATAGTTGTCTGTCTCACCCATAGTTTCGCCGGTGGAAAAGACCTTGTTGGCATATGAGATTATTTCTTCCTCGTCAATGTCAACATCTCTGCTTATTATTATCCTTATCAGTTCAAAGTTTTCATCTACAAGAATGGAAAAGCTGTCCATATATCCGCCGTAATCCGAATTATGATATGGATCAAAATCATCATATCTGAAATCGGGCATTCCATCATTCAGAGCAATACGTTTAAGCCGGCTCTCAATGACCGATCGATTGCCGTAATCCGACACTATGTTTACTGCCATCATAACTGCCACAACTGCAACAGCCGATATCAGGGTTATTACTAATACTATCTTTCTTCTTAGCTTTGCGATCATTTGGCACCATCCAGACAATAGCCTATGCCCCGTCTCGTTTTAATCTGCACCACAGAATGAAGCATTGACAATTTTTTTCTTAAAAAGGAAATATAGACCTCCACATTGTTATATTCGCTTTCGTCACCGTTTCCCCATATTTTTTTTACAAACTGTTCCTTTGTGCAGATCTGCCCTGCTCTGGAAATAAGCATTTCCATCATCAGAAATTCTTTTCTGCCCAGAACAACAGAGTTTCCGCCGCAGATAAGCTCTCCCCTTTTAAGTTCGAGAGTGATATCCCCGTATTTTGGGTTGATATCTGGTTCCATAGTACGGCGGCGTGTATTGGCTCTTATACGCGCAAGAAGCTCACCGGAAGCGAAGGGCTTTGTCAGATAATCGTCTGCACCGCAGTCAAGACCGTTGATCCTGTCCTCTATTTCCGTTCTGGCAGTAAGAAGGATAACAGGGGTATCGTTTTCCTTTACCCTCAGATATGACAGAACATCAAGTCCGTTCATTCCCGGAAGCATTATATCAAGAAGAATACAGTCATAGCTTCCTGCCATAGCAAGCTCCAGACCGCTGTTTCCATCATTTGCAGTATCAACTGAATAGCCTTCCTTTCTGAGTATCGCGCCTACAGCCTCCGCAAGTCCTATCTCATCCTCTATTAAAAGTATTCTCATTTTTTCCTCCTGTATAATTATCGGTCATGTGAAGTTGATCTGTGAACTTTTAGTATTGCATTTAAGTAAAAAATGATATAAGTCAAAATAGAAAACAATGAAGTTTACTATAAACCGCTTCAGCTGTAGAAATATGTTATCTCAGACAATACCGCTGTTTTGCAGCCTACAAAGGGTCTTGCTGAAAAGACACCCTTGATCTCCTCGCCGCTGTGCAGATAGAGAATACCCTCACCTTCCGGCTTGCCGTCAAGGAAGTATCCCGTGTAACGATGATCGGAAAACAGTATGGTACCGTTTCCGTTGGGGAGTCCGTTTTTAAGCCTGCCTGTATATATCCCTGAAGCGTTTCCTGCTTTTATGCTCTTTTCTATTATGTATTCCGGTGCTATACGATAAAGCTCGTATTCGGTATTTTCAAGCTCTTCACACACAGGAAGATCGGAAAGCTCCTTCAAAACGACCTTCATGGGCTTGTCAGGCTCGTCATTTTTGAATATGCCCTCAAACTGCTTTTCTGCGCAGGCTATAAAGCTGCATCCCATACCATTGCGTATATCACCGCTCATATTGCCGTAATACTGAAGTGAACCGTCTTTTGAATACTTACAGGTGTAGCTTCTTTCCCCTTCTCTGTACAGCGATCTTGCAACTACAGCATGATCGGAAATCTCGTTTATTCTGCCGTTCATATTACCGTTTTCAAACATACCTACAAATGCAGCTTCGCCGTTTTTATAGAGTATTCCGCTGCCGTGATATTTATTGTCATGCCACATTCCTTTATAGAGTATCCCGTTGTCAGAATATTCTACACCGAAACCTTCACGCTTGCTGTGACTGAACGAACCAATATAAACTGTATTGCCATCTTCATACAGCTTGCCTTCACCGCTGTATTCGGAATTTTCAAACTCGCCCTCGTAAAGCTTTTCACCATTCTTATACTCGATACCTCTGCCGTTTCTGTGCATATCCGTCCATTCACCGCAATATACAAGCATCTTATCAGCATTATACTCATTGAATATTCCTGTAGGTTCACCGTCCACAAAACGTCCCTCTGCATATCCGCCGTCATCTGAAAACAGCCGTCCTGTTCCGTTGTAATCATCATCAACAAAGCTGCCGATGTATATTACCTTGCCCTCGCTGTCCGTAAGGGTACATTTTCCGTGCGCCTTGCCATTACGGAAGCTGCCGGATATTTTTCCGCCATCCTTCAGAAATAAGGTTCCTTCTCCGTCATACCTGTCATTGTGCCAGTAGCCTGTGTATTCGGTACTTCCGTCTAAATAATAGGATGTTCCCTGTCCGCTCCTTACATTGTTCTTGTAGCCGCCTGTGTAAAGCAATTCACCTTCACTGCTGAACTGTGTACCGCTTTCTAAAAATCTGCCGTCCTTATACTTTCCCACAAAGAAAGTACTGTCGTTTTCGTTGTAGGTAATGCCTGCACCGGTGCGAATTCCGTTTTCTGTTTTGCCTGCATAAAGAAGCTTTCCATTGCTGTCAAAGCTTGCCGTGATGCCTGTGGAATTGTCATCCTTCCACTCGCCGCAAACAAAGCTGCCGTCTGTCGGAGAGAATGCTGCACCGCCGCCTTCACGCTTGTTTGCATTCCAGCCGCCTGCATAACAAAGCTTTCCGGACTTATAATAATACACGCCAAAGCCGCTGCGTTTGTCATCTATAAAATTGCCCTCATACGCTGTGTCTCCGTTTTTCATTACAGTGCGGCCCCTGCCGTTTCTCTTGCCATCCTGTATATCGCCGAAGTAATAATACTGTCTGCCGCCGGATTCGATTATCTGCTTGTCGATCGTCTCAAAGGGACACTCACCGGCAAAGGAGCAGGTTCTTTCGTGTCTCGGCGGGATATCTCCCTTTTCATAGTTGAATATGGACTCAATTACAGGCTCCGCAGCTTCCTCGCTGTCTGCACTTTCTTCTGCCGGAGCGTTAACAATGCTGTCATTGTCCTTTTCCTTTTCTGTATCGGAAACAGGTTCTGACTTTTGCTCCGGAGCTTCAGAAATGTTAACTGCATCTGCGCTGATTTGAGCAGCTTTTTCCTCAGCAATCATTTCCTTATGCTCAGGCTCTGCCACGGCTTGATTATCAGCTTTTTCACTGTCTGACTTTTTGCTGACTGACTTTTTCCTGCTTGTCCTCTTTTTGCTGCTCAGATCTTTCTTTCCGTTTTCGGGTAAAGCAGCAGCATCAGAATCTTCCTTATTATCATTATCTTCTTTATCCTCAATATCTTTACCGGAAGTACGTCCTGCCGTCTTTTCAAGCTCGTCAAAGAACTGTTCATTTCTGCCGCTCAGTACATTATCAGGGTCTGTTTCCGAAGTATTATTACTGTCACCTATATGTATTTCCCTGCTGTTCTTTAAATCAAAGCCTTCACTGTTTTTCTGTTCAAGGTTCTTTGTATCTACAATAAATGGCGAGGTGGTATCAACATCAGGCTCAGTTTCCGCAACAGCTTCATCCGGCTGTTCCTCTTTGGAAAGAAGCTCTTTCAGTGCCTGCCTGCGCTTTTCGATATCCTCTTCGGTGCAGAAGTAGAAGCTGCCTGAGCTTGTTACACAGAACAAGGGCGGTTCACCGGCAATTATATTCAGCTTCTGGGTCAGCGTTTTATCAAGAGAAGCATTGAATGGGAACAACAGCTTTGTACCTGCTGATGTCTTACAGGAAACAGCAGGTATTTTTCCGGTGATCTCAGGAGTGATGAGCATACTTACACTTCTGTCCACAGGTGAGTAATACTCCGTTTTCAGCCAGTCATGGAGCATATTATAAAAAGACCGCTTTATGGGCTTATGATCCTCTCCCACAAGCTCCACATAGTAGCCGTCATTTATCTCTGCGGAGCGTTCAACGATTTGTGAAGCTCTCATCCTTTTGTATTTCAGTATTGATCCACTCTCCAGATTATAGCTGTAGTTATAGCGTCCGCTGTCGGTTTTTATGGTACTGCGCTTTTTCTGTTTTGTGTCTGTTTCAAAAAATCTCTTCCTTGCAGAACAAAGCACATCACTGCCGTCCCACATATCCTGTGAAGTGCTGTACACTCCATAAAAAATCATATCGTTTTTTATCTCTTCAAAAATAATATCTTCCATGTTTCACAACTCCCAAACATCAGGCTGCTGTTATTTATATTTCAGATGACTGACACCGAGGATCATACACCTGCTTTTTTTCACTGCCAACCATTCTATGTCATCTGTACTTATCCTTACGATATCTATTAACTATGATACAATAAAATACAATGATTTGCAAACTATTTCGATACTATTTTACAAATTATTATTTATTATTCCCTGAACTTGTGGTATAATGTTCTGGTAATATAATTTCTACAGGAGGGATATATATGGAGCTTTTGCTGCTTAGCGGACAGCAATCGTCCGGAACTACTGAACCTGATATTCAATTGAACATTGAAGAAAACCTTACGTTTTTTCAGAAGTTCCTTGGAGATGCCTATGACTGGTTCATAGCTTTTCTGCCAAAGCTCATCGGGGCAATACTTATTTTTGTGATAGGCTGGTGGCTTACAAAAGTTATATGCAAGCTCATTATGAAAGCGCTTAACAAAAGCAAGGCTGAGCAAACCGTAGTTTCATTTCTTCATTCGGTGATAAGCGCAACACTTAAGATACTTGTAGTAGTATGTGTGCTTTCGGCTCTGGGAATAGATATGACAACCATAATTGCCGCAATAAGCGCCGCAACAATTACAATAGGTCTTGCGCTGAAGGACAGTCTTGCAAATGTGGCAAGCGGTACCCTTATTATCCTTAACAAAAAATTCAAGATAGGCGATTATCTGGAAACTGAGGGTCTGAAGGGCAAGGTAGTAAAAATAGATATGATGTATACCACCCTTTGCACATATGACAACAAGGAGATACTTATTCCTAACTCCAGACTTACCTCAAACAATATTGTGAACTACTTTGTAAAGGACGAACGCCGTATAGATCTTATCATCCCGATAGCGTATACAGAGGATATCTCTAAGGCTCGTGATGTAATTATGGAGCTTATCCACAACAACGAAAGGGTCATTCAGGATAAATACAACCGTGTTGCAGTGGATAATTTTGCTGACAGCAGTGTGGAGCTTAGTGTGTGGATATGGTGCAGCTCCGACGACTACTGGTCAGTACTGGAAGAAATGAAGGAAAAAATCAAAAACGCACTTGATGACAACAATATCGAGATACCCTACAATCAGCTGGATCTTCATATCGTTGAGGATAAGACCGGACATAAGTAAACAAAACCAAACGCATAAAAGGAGAATAGACATGATACTTGCAGTAGACGCAGGCAATACAAATATCGTACTGGGCGGCATAGAAAACAACAAAGCAGCTTTTATCTGCCGCATAAGTACAGACAAGAAAAAAACAGAGGATGAATACGCTGTACAGCTGAAAACTCTTATTGAGCTTAACGGAGCTTCATGCAGGGATTTTGAGGGCGGTATAATATCATCCGTAGTTCCGCAGCTGACAAACATATTGAAAATAGCAGTCAAAAAAGTTACGGGTCACACACCTCTTATAGTGGGTCCGGGAATAAAAACAGGACTGAACATAAAAATCGACAACCCTGCACAGCTCGGAAGTGACATAGCTGTAGGTGCTGTTGCGGCGATATCGCTTTACCCTAAGCCGCTTATGGTTATTGATATGGGTACGGCAACCACCATCTGCGTTGTGGACAAGGATTCCTGCTACAGAGGCGGCATTATAGTTCCCGGCGTAGTGGTGTCTATGGAGTCCCTTACAAGAAACGCCGCACAGCTCCAGAGTATCGGCTTATATCCGCCAAAAAAAGCTATAGGCACAAATACAGCTGACTGTATGCGTTCCGGACTTGTATTCGGAAATGCGGCAATGATAGATGGAATGATAGACAGAATGAGCGAAGAGATTGAGGGTACTCCGACTGTTATTGCAACAGGAGGACTGTCAAAGCACATCATCCCCTACTGCCGGCACAAGATAATACTCAACGATGAGCTTCTTCTCATAGGCTTACAGCTTATCTATGAGAGAGCTTCCGGCGGCAATTCACGCTGATGTAAAAAAATGAATAACAAAAGCATTCCCCTGTGACCATACGACCACAGGGGATTTTTTATGTAACGAAAACTTCAAACTTATAAATATTATTATGCGGCAAGGTTCCAGTCAGAGACGTCACATTGACCGTCCTTATTATTACCAACAGCAACCACTGTTCCATCTGACTTTAAACCTACTGTATAATCCCAACCTGCCGATACAGCAACAATGTCCTTCCAATCAGATACCCAAAGTTCTTTTTTAGAATTATCGCCGACAGCAACTACAGTTCCGTCTGACTTTAAGTCAACTGTATGATACCATCCCGCTTCTACAGCAATAATATCTTTCCAATCAGATGTATCACGTAAACCATAATCATAATCATAATAACTACTTACCCACTGCAACCGCTGTGCCGTCTGATTTCAAACCAACTGTGTGACTATCACCTGCTGAAATAACTACATCTGTATCCTCGTGTTTCAGGTTTAAGGTGCTTGTTGTTGTGCTTGCGTAACTGCTTTCGTAAGAGTCACTGCTTTCCGCAGAGACTGAACTGATTCCTAAAAGGTTCCAGTCGGAGACATCACATTGACCGTAATCATTTCTGCCCACAGCAAAAACGCCGTCTTCCCTTAAGGCTACTGTATGATACAGTCCTGCTGATACAGCAACTACATCTTCACCGCTCCAATAACCCTTCAAACTGGATACCTCGCATTGAGAGTACTCATTTTTACCAACAGCAACAACCGTACCATCCCTTTTTAAACCAACTGTATGATAATTTCCTGCCGATATAGCTTTGATATTATCCCAATCTGATACATCTATTTGATCATAGGCATTGTAACCAACAGCAACGACAGTACCATCCGATTTTAAACCAACTGTATGACTTTCTCCTGCTGATACAGCAACTATACCTTCCCAATCGGATACTTCACATTGACCGTTTCCATTGTTACCAACTGCAACAACGGTTCCGTCTGACTTCAAACCAACGGTATGATAACCTCCTGCGGCTACTGCAACAATATTACTCCAAGATGACACATCACATCGACCGTACTCATCATTACCAACAGCTACAACGGTTCCGTCTGATTTCAAGCCTACTGTAAAATACATTCCTGCCGATACAGCAACTATATCTGTCCAACTCGATACATTACATTGACCGTACTCATCATAACCAACAGCTGCCACTGTGCCGTCCGACTTCAAACCAACTGTATGCTCATATCCTGCCGATACTGCCACAATATTACTCCAAGATGACACATTACATTGACCTTCTGTATTTCTACCAATGGCAATCACTGTACCGTCTGACCTTAAGCGAACCGTATGTTCAGATCCTGCGGACACGGCGGCACCGTATGAAGGGATATCGAGTTTAACAGTGCTTTTGTTATTGTTAATGATAACTATTGCCGCTATGATACCTATTATCACAACTGTAACCGTTATTACAAAAACAAAGACAGATTTTTTTACCTCTCTGCCGGTTTTTAAAAAAGCAAAGACAGATGATTTTATCTCTCTGTCGGTTTTCTCGGCTTCATTCGTTTTACTTACAGGTTGACTTTCTTCAAGATCATCAAGCTTCTTGAAATTTGTTTCAGGAAGCTTTTTCGGCTTTTCATCCTGCGGTTTTGCAGTGTCATTACTCACTGTTTCAGGTTTCACAGGTTCCGGCGGTTCAGACATTTCTTCGGGTATTACAGGCTTATAACCGGGTTTAAGCTTTGGTTTTGTTCCGGGCTTTGATTCGGGTTTAGCTTCGGATATTTTTTCAGGCTCCGGAGATGGTAATGATGTTTTTCTGTTTTCATCATCCCATTTGATTTGCGATTCTCGTCTCTTTTTCTTCTTTTCGAGCACCGCCGCAAGATATCCGCTTATCTCAGACTTTATCTGTTCGTCTCCGAAACGCATGATCTTCTGATAATTCTTTTTGTGTTCAAAGCTTTCCTTAAGGAATTGGAGCTGACCTCTCTTTGCAACATGAAGCTCAGCCATCAGCTTTCCAAGATATGCCTGTGCGTTTTCGGGTTCAATGTCAAGTATCTTTTCACAATACTCATCAGCACTCTTCCACTCGCCGTCCTCTAAAAACAGGAACACCCTCCTGAGCAGAGAATCAATGTTTATAACGCTGATCTCTTCCGCCGGTACAGCTTCGGCGGGTTCGACTATCGCCTGAGATGTATTATTATTTTTCAGGCTCATAAGTGCAAGCTTCATTTCCTCCGGCGTCTGCCAGCGATTTTCAGGTTCATATTCACACGCCTTCATGACGATGTTTACAAGTTCCTTGTTGCTGACATTTATCGGAAGAGGAAGCTTTTCTCCCTTGAAGCGCTTCATGTTTGCAGTTTCCTGCATCTGAGCGGTAACAGACACCGCATCTGTCGGAACAAAAGGCTGACGATAGCCATTGAGGAAACGGTACAGCATTATACCAAGCGAGTAAATATCCGCAGTGATATTTGCGGACATTCCTCTTGAAATCTCCGGCGACATATAAGCATAGGTTCCACGGACGGTCATTCCCACCGAAGCACCGGACAAGACCTTTGACTCTCCGAAATCTCCAAGCTTATAAACTCCCATCGGACTTACAAAAACATTTGCAGGCTTGATATCTCTGTGAATCATATGCCGGCTGTTGAGCACTTCAAGAGCTGTACATATTTCTATGCCCAATTGGATAATATCGCTTTCACTCAGTTTATGTTCTTTGATAAACTTCGGCAGGGAAATAAGATATTCCATGCGTATAAAAATATCATAGCCCATTCCACCCTTTTTAGGGATAATACAGTGATCCTCATACGACATTATATTGGTATTGCCCCTGAGGGCATAGCAGAAGTTTATTTCCTTGATAATCTGATCTCTGAGCTGATCATAATAATGCGAAAACGAATCAGTATCATATACGACACCCTCTGAGATCAGATATTCAGCAGACATTCCTCTGCATGGTATAGAAATATGTTTTACTGCGGAAACGTAGTTATTTCCATATTCATGTTTTTCCGCACGGTAAACATCTCCGAAAGCGCCCTGACCTATAAGTCCTTTTATCTCCCATTCTCCCCAAAGAGGTGAGAAGGACATAATATCATCCATACACATCACTTCCTGATAAGATGTATTTGTCTGATTATAACATATTTTGTTATCAATTACAAGAATTAATATCATGTTTTACAACTTAGCGTGAAGCCGCCGTTTTTAATTATACTTACTATAATTCGTTTTCATTTTAGTGAAACGCACCATTATTATTCATTTTTAAGTTTTAAGTCTTCAGTATTCATTAATAATAGGGTTCCGGCGCACTATCACAGAGGATAATGCGCCGGAACTATAATTGTTTAATTGTATTGACTGTAAATCTGTTAGTACATTCCGCCCATTGAAGGATCTACAGCGGGAGCTGCTGCGGCAGGCTCTTTGATGTCAGCAACAAGGGACTCTGTTGTGAGAACCATTGATGCTACGGATGCTGCATTCTGGAGTGCAGAACGTGTAACCTTTGTAGGATCTACGATGCCGCTTTCCATCATGTCTGCATACTCCTCTGTGAGTGCGTTGAAGCCGTATCCGATCTTATCAGCACTGAGGATCTTGTCAACAATTACAGAACCTTCAAGTCCTGCGTTTGCTGCAATCTGACGAACAGGCTCTTCAAGTGCCTTGAGAACGATCTTTGCGCCGGTCTTTTCATCACCGTCAAGCTCCTCAACAAGCTTTGCAACAGCAGATATTGTGTTCAGAAGTGCTGTGCCGCCGCCGGCAACTATGCCCTCTTCTACAGCTGCCTTTGTTGCTGCAAGTGCGTCCTCTATGCGGAGCTTCTTTTCCTTCATCTCAATCTCGGTAGCTGCGCCTACTTTGATAACTGCTACGCCACCTGCAAGCTTTGCAAGACGCTCCTGAAGCTTCTCTCTGTCAAAGTCTGATGTAGATGTCTCGATCTGAGAACGGATCTGTGCAACTCTGCCCTTGATATCTTCATTCTCGCCCTTACCGTCAACGATAATGGTATTCTCCTTGTCTACCTTTACCTGACGCGCACGGCCGAGCTGTGCAAGTGTAGTTTCCTTAAGCTCCAGACCGATCTCTGAAGAGATGACCTGACCGCCTGTAAGTACTGCTATATCACGAAGCATCTCTTTTCTTCTGTCGCCGAAGCCGGGAGCCTTAACGCCAACGCATACGAAGGTGCCTCTGATTCTGTTGAGGATAATGTTTGTAAGTGCGTCACCCTCGATGTCCTCTGCGATAATAACAAGCTTCTGACCTGTTCTTACGATCTCCTCGAGAAGAGGCAGTATATCCTGAATGTTTGTGATCTTCTTGTCTGTGATGAGGATATAAGGATCATCAAGAACTGCTTCCATCTTCTCTGTGTCTGTGCACATATAAGGTGTGATGTAACCTCTGTCGAACATCATACCTTCAACTACCTCTGAATATGTCTCAGCAGTCTTTGACTCTTCAACAGTGATAACACCGTCATTGCCTACTTTTTCCATAGCTTCAGCGATGAGCTTGCCGATAAACTCATCAGCTGCGGAGATAGTTGCAACTCTTGCAATATCCTTTGTACCTTCTACCTGCTTTGAGTTAGCCTTAAGAGTCTCTACAGAAACATCTACAGCCTTGCTGATACCCTTTTTAAGGATCATGGGATTTGCACCTGCTGTAACATTCTTCATACCCTCACGGATAAGTGCCTGTGCAAGAAGAGTTGCTGTTGTAGTACCATCACCTGCAACATCATTTGTCTTGATGGATACTTCCTTTACAAGCTGTGCGCCCATGTTTTCAAAAGCGTCGTCAAGCTCGATCTCTTTAGCAATTGTAACACCGTCATTTGTGATAAGGGGTGCGCCGAATTTTTTATCCAGTACAACATTTCTTCCCTTAGGACCAAGTGTGATCTTAACTGTGTCTGCAAGCTGATCAATACCGCTCATAAGAGCCTTTCTTGCTTCCTCGCCATATGCGATCTGTTTTGCCATGATAAAATACCTCCGTTTTCCTTTTTATTACTCTACGATTGCAAGAATGTCAGACTGACGAACGATAGAATATTCCTCACCGTCTATTTTGACATCTGTACCTGAGTATCTGCTTGTTATTACTCTGTCGCCGACATTGACGAACATCTTGACTTCGTTGCCGTCAACCATACCGCCGGGACCTACTGCAACGATAGTTGCATACTGGGGTTTCTCCTGAGAAGCTGATGTCAGAATGATACCGCTCTTTGTCGTTTCCTCTGCTTCCTCTGTCTTTACAACTACTCTGTCCAGTAAAGGTTTGATAGTCATAATAAATTGCCTCCTTTAAGCAATGATATGATTTGAATTGAATTAGCACTCTCTTGCTTCGAGTGCTAAATTTATTGTATACTCTTTTACAGAAAAAATCAAGTACCTTTGTAAATTTTTTCGGTAATATTTACATTTTATTTACATAGACCAATATACGGATATAAATATCGGAATTGTTCTTATATATTTATATATGTTGTGTTTGAAAGAATAATGCTCATCAATTTTTAAAGATGCTTATTATTTTGCAGCTTTCAAAAAAGCAAAACAAGGCAAACAAAAACCGGCAACCCGAAAGTGACTGACCTCCAGAGGTTGCCGGATACTGTTATTCTGAATTATTACTTTGTGCTATGTTTACTTTCCTATATCTGTGCGGTAATGTGCGCCCTCAAAGGATATCTTCTTTACAGCCGCATAAGCTTTGTCAAGAGCTTCATCAAGAGTCCTGCCGCTTGCTGTAATGCCCAGAACTCTTCCGCCGTTGGTATAGAACTTGCCGTTTTCAAACTTTGTGCCGGCGTGGAATACTTCGGCTCCGTCTATCTGTCCGTTCTCATCAAGGCCGGTTATTTCAAGGCCCTTTTTGTATGCAAGAGGATATCCGCCGGAAGCCATTACTACACAGGCGGTCGCTTCATCGCTCCACTCTATTTTGAGCTGTGAAAGCTTTTCGTCAATTACAGCTTCTATAATATCAACAAGATCTGTTTTAAGGCGCGGGAGAACTACCTGAGCCTCCGGATCGCCAAAACGCGCATTGTACTCAATGACCTTAGGACCATCAGGCGTTATCATAAGACCAAAGTAGAGACAGCCTTTAAAGGTACGATTCTCGCTGTTCATGGCAGCTACTGTCGGCTCAAAGATCGTCTTCCGGCAAATCTCTGCAATCTCTTCGGTGTAGTACGGATTAGGACTTATTGTTCCCATACCGCCTGTGTTAAGACCCTGATCGTTATCATAAGCACGCTTATGATCCTTTGATGATACCATAGGCTCAAGGGATATACCATCAGTAAATGCGAGTACCGAAACCTCCGGACCTGTAAGAAACTCCTCGACTACAACTTTATTGCCGGACTCTCCGAATTTCTTATCCTCCATGATCTCTTTGACAGCGTCCTGAGCATCTTTGTGAGTCTGGGCAATAATAACGCCCTTACCCAGCGCAAGACCATCTGCTTTGATAACTACCGGAAACTTGTTCTTCTCTTCGATATAAGCTATAGCCTTTTTCGGATCGTCAAAGACTTCGTATTCCGCTGTGGGAATATTGTATTTTTTCATAAGGTTCTTTGAAAAAACCTTGCTGCTCTCTATGACAGCAGCTTCCGCACGGGGACCGAATGCACGTATGCCGTTTGCAGTAAGCGCATCTACCATGCCTGCCGCAAGAGGATCGTCAGGTGCTACAAATACAAGATCAACGGCATTTTCCTTAGCAAATGCTACCATGCCCTCTTTATCCATAGCATTGATGTTCACACACTCTGCATCTTTTGAGATACCCCCGTTGCCGGGTGCTGCATATATCCTGTCAACCTTTGGGCTCTCTTTAAGCTTGCGGATTATGGTATGCTCACGTCCGCCGCTGCCGATAACAAGTATTCTCATTTGCAATTCCTCCTTGTATCAGTGGTGGAACAAGCGAATGCCCGTAAACGCCATTGTCATATTGTACTTATTGCAGGTATCAATAACGTTATCGTCACGGATAGAGCCTCCGGGCTGTGCGATATACTGAACACCGCTGCGCTTAGCACGTTCGATATTATCACCAAACGGGAAGAACGCATCCGAACCCAGTGATACTCCGCTGAAGGTTGCAAGCCATGCTTTCTTCTCTTCCTTTGTAAGCGGCTCAGGCTTCTCCGTAAAGAACTGCTCCCATACACCGTCTGCAAGTACATCCTCATAGTCATCAGAGATATACACATCGATAGTGTTGTCACGGTCGGGACGGCGGATATCCTCCCTGAAGGGCAGCGCAAGAACCTTCGGACACTGACGGAGATACCAGATATCTGCCTTGTTTCCTGCAAGTCTTGTGCAGTGTATTCTTGACTGCTGACCTGCGCCTACGCCTATAGCCTGTCCGTCCTTTGCATAGCATACGGAATTGGACTGTGTATATTTAAGAGTTATCAGCGCTATGACAAGATCTCTCTTTGTCTCTTCTGTAAGCTCCTTATTTTCAGTAACGATGTTTTTAAGCATATCATTATCTATTTTAAGCTCGTTTCTTCCCTGCTCAAAGGTGATGCCGTATACCTGCTTCTTCTCTGCTGCGGCAGGCTTATATGACGGGTCGATCTTTACTATGTTATATGTACCTCTGCGCTTGGTTTTGAGTATCTCAAGTGCTTCTTCTGTATAATCCGGAGCAATGATACCGTCGGAAACTTCTCTCTGCAAAAGAATTGCTGTCTGCTTATCACAGGTATCGGAGAGGGCCACCCAGTCACCGTAAGACGACATTCTGTCTGCACCTCTTGCCTTTGCGTATGCGCTTGCTATCGGTGAAAGCTCCAGATCATCTACGAAATAGATCTTTTTAAGAGTGTCGGAAAGCTCTGTTGCCACTGCTGCACCGGCAGGACTTACGTGCTTGAAGGAAGCGGCTGCCGGCAGACCTGTAGCTGCTTTAAGCTCGGAAACAAGCTGCCAGCTGTTAAAGGCGTCAAGGAAGTTGATATAACCCGGCTTGCCGTTGAGAACTGTAACAGGAAGCTCACTTCCGTCCTCCATAAATATCCTTGAAGGCTTCTGATTAGGGTTACAGCCATATTTAAGTTCTATCTCTTTCATATTGCTTATTCTCCTTATTGATTCTTATTGATTATCCTGTCTTCAAAATCGCCTGTTGCAAGGTCGATATATCTTGTGTAGAGCGAAACCTTGTTATCTTCATTGAGAGCGTTCCATACTGTGTTTGTAAACTGGTCTATATCTCCCTCTATGCTGACAAGGGTAGGCTCACCCTCAAATGAAGGTATAGGATTGCCATCACACTTATATGTATGGATAAAATGTCCCTCGCCTGAAACCGGCTGTGCGTATTCATAGAAGAACCTGAGAGCAGAAGCTTCTCTGCCGCAGTTGCTTTTGAGGATAGAAAGCTTGTATGAAAAATCTCCGTCTTTAAGCTCTGCTATTCCTGAAATACGGGGTGTGAAGTTTGGCGGATCAGGCTCAAAGGTCCTTGTGCGAAGCGCATCCTCAAAGCTTTTGCCTTCAAGAATATAGTCTCTTACAGTATCGGTCTGGTCGCCGTTTGTTACTACTGTTGTCTTATCCAGTGTACGAACGGGAGCGTAAATAATGAGTGAAGGGTCTACAAGCTTTGACGGGTCAAACGCCTGAGTTTTAAGATCCTCGCCCTCCTTCACGAAAACACGATTGCGGCTGTTTTCACTTCTGCCCATAATGAAGTATCCAATAACGGCTTTTTTGCCGTCATCGCTTTTACCGATGATTATACCTCTTCCGGGATATGTGGTTGATGATATTTCTTTTGCAAGATCTGTCATAATATACCTGCCTTTCACCGGCATTAAACCGGATGTCTTATGAGAACCTCTTATATTCTTTTCTGAACTGCCGACAGCGGTCAGCCGGCAGCATTATTTCAGTATACGGACGGTGTTTCCGGAAACCTCAAGCTTATCGTCACAGAACAGTGACACCGCCTTTGGAAGTATCTGCCATTCAGCCTGTTCCATTACACGGCGCTGGAGAGTTTCGGGTGTGTCACCATCCATTACCTCTACAGCTTTCTGTAGAATAATGGGACCTCCGTCACACACTTCTGTCACAAAGTGTACAGTAGCACCTGTCAGCTTTACACCCTTTTTCAGGGCTTCTTCGTGTACCCTCAGACCATAATAGCCCTTTCCGCAGAAAGAGGGTATGAGCGCAGGATGAACATTCATCATCTTGTTGGGCATTGCCTTTACAACAAGCTCGTCAAGAATAGTCATGAAGCCTGCATATACTACAAGATCGGCTTTTTCCTCTGTCAGTGCTTCAAGTATAGCCTTGCTGTACTCTATCACATCGGGATATTCCTTTCTTGCAATGACCCTTGTGCTGATGTTATGCTTCTCTGCCCTTTCAAGAGCGTATACGCCGGGCTTTGAGGAAATGACACAGGTTATCCTGCCGTTTTTGATAATTCCGCTTTCCTGAGCATCTATCAGTGCCTGAAGATTTGTTCCTCCGCCTGATACAAGAACTACGATATTTTTCATTTGTTTCACCTGTAAATCCGTATTGAATCTGCAATTAAACAAAACTGCAAATATTCATTTTTGATAGTATTTAATAAGACCGTTTTCGCTTTGGCGAAAACGTACCGCCATTATTCATTCTTAAGTTTTAAGTCCTGAGTTTTCAGTTTATGAAATATTGGAAAGTACTTGATTATGATTATTATTCTATTATTACTCCCTCGTCGCTTGAGATGAGCTCACCGAGAACATACGCATCTTCTCCGGATGCTTTCAGAGATGCTATCGCTTTGTCAGCATCCTCCGGTGCTGTTGCGACTATCATTCCGACACCCATGTTATATGTGTTGAACATATCACGCTCAGGCACATTTCCGGCTTTTGCGATAAGGTCAAATATAGGAAGTACCTGTACATCCCTGCGGTTTATGTGCGCTGATATGCCATCAGGAAGTGAACGCGGTATATTCTCATAGAAACCGCCGCCGGTTATATGAGAAATAGATTTAACATTCACTTCTTTAAGAAGCGACATAATAGCCTTGACATATATCCTTGTGGGAGTAAGCAAAGACTCACCAAGTGTTGAAGAAAGCTCGTCGTAGTATTTTCCAACAGTCTTTTCGCTGATATCAAATACCTTGCGCACAAGAGAGAAACCATTGGAATGAACACCGCTTGAACGTATGCCTATAAGAACGTCTCCGGGCTTCTGGGTCTCGGGCTTCAGTATCTTATCCTTGTCTACGACACCTACAGCAAAGCCTGCAAGGTCGTATTCATCCTCCGGCATAAGACCCGGATGCTCAGCAGTCTCTCCGCCGATAAGAGCGCATTCACTCTGTACACAGCCCTCTGCAACGCCTGAAACTATCTTTGCCACCTTTTCAGGGTAGTTCTTGCCAATGGCAATATAATCAAGGAAAAATTGGGGCTTTGCTCCGCAGCATATGATATCGTTTACGCACATAGCCACACAGTCTATACCCACAGTATCATGCTTGTCAAGAAGAAAGGCAAGCTTTATCTTTGTGCCGACGCCATCCGTTCCTGAAACGAGTACGGGCTTGCTGATACCTGTAGTGTCTATCTCGAACAGACCGCCGAAGCCGCCTATTCCGGAAAGAACACCGTTTGTCATAGTTCTTGCAACGTGTGCTTTCATAAGCTCCACAGACCTGTAGCCTGCTGTTACGTCAACGCCGGCTGCTTTGTAGCTGTCACTGTAGCTTTTCATAATTTTCCTCCGTTATTTTTTCTATTTCCTGCAAAGCGCTGATTTCGCTTTCGTCTTACAGGATAGTTTTTCAGGATTCTATCTTCTTTGAATATTTATCATCCCTTGATGTGTCAGTTATTTCAATGGGATAATTACCCGTGAAACAGGCGTCGCAGAAGCCTAAATGACAATCCTTTGCTATTTCCTTAAGGCTCTCAGCAGACAGAAATCCCAGACTGTCTGCGCCCATATAGCTGCACATTTCCGGTATGGACATACGTGCGGCTATCAGATTTTCCTTCTGTGTTGTATCGCTGTTGAAGTAACAGGGACTTATAAACGGCGGAGATGCTATTCTCATATGTACTTCCTTTGCACCTGCCTGACGCAAAAGCTCTACGATATGCTTGCTCGTCTTGCCTTTCAGGATAGAGTCATCTATCACAATAACACGCTTTCCGTCAACATTGTTCTTAAGAGCGTTGAGCTTTATCCTCATAAGATACTCAGAATTTTTCTTACGGTTATTGAAGGCTCTGCCGATATACTTATTCTTTATAAGTCCTGTAGCATATGGTATACCCGACTCCATAGCATAGCCTATGGCTGATTCTATTCCGCAGTCGGGAACACCGCACACAACATCGGCTTCTACCGGATGCTGCTGTGCAAGCAGTCTGCCTGCACGCTGTCTTGCCTTATTTACGGATACTCCGTCCACTACGCTGTCAGGGCGTGAAAAGAACACATATTCAAACATACAGACTGCTGTTTTTCCTGTTTCTTTCCTCTTATAGCTATGAACGCCCTCACTGTCTATAACAAGCATTTCACCCGGCTCTATATCACGTATGAACTCTCCGCCCATGCTGTCAAACACACAGGACTCAGAAGCTATAACATAGCTGCCGCCTATCCTGCCGTAGCAAAGAGGACGTATTCCCATCGGGTCGCGAACACCGATAAGCTTGCTTGGAGACATCATCGCAATTGCATACGCACCCTTAAGGCGTTCAATAGCCTGCTGCACCGCCTCTTCGATTGAAGAGGTGTTTATCCTTGCGCGGGCAATAAGATAGGCTATGACCTCTGTATCACCGTTTGACTGAAATATTGCCGCTCCCTGATTAAGGTCTTCACGAAGCTCATGGTAATTTGACAGCGCACCATTAAAGCAAATTGCCAGCTGACCCTTTATGTATCTCATAACAAGCGGAGCGAGGTTCTCATGGTCGACCTGACCGCCGGCTGAGTACTTTACATGACCCAGAGCGATATTTCCGTTGCCGAGCCTTGAAAGCTCCTTTTCCGGAAGTGCCTCCGGTATCATTCCATGGTCCTTATAAAATATGATCCTGCCGTTATTGTTAACGGCGATACCTGCACCTATCTGTCCTCTGTGCTGAAGCGCATACAGGGAAAGATAAGTCTCTTCAACGATATCCACGTTATCGTCATTTTTGAATATTCCGATAACACCGCATTCATCATGTAATTCAGACATATAATAACTCCTTAGAAAAAGTCAGCCTATAAGCTCCTGCACCCTCTGCTGAACAGCCTTATCCTTTTTCTCAACGCCGTCCTTCATAGACTGCTTCTGTTCCTCCAGCTTCTGAGCAAGAGCATCATCAGAAAGGGCGAGCATCTGTACTGCAAGAATAGCTGCATTGTCCGCTCCGTCTATTGCCACTGTTGCGACCGGTATGCCTGTCGGCATCTGAACTGTTGCAAGAAGCGCATCAAGTCCATCAAGAGTGGATGATTTTATCGGTATACCGATAACAGGTATAGTAGTGTGTGCAGCCAGAACACCTGCAAGATGTGCTGCCTTTCCTGCTGCGGCTATAATAACACCAAATCCGTTTTTACGTGCAGAAGCCGAAAACTCTGCCGCTGCCTCCGGTGTTCTGTGCGCCGACATTACATGGACCTCAAATGGTACGGAATAAGCACTGAGTGTTTTTATCGCACCTTCCAATTTGGGAAAATCACTGTCGCTGCCCATAATAACGGCTACTTTTTTCTGTTCGGACATAAAAATACTCCCCTTTTATTTTTCGTTTCATTCAGGAATAAAAAATATTCCAATTAACATTTTATCCTATATTACAAAAAAATGCAAGACCGTTATAACATACGGTAATCTTTTTTATCGGGACAGCTGCATGGGAAAACCCTTTTCCAACGAAAAAAGGGGTATTCCACATACCCCTTTCCTGAAACCGATTTTTTCCTGTCTTTAAAATACATGTTAAAAAATCAGTGTCTTTAAACCTATCAGTATAAGAACAGTTCCTCCGATAAGCTGTAGATACATAGGCCGCAGTTTGTTAAATACCGTTCCAAAACTAAAGCTCAGAAAACACAGTATGAATGTAACAGCGCCTATGATGAGCACAGCATAAAGCATTTGCATCGGCATATAGGCACCGACAGATACCGGAAGCGTAATACCTGAAGCAAGAGCATCTATACCGGTTGCAACGGCAAGCAGCAATAGTTCTTTTACTCCGCTGTTTCCGGCATCCGGAATAGAATCGTGTCTTGAGTCGAATATCATTTTCAGACCGATAAACAGGAGTATAGCAAAGGCTATTATTTTGTCAAAGCCTGATGCCATACCGCTGCCGACCTTTCCGATGCTCCATCCTAATACGGGCATAAGCATCTGAAAGATACCGAATACAGCAGAGGTCAGCAGAGCTTCTCTGTATTTTTTCCGTGAGCTTTCCGCACCGCGAATCACGGACACCGCCATAGCATCTGCTGCAAGCGCAGCACCCAGCCCCACAGATGATATGATATTCATAGACTCACTCCTGCAAAAACAGAGTATGATATATTTTATGGGGTTCCCTTATATCATACTCCATTTATATGCCGGCAAAGCAGGGTTTATGATAAAACTTCTGTTTCCTCTCCTTTGTGGAATGAATATATCAGGCATTTTTTTACCGGAAGTCCGAAAAGCTGACTCGCAGCTTTTTTGTACAAAAGCAGTTGCTTTGAATACCGCTTTGCAAGCTCTGTGACTTCCTTTACCCTGTCCGTCTTATAATCTATAATTATTATTCCGTCCTCTTCAAACACAAGACAGTCAATAGCGCCCTGAAGTATCACGCTCTCGCCCGAAGGATAGGACGGGTCGATGTCCGCTGAGTCTATATTTACAGTAAAGCGGTACTCTCTCAGAACTTCCCTGCCATTCATCATATGACTGTAAACGGAGCTTTTTATGAAACGCGCTATATCCTCGTCTCCTATAACATCCGCCTGTTCCTTTGTGATAAAGCCGTCATCCACAAGTCTCTGCTTTTCCTCTTTGAAGCTGTCTTTTATTGCCTCAAGACGTGCGTACTGCATAAAAGCGTGCATTGCCGTACCCTTTTCAGCACCCGTCATATTCTTATCCTGCATGAATGCCGGTCGGGTACCTGCTGCGTATCTGAGCTGCATATCATTGTGAACAAGTGTTGAAGCAGATACCTTTGAGGGTATCTGTGTTTTGAGAGAATGGGGATAACTGCTTGAAAAACGTTTCTCTAAAAGAGAAATAAGCTCTTCATCGGGTATTGCAGCTTCTTCCACAGCTTTATCCGTATCAGCTTCATCTGTACTTTCCGTTACGCCAAGACAAAGCTTCCAGCGCGAGGGAGTATTTATTATCTGGTCGGGATACATTCCTGCAAGTGAACGAAGCTCCTTCATATCGGGATGCGCAAGCGCACACATGAGAAGCCAATCGGATAATGTTCCCGAGCTGTCTACGGTAAAGGATGAAATATGATCTCCGTCTATCATTATGATGGAAGCAAGCTTTTTCAGCTTATTGACAAGACCGTCCTGAGAACGCGATGCGACAGTGATGACAGGGATAAGCTTTTCCTTAGCCCTTGTCATGGCAACATACAGCACACGCATGGCTTCGCTTTTTTCTTCACGTTCTTTGCAGACATCTATCATATTGCGCTGAAGTGTATTGAATTTAAGCATATTGTCCCTGTCCATAGTCTTTATGCCAAAGCCCAGATCTCCGTGATACATGACTTCATCCTTCATGCGGTTGCCCCTTGAACCGAGATCCGCCAGAATACATATCGGGAACTCAAGTCCCTTTGAATGGTGTATGCTCATTATCCTTACACATTCCGCAGGGGCTGTATCGCCAACGCTTATGTCATTTCCGTTTTCTTCAAGATATGCAATATGTCTTACAAGATCTGAAACTTCTGTTTTTCCGCATTCTTCATAGCCCCTGATAAAGCTCATAAGCTTATGAACATTCTTTACCCTTATATCGCCATTGTCCATAGCGCTTACGACCGCAGTAAAGCCTGTCATTTCAAAAAACGCATCAAGTACCTTGCTCGCAGGTGATATTACGGAAAGCCGGCGCAGCTCTGAAAAAAGCTCCATAAACTTCACACATTTTCTGCAAAGAGATGAAGCTCCGTCCTCATCGGCGCATGATACTATATGGTAATAGAGATACTTTCCCTTGTATACACTCTTCAGATCTGCAAGCTCGTCCGCCGTAAAGCCGAATACCGGACACAGCAGCACCCCTAAAACAGGGATATCCTGAAGGGGATTATCTATCAGCTTCAATAATGACAGGGCGATATTTACTTCATAACATTCAAAAAGACTGTATGGCATATCCACACAGGCAGGTACACCCAGACGCTCCAGCGTATCTGCGTATACATGACCGTTCGATGACAGAAAACGCATTAGTATTGCAAAGTCGCTGTACCTTGCAGGACGCTGAACTCCGTTTTCTGTAACAAGACAGCCCTCTCTTATTTTCCGTTTTATAAGCCCTGCAATATATGCGGCTTCCTGTTCATGAGTACCTGTATCCTCTGCTTCATCACCATCGTTTTCAGAAGCAGCCGCACTGACATCCAGTATATGCAGCTCAGTTTCAGGCTCTGTACCGGGGGGATAGCTTGCACCAGTCACAAGCTTTTCCTCATCGTTATATTCTATTTCTCCCACACGAGGGGACATTATCGACCTGAACACATAGTTAACACTGTCGATCACGCCTTCACAACTGCGGAAGTTCTTGTCAAGTATTATTTTTGCAGGGAACTGAGGTTCTTCTCTGTCATAAAGTACTGCATCACTTCGGCGCTTCTTGAATATCTCAGGCATGGCTTCACGGAAACGATAGATACTCTGCTTTACATCTCCCACAACAAAAAGATTTTTCTCGTCTTTTGAAACCGCACGGAAGATAAGCTCCTGAGTCTCATTGGTATCCTGATATTCGTCTACCATTATCTGGTCATACTGACCTGAAAGAAGCTTTGCAAATTCGGTCTTATGAGGTCTGCCATCCTTAATACTCACAAGAAGTCTCAGCATAAGATGTTCAAGGTCGGAGAAATCAAGGCTTCCCCTTTCCTTTTTCGCTTCAAAATATCTGTTCTCAAATTTCTTTAAAATATCGCACATACAAAGGACAGCAGGATAGACTAGTTCCGTGTCCTTTTTATAGGTCTCTTCATCTATGCCGAAAATGGGCAGAAGCTTTTTCAACATGATACTATCTATCGTATCAAAGCAGTTTTTGACAACAGTGCAGTCCGATTCATCCGGCGGATCTTTCTTCGAGGTAGGTTTACGGTAAGGGTGCTTCTGAAAAGCACTTATCCACGATGATACATCGCTCCAGTTTTCCTCTGACGTTCTTTTGTCAAGCTCTTCAAAATATCCCTTTAAATAGTCAAGCTTGTTTTTTCCGCAGCTCTCAGCCTTTGTACAGAATGCCGGCTCTCTCAGTATAACAAGCTCCGCTTCACTCAGGAGACGGTGTATATACGAGAGTGAGGAACGAAGGGTACTGTATGCAACATCTGCAAAAATCGTTTTATCAACTGGTATTTCAGGATCGTAAAAGCTTGATACGGTATCCAGCCACAATGACGGGAAGGGATGAGAACTGCTTTTTATATAAGCATTTAAAAGTGTTTTTTCAAGCTCCTTATCCGAACGGGAGTTGGACAGGATATCACTTAGTATAGCAAAGCCTTGTGAGTTTTCATCATAGCATTCCTCTATTATATCCGACATCAGCTTCTGCTTCAGAACGTTTGCTTCGCCCTCTGATATTATGCGGAAGTCCTGATCTATGTCAAGCTGATAGAAATTTTCCCTTACGATCCTGCTGCAAAAGCTGTGTATAGTACAGATATCGGCATTGGCAAGAAGAAGCTGCTGACGGCGCAGGGCTGCATTATCCGGATCATCGAGCAGGATCTCGTCTATTGCAGCAGATATCCTTGACTTCATTTCTTCTGCGGCAGCCTTTGTAAAGGTGACGATAAGAAGTCTGTCGGCATCGACGGGTCCATTCTTATCTGTAAGCAGTCTTATCACACGCTGCACAAGCACCCTTGTTTTTCCCGAGCCTGCCGCTGCTGAAACTATTATTGAGCCGCCTGAGGCTTCTATTGCGTCCTGCTGAGCAGGTGTAAACTTCATCTCACTCATCTTCGTTTCCCTCCTCGCCGCAGATCTTTTTCAGGGCATTATCCATGCTCAGTTTTTCCACATTGTTGCTGCACTTGCCCTTTTCATATCCGCAGATATTCTTGTAGTCACAGTAACGGCAGGCATCCTCCGCTCCCTTTACGGGGTTTCTTTCAAGCTTTCCGTCAAATATTGACTGTGCCATATCAACAAGCTTTTTATCTATATATGAAAACAGCTTGCCGTATGCTTCAAGGGAAATCAGACTGTTTCCGCCCCTTTTGTCAAACTCACCGCCGGAGTTCAGCTTTGCAGGTATGAAAATTCCCTTTACGTCCTTTTCCATAGCATCAAGAATATCCTTGTCATCTATCAGCAGACCATTCATTCTGAAATTCGTCTGCTGTTCTTTAAGAGCGGCACTGTGTTCATCTGTATTGTTGTAACCGCCTGTTTTTGATGTTGGTGTCGAAGGCATATAGAGTATCCCTGCCGGCGCAAGACTGTATTTATTATCTTCGGAATAGTATTCACCGCCCTGCTTTTCAATAATTGAAAGGTACAGAAGCATCTGGATATTCAGACCGTAAAGCACATCTGACAATCGGAATTTTTTATTTCCTGTTTTATAATCCATTATACGGATATATTTTTTTCCATCATGTACAAATGTGTCCACACGGTCTATCTTGCCTGTGACTACCGCTTTATCACCATTTGGCAGAGAAAGCTCATATGCAGGGATATCGCCGTCATCGCTTATATCAAGCTCAAGATCTGTGGGTACAAAGCTGCTTGCACGAAGCTCATCGATCAGTCTTTTGAGAAGGATAAAGAGGTTTTTTTCAATAGAGGTAAACTGTGCCATGAAGCGTTTTGTTCTCTCGCTGTCTCCGCCGATCTCGTCTATATATTCACGTATATACTTCTCTATAAGCTGCTGCAGCAGCTTTTCATCTCCGTCTCTGAGCTGCTGATGATCCTCGTTCCTGAGTATCTGTTCAAGGATATAGTGTACCGCACTGCCGTACATAGCCGGATCCATGGCCGCTTTTTTTCTGGGATAGGCTTTCAGTCCATAGCGGCAGAAATACCTGAATGGACAGAGATAATAAGTTTCTGTCTGTGATGCTGAAAGTCTGAGCTTTTCGCCGAAAAGCTTCTTGACTTTTGACGGGTCAGTTATCTTTACAGGTTCTTCGTAAGCCGCACGGCTGACAGCTGTATACCTGTCGGAAAAATCTTTTGATGCACCAAAGTATTTTTTCAGTGCGGCAGACATGGGGGTGTTATCGTTCCACATCGAAGCACACTCCTCAAAGCTCTGAGCCTCTGTAAAGAAGCGTTCCCACATGGAAAGATCCTTTCGCCTTTTTATTATAACAGGCAGTATAGAAGCTATCTCCCTGAATATTATCGAAGGTTCGCAGCGGTCTCCCTTCGAGGTAGAAAGAGGTCTGCTCACATACAGTCTTTCTGAGGGCAGTGCAAGAGCTGCATAGGCATTGTATTTTTCCTTGAGCGGCAGGTCATATATTGTATCATATACCGGTATATCCAGATCAATAAGGGCTGTTCTTTCGCTGTCGCTGAACAGACCTGACACCTCATTCGGAGCCGGAAATTCTCCCTCAGATGCGCCGATGACAAATACCGCCCTTTGTCCCTGTGTGCGGACGTTTCCGGCAACTCCCACAAGCACCTGATCCAGCGTCTGCGGTATATCTGATATGGGATTTTTCTTTATCATAAGCTTTAAAAGCTCAGCATATCTTTTGCTTTCAAGGTGAGTGCTTTTAAGTATGTTATACATACTGTCAAGCAGGTTCATGAGAATATCCCAGACTCTCGCTTCCGTCTCCGCCGCTCTCATATTCTTGTTTTCTTCAAAGGAACGGATAAGCTCTTTCATTTTATCCCCACTGTCAAGATCACACAAGAGGATATACAGTGCCTTTGAAATATCCCCTCCGTTGTCTGAAGCTTTTACAGCAGCTGCAAATTTTTCCAATGGCATGATAACACTCTTCCTGAGACTTTCAATGTGTTCAAGCTCAGCTTCGTTTACTGTATCGCTGTTGCCGTCGGGGTTCATAGTAAAGGGTGAGTGCCAACGTTTACCTCTGATGTCCCATAGGTAGACATAGTTTTCAAGCAGGAACACATCATCATCAGAAAGTGGTGTAAGTCCGGTTTTCAGGAATGTGAGGATACTCTCAGTATTGAAGGACGAATGGATAATATCAAATGCAGAAAGTACCAGACGGATAAGGGGTTTATTTTCAAGAGGCTGAGGATCGGAAAGAAAATACGGTATATTGAACTTTGCATACTCAGCCGCAATAATATTTTTGTACATTTCAGGATGACGGCAAATAACTGTTATATCACGGTATTCATATCCTTCGTCAATGACCAGTCTGGATATTTCTCTTGCAGTCTGGCATATTTCATCATACTCATCGTCAGCTTCATAAAGAGTAACGCTGTTATCATCATAGAGGTACATATCACCGTCAAATCTGAAAACAGACTCTTCCAAAGCTGCAATAGACGGGCTTTTGTATCTCTGACCGCTTTCAAGACGTATTTCAGGTGCCATTTCTTTACCAAGACGTTTAACCATCTCTATGATCTTCAGACGTGTGATATCCGGTTCCCTGAAAACAGAACCGTCAAGCTCACTCACTCTGCTTTCATCACATCCAAGAGTGATGATAATATCCTCCGCCTGTCTGATGATACATTCAAGCACCATAAGCTCCTGACCGGAAAAACCATTGAAAGAGTCAATATATACGGTCTTTGACTTAAAGAACGGATATCTGCACAGCATATCATTCAGCCGCACCAGATCGTCACTGGGATCCTCATAGGTCTGTCCTAAAAGCGCATTATATGCAGCGTATATTGACGCACTTTCCATAAGCTTTTGTTTAAGCCGGACGCTCTCCACCTTTCCTGCCGCATCAAAAAGTCTGTCCGGTGTAATGGCACAAAGCTTATATTCATCCACAGTTTTTACCATAAGCTCTGCAAGATCGGCACGTTTGCACCTGCTCCCGTACAACGTCAGCTTATCGGATATTTCCTCAGCAGCCACACTCATAAGAACGGCCTTTGTGCCGTCATCTATCCTGCGGGCATTTGCTCCGCCATATTTTTCAGTCACTGCATTATACAGTCTCTTAAAGCTCAGCACACTGACATTCTTTGCCCTCTTCGCTCCGAGATCGTCAAGTATCCTTTTCTCGTTCTGAAACGAGCTTTGTTCAGGAACCATCAGAACTATTTCTCTTCCGTCCGCCCTTTTTTCTATATCATTATGCACATATTCTGTTTTTCCGCTGCCGCTTCTTCCAACTACCATCTGTACCATAACTTCTTCACCCCTGTTTCTGTTTTATTATGTCTTTGCTTTCATCGGCTGCACTCAGGCTTTGCATATTCCGCTTTGCCGCCCGCTGCGGCCATAAGAAATTTAACCTTGTGACAATAATTGATAAATGTCAATTTAATAATTATTCTCATTTTATCATTGCGGCTGGGAAAATAATTGTACATCTCAAAAACAAAATACACCAAATACTCAAACAGCATCTGGTGTATAGCTTTAAAATTATTCCTCTGTATCAAAGTCCTCGTTCAGCTTGTCAAGACTTGCTGCTTTAAGATACGCATTTATGAAGCCGTCAAGATCTCCGTCCATTACGGCATTGATATTTCCTGTTTCATAGCTTGTGCGGTGATCCTTTACCATTGTGTATGGCATGAATACATAAGAACGTATCTGCGCGCCCCATGCTATCTCTTTCTGCACGCCCTTGATATCCTCTATCTTTTCAAGATGCTCTCTTTCCTTTATTTCAAGGAGCTTGGATTTCAGCATTGTCATAGCTATGTCCCTGTTCTGATACTGGCTTCTCTCTACCTGTGAGGCTACTACTATACCTGTTGGTATATGGGTAAGTCTTACCGCTGAGGACGTTTTGTTGACCTTCTGTCCGCCTGCACCGCTTGCACGGTAAACAGCCATCTCTATATCCTCAGGACGTATCTCGATCTCTATGGTGTTGTCTATCTCAGGCATTACTTCAAGGGATGCAAAGGATGTATGGCGTCTGCCTGATGAGTCGAACGGCGATACGCGGACAAGTCTGTGAACTCCGGATTCGCTTTTCAGATAGCCATAAGCATTTTCACCCTCGATAAGCAGAACGGCACTTTTCAGACCTGCTTCTTCACCGTCAAGATAATCTACCTCTTTTACTTTGAAGCCGTGACTCTCAGCCCATTTGCTGTACATTCTGTAAAGCATTTCAGCCCAGTCCTGCGCTTCAGTTCCGCCGGCACCTGCATGGAATGTGAGGATAGCGTTCTTGGAATCGTACTCACCTGTAAGGAGAGTTTGCAGACGCTGCTTATCATATTCGTTCTGTACGGACTCAATCTGCTGCTGTACCTCTTCTAAAAGTGAAAGATCCTCTTCCTCATCCGCAAGCTCTATAAGAGCCATTGTATCATCATATGCAGAAACAAGATCGTTATATGCGTTTACTTTATTTCTAAGAGCACCTGTTTTCTGGAGCACCTTCTGAGAATTCTCGGCATCATCCCAGAAACCGGGCTGTGCCGCTCTTTGCTCCAGCTGTTCTATTTCCATTTTCATTCTGTCAAGTCCCAATGCACCGGACAGATCTTTTATCTCCGGCTCCAACGCCTGAAGCTTCAGCTTCAATTCTTCAAATTGTATCATTTATACTCACCGTTTCTCCGCACCTTTGATATTTCTCCGACAGTCCTTATTGTGCGGCTATAAGACCAGTACAGGGTAAAAAAGCTCCTGTTTCTCTAACCCTTTTATTATAGAATAATTTACGTGTATTGTAAAGTGAAATTTTACTACAATCACTGAAATCAATTCTGCCGGGCAGTTTCATGGGGAAAACCCTTTTCCTAAAACCGCTGATTATTCTCTTTTTGTGATATCATATTTACAGTAAAGCTTTCCATACGATCGATACCATCATAGTATCCGGATTTTTATACTAATATCGAATAAAGAAGTAGAAAAAATAAAGTTTCGCCAGCCTTTTCAAAGGCTGCGAGGTCCATGGGGCAGAGCCCCTGGTCGCCGTCCGCAGACGGCGAAACCCCCTTTTTTAATCCCTCGGAATGGGGTGAATTCAAAAACAGTCCTGTGGACTGTTTTTGAAGAGGGGAAGCCCTGGAAGAGGGCTTCCCCTTGTAGTGGTCATAACAAAGTCCCTCTGCTGCCGCAAGGCAGCACAAAAGAAACTAATGTTAATGACATCGGGACTTTGCCTCGGAAATTACTTTTTTTATCTACTTGTCTATCGGATAATAGTATTAAACAGCTAAAAAATGCACCCTGAGAGGTCTCAGAGTGCATATACCTTAATTACTTACCAAGCTCTTCGGCACGTGCTGTGCAGGCAGCCATAGCGTCAATAATAGCTTTTGGAACTTCTCTGGCATTGAGTACCTTCAAAGCTTCTATCGTAGTACCGCCCTTTGATGACACCTTTTCTATGAGTACTTCAGGTGTATCTCCGCTTGAGCGAAGCATCTCTGCACTGCCCTCAAATGTCTTGCATATAAGGCTGAGTGCTGTTTTTCCGTCAATACCCACAGATACAGCATAATCAACCATAGCCTTTGCAAAAAGATAAACATATGCCGGACTGCTTCCGTTCACGGCAATTATTGCATTCATCTGTTCCTCCGGCAATATAGCAGCCTCGCCGGAGAGCGCAAACATATTATATACTTCCTGAAAATCCTCATCCGAGATATTTTCAGAACGGCACAATGCAGACGCACCCTTACCTAAAAGAAGCGGAGTATTGGGCATTACTCTGACAGCGGGACAGTTCTTTCCCAGACCCTTTCTGACGTATTCAATGGATATTCCTGCTGCGATAGTAACAACAACAGCAGTTTCCTTCACCTCATCCTTTATATCAGCGAGAACCTCGTCATAGTTCTGCGGCTTTACAGCAAGAACTATGATATCACTCTTCTGTGCAAGCTCCTTACAGGAGTTTACAGTATCTATTCCCTTTTCCGACATCAAAGCAAGCTTCGCAGCATCAAGATCAAACACTGAGATATCCCCTGCTTCCTTTGCCTTATTTACCAGTATACCGTTTACTATTGCAGTCGCCATATTTCCGGCACCCACAAATCCTATTCTCTTCTCACTCATTTTACAAACACCTCTATTAATCTTCTTAACGATATTTATTCATTGGTCAGCAGTAAGCAGACTGTGACCAACTTCATCTTCCACATCTTGAATAAATCACGCATTTTTTCATCAAGCCTTATTAAGTGTATCAGCAATATACTTTTTAGGCTTTTTAGGTTTTTCAGGTTTAATGTTCTTTCCTCTGAGCTTACGTGAAGCATCTGCGATCTTTTTAGTCTCCTTCGGGAACTGGGAAGTTATCTTTTCGTATTTTGCATCATCCTCAATACTGTTGAGCAGAATATATGTTATGATACCCTTTACATCAAGGTCGCCTGCATCATACAAATCGGAAAGGGACTTTGAAAGCTTCTGGATATTCTTATCCCCCTCCTTATCTATATAGGCGAGAAATCTCGGAAGGATACTTGTTTCTGCAAAGGTAATTCCTCTGAATGATGTATAGTGTGCTTTCTCATAAGCCACATCATCTCTCAGATCAGGGAAATAAGCTATCATTCTGTTTGCAAAAAACAGTGGGTCGCTGTTCTGTTCCCCGTTTTCACTTTTTATTTTTTTCTTCTGCTGCACAGCTACCTGTTTAGGACCGATAATAGTTTCAGCAAAATCGTCTCCGATATTTTCAGCCTCTCTTGATCCGTCCACTTCCTCATCATACAGCCATGTTGCTATAGTTTTCCATGTGTTATCAGGTTCATCGTCCACCATACCGCAGGAACGCAGAACTATTCTTTTTTTATCATAATAATACACTATACTGTACGCAAGTGTACCCGTAAAAAGCACGGTTTTTTCATTATCTGTATCCGGCACCTCATGCTTTACAAAGCCCTTAGGCGCCAATACTGTGTCCACCTTATTTGCAATCATTCCAAAAGCCTTCTCTATTTCCATATTACTCTTTTCCCTCCGGTATTAATTCTTTATCCTATAATAACACATTTTCTCTGTATCGGCAAGCTTTTGAAAAAAAATAGTACTGTACCTGCGCTCACTTTGATTTTCAGAACGAACAATTAATGTCCTCATGTATCGGAGTTGAACTTACAGAATTTGAGTCTGCATCAGCCGGCGCAGTCCTAAGGCGCTGCTGCTTTGTCTGCTTTTTTCGGATCTGCATTTTTGTCTATTTCTTAACTTCTGCGCCTAAAGTATCTTCTTCAATAGCTTTTTTAAGTCCTCTGTAGAAAACCAGCCCTATAGTTGTCACAAATACTGCCAAACCTGAATACATTATTATCTCAAACATATTAAGAACATACGGTTTACGTGCATCTGACGGGTTATTCGGGTCAACATACAGGGTGTATGATTCTCCCTTTGCTATACCGTCTTCGATCTCTATTTCATTGCTCAGATAATACTGGTCCTCAAACTTGTATTTTATTCTCGCGTAATATATGTATGTAATCTGTCCTGAGCCATGTGAAGAGTGGTGTTCTTTTACTCTTACACTGTCACAGACACCTTCTGTACTTACGGCAGTTTTCATAAAGTTATCATTATCCGCTTTTTGTATTATTGCAGGAATGATAGTCAGACATGAAAATGTCAGCTGTACAAATATTATCAGAAAAATAACTATCCTTATCACTCTTATAAGCTCTTTTTTCGAGAGAGTTTTATTATTCTGTGAAGCTGATACATTACCGCTGTCATTTCTGAAGTCGTTTGATATATCGTCCTTAGGTCCATTATATTTCAGTGTGTTTTCTACATTATCAGGCTCACTGTATCTTTCTGAATAAGAAAAAGAATTATCAGTATAATTGTTGTATCCGTTATCGTTATATGTATTGTATCTGTTTGTACTGCTGTTGTAAGTATCAGTATAACCGCTTGTGTCTGAAAATGTGCTGCTGTCGTTATAACCTGAATATGTATCTATTATTTCTCTTTTTGGTTTTTCTATCGGTTCATCATGGTAAATACTTGAACCGTCTTCAACTCTGCGGTTAAGTCTGATGTTGTTAACGACCACTACTAAAGTTATAAAAAACAGCAGCCCGCCTACACCAAAAAGACAATAGCCTATTACAGTCTCCATAAGCAAGCCTTCGCCGGTGTTATCGCTGCGTCTTATATTTGATGGGTCGTTCGGGTAAACGTAAATGGAAATGACGTCACCTTCGCTTACCATCTGTCCTATACGCACCTGACTCCCTCTATAAACTGTTCCGTTGTACTCGTAAGATATATCTGCGTAGTATTCATTATAGCGGCTGCTGTGTTCTGCACGGACGTTGCTGCATTTAGCAGTAACCATAACCGCATCAGACATAAAGTCATTATAGCTATCGCTCCTGCCGCTGCTGCTTGACAGAGTTATAAATGCTGCAAGCAAAAACAATACAGTGAAAAACACAAGTGCTATTATTACCGGTTTGTCTACCGGCTTTTTTCTGCGGAACAAGTCCTTCAGCTCCACATCTTTTATAGTGCCAAAATCATCGTCACTATATCTTCTTGACATGGAAATACACCTCCTGAAATTTATAGTATATACAATAATGGTATCACGACCGATACCTTTAAGGGATAGGTTTTTTCCGACTATACTTAAAAATCAATAGTATATTAGCAACAATACTTTCAAAAAAAGACAGCCGCTGAAGCTGTCTTTTTTATCAGGTATCGTTATAGTAAGAATTAATCTTAATTAAAGGTGGAATTTGAGTTTGTCTGATTGCTGCTGATCAGGCTTTGTGCAGCAATTCAATTGCCGCTGCGGCATCCTTCGCTTTGAATACACCGGTTCCGGAAACACATATGTCTGCTTCGGCAGCCGCTGCAACGGATACGGTCTTTTCTGAAATGCCCCCGTCAACCTCTATCAGTACATCAAGTCCTCTTTTCTGACATTCGGCTTTAAGTTCTGTGATCTTGGGCATCATATCAGCCATAAATGACTGACCTCCAAAGCCCGGCTCTACAGTCATAACGAGCACCATATACAGCTTGTCAAGATACGGGAACACAGCTGATGCAGGCGTATTCGGCTTTATTACAAGTCCCGGCTTTACTCCTCTGTCTGATATCTTCTTTATTGCTGCATCAATATCAGATTTTGCCTCCACATGGAACGTGATGATATCCGCACCTGCATCTGCAAATGCGTCTATATAGTCTATAGGATGATCGATCATAAGGTGTACATCAAAGGGCAGTTTTGTATAGGGACGTACTGCCGATACTATTGCAGGGCCTATTGTTATATTCGGAACAAAATGTCCGTCCATTACGTCAAGATGTATGAGGTCTGCTCCTGCTTTGTCTACACGCACGACCTCCTCACCCATTTTTGCGAAGTCACAGGATAGAAGTGACGGTGCAACTTTCATAATACTCAGTCCTTTATTTTATTTTCGTATCATAGTTACCAGAATTGAGGTCAATGACCAGAAGCCTGAATATATCAGCATTTCAAGACAGCCTAATTTTTCAAAGCCCGATACGAACGTAAACATGATAACGATGATGAGCCCTGAGACTATTGCAACATATTGCAGTATCTTTGAAATGGTAACATTGGATTTTATCTTTATACATCCTGCTACTGCCTTTGCAAAAGAGGAAAGCTTGCCTCTTGTTACAAGATAGGCTCTCGCAGTGTCGTCTGTGGTGAACATCGCTTCACGGCAGATATTTCCAAGTCCTGTAGGCAATACAGTGATACAGCGGTGATACAAGCCGAAACGCTCCGCTATCTTCTCTTTTGTGATATTTGCATCTACTGTCCTTACCACAAAGCTTACGCCGTTCTGCTCAAGGTTTTTCAGTTCTCTGGCAATATTGCGGTCTGTCTTATATGACAGCACGAACATGGCAATTAGCTCTCCGCTTACAGAAATATATGTTATTTCGCTTCCTGTATCTTTGTAGCGGTTCTCCAAGGAAATATCGGGCGGTGTAATGTTATGTGCCTGTAGAAGCTCTCTGTTGCCGATAAGCACACGCTGACCCTTGACCCATCCCACAAGTCCCTTGCCATCCTCATAGATGACGTTATCGACCTTCGGGAGCATATCCTTGCTGCATTGTACGATGTTTTCAAAGGCGTGTATCATAGTACCATTGACCACATTCATTATTGCGGCACCTGAAAGTATAGCGTCATTCAGCTTGCTCTGTTTGAACGCCTTCATACCGTCCAGTGTAACAGAACCCTTGGGATAAAGCTGTGAAGAGTCTATCATAATGGCGTTTGTGTCCGAGAACTGTTTTACAGTTTCGTAGCTTGTTATCATGGCACCGCTGCGGAGCGCATCCTTGCAGAGTCTGCGAAGTGGTATATTCACTGCCACAAGACATATCATCGGTACAGACATACACGCTGTCAGCGCAAATGACGATACACCGCTTACGAAATCCTGAGTCATTATTCCATAAGCGACACCGCAAACAATTGACAGTATCGTTGAGTAGGGCGCAACCATTGCCGCAAGCTCCTCACTCGGGTCGGGAGCATAGGACAGCTGGAGGAAATTGCTCATGAATTTTGCGCGCTTTGTATAGCCGATTATCGCTCTGTGGGAGGGAAGCTCACTTACCATCTTCTCCGCATTGCTCACATCTGTAAATATCTTTCCGGCATATTTCGGGAAAGGCTTTCTGAGGTATGCAAAATTGTTGTGAGTCCTCAGTATCATCAGAAGCTTTCCGATAGAATTGAAAAGCAGTGCTGTAACGGCAAGGGGAACATAAATATACATTGTACCGTTTACATAAACATCCGGCACAAAAATAGCTGTAACAGACTGTATGGCAACGGCTATGGACGCTATGGAAACAGCGGTGTCACTGTTGCCCTTAAATCTGCGAAGCGGCATAAGTCCGCTCATTATAGGCATACGTGAAGCAATGACCGATACGGCAAATATCATAAAGCTGAACAGCGCAAACCACAGCCAGCCGTTTTTGAGAGTCTCACTGAAAAGTGAAGTGCATTGTCCCACAAGTGCAAGTATGATAGACAGCGCAGTGGTCACAGAAAGCACTATTGTCCTTGCAAATACCGTCTGAAAATTTGTAGCTATCTCTGTACCGATAGCATCCGCATCCTTCTCGTCATTGTAATCGTCTATCTGGGACTTCAGTTCCTGCGGCGTCAGCGTATCATCAGGAACATATTCTTCTTCGGTATCAAAGAAATAACGGAAGTTTACCTTCTTGCGGTCCTTCTTTTTCTTTGCAGCCTTTTGTCTTTCAGAGCGAAGCTTTATTACATTTGTGTTCTCCTCTTCCTCCGGTTCATCAATATCGTCTAATTTTCCGATAGGAAGCTTCGTGATATTGGAAAGCTTTTTCTCCGCAGGAGGCTCGGGCGCACGCTTCTTTTTCTTGTGCCTGATGAGCGGTTCAGCTTCTGATAATGATTTCAGTATTGCTGCCGGCTTCTGCTCAGACTTTTCAGCTGCTTTCTTTTCAGGCTTAGACTTAGGATTAGATTTTGGCTTCGGCTTTTTATCATCCTTGCGAACCTCTACAGGAGCCACAGGCGCAGAAGTCCTGATAACTGACGCTGTATTTGAACCGTTGTCGATACTCTCTGTTCTGACAGGCTCGGGGGGGTTGTTCCTGAACATTCTGACAGCTTCATACTCTCCTCTGAGAGTCTTTGTGAATTTTCCTGCCATAACAATAAACGGGGCTGCGCTGCTGTATTTATAAGTTATTTCAGGCTTGCTGCCCTCACGGAAATCATTGATGTTGTTGACCGGAGCTTTACCGTCCTGTGAAGGGTCGGTAATATCTCGGGCTTCAGCTGTTCTGCTGTCCTGAATACCAACAGACTGAGCAGGCTGTTCAGGTATTGGCTCAGGCTGAGCTTTGGGCGGTTCCCAGGGAAGTATTCGTATGCCGTCTCCTCCAGGAAGATCGTCCGCTTTAAATCTTGATACCTTTTTGGGCGGAGCGTTTTCTTCTTTAGTCGGAGCATTTTCTTCATCAGCTGAATTGCTGTTTTTGATATCGGCAGGTACTTCTGTTTCTGAATGAGTACCGAGAACTGCGGATTGTTCATCAGCTTCATTTGCCACAGCATTGTCAGAAGTTTTTTCTGCTTTGTCATCAGTCATTACAGCTTCCGGCTGTTCATCAGAGTCTTTGACAAGCGAGCTGTCTTTTTTCTCATCAGTTCTGACAGACGCCTTTGTCGGTTCTGTTTGTTTATCAGAGTCTGTGACAAAGGGATTGTTATATTTTTCGTATGCCTTGCCGGATTCTTTTGAAAACCCTGTCTGTTCATTTCCGGATTCAGGTTCGTTTGCTTTATCAAAAGAACTCGGAGCTGTTTTATCAGATTCAGTTTTATCCGGTTTTTCTTCTACGGACTTGACAAGTTTTTCTTCAGCTTCAGGTTTGTTACTGTTTGTCTCCTCAGCCTTGACAATGCTATCCTTATCGGTTTTTGCGGAGTCATCGCTTAGTATAAACGGTTCTTTTTTATCGGTTGACTCTTCCGATTTAACTGTACTTGACTTATCGGATTTGAAATCATCATCATTAAGTATAAAAGGAAGATTTCTCTTCGGAGCAGTTACCTCACGTTTTCTGAGTCTTTCACCTTCGGAAACTGCCGGTCTTCCCGCATTCGATTTTTTACTGCCGTTATTCTCCGGTCTGTCGGCGACCGGACTTGCGGAAACCGATTTACTGTCCGATTTTGCGGCGGTCTTGTCCTTCGGTTCGGATACTGTAGGCTCAGTCTGATTTTTCCTGATGTCAGACTTTGTTTTATCCTTCGGCTTTATGCCATTCTCTTTTGCATATTCTGCAAAAATATCAAATACCGGAAGTTCCTTTTTGGGACGCTCACTTTTCTGTCTCTGAGGCATGATATCCTCAAATATATCTTCCTGTTCAGCCTTTTCCGTATTATCCTTTTTCCGCTTCTGACTATTGCTCTGATCAGGGGCGGAATAAATAAGATTGGACATATCATATTCAGAATCGGCTTCATCCGCTTTTGACTCGGAACTTTCATCTGATATTTCAGATTTCATATCACTCTCTGTATCCTGAGCTTTTTCAGACTGTTCCTGTGTCTTTGCAGTTTCAGTTTCAGACTTTGTCTCAGATGTTTCAGGTGTTTTATCGTTCTTTGTATCATGAGCCTTTTCAGACTGTTCCTGTGTCTTTGCAGTTTCAGGCTTTGTATCTGTTTTTTCAGATTCCTTATTGCTGCTTGTTCCATGATCCTTATCTGACTTCTGCTTTGACTTCTTATACATCTTGTTCCGGTAATCAGTAGCCACAACAGAATTATCATCTTCAGTACCGGTTACAGGCTCAGTGTCGCTGTGTCCGGAAGTCTTTATTACAATATGGGAATCGTCCGGCTGCACAATATCTTCATCGGACGTTTTATCAGATACTTCATCAAGCTCTCTTGGTCTGAGTGACAGAAATCTGTAATTCTTCTTTACAGCATCAAGGTCTGCCGCTGAGTCTTCATCCGCAAGAACAAACTCGTCAACATCATCCTCAAAGGTATTTTCCTCAGGCTGCTGCTTCATAGCATTTACAAGCTTATCAAAAAATGATTTGAACTTTCCTGCAATTTTGCTCTGGGGCTTCTGAGGTTCCGGCTGAACTGTTTTCTTAATTTTCTGTCCTGTAAGCTCCTCATCGGGTTTCACATCCTGATAAATGTCCTTGATGTGAGCTTCAGACGTATTGTCCGACACATCTGTTTTTTTCTGTGAGGTCTTTACTTTATCAACACCATCTGAATGATTTTTTGTGTCCAGCTGCTGTTTGTTTTCCGAAATATTCTCCTGTTTATTCTTTGGCTTTTCGGAATTTCCGGTTTCATTATCCCCCTGCGACTTGCTATTCATGGAGCTTTGGAACTTATTATTCTGACCGTTAACGCTTTTATTCTGTTTTTTTCGCTGGTTGTAATGATCGTTATTCCTATTTGCTCCCTCAGACTTATGACTCTGCTTTATATGATCGTCAGCCTGCATATTGCTGTCGGGATTATGTATCTGCTTATCCTGTGTGACGTTCTGCACATTGCCGTCTGTCATTTGCTTCTGATTATTGTGATGATTATTCTTATGCTTTTTATAAGATTTGTTTTGCGGTCTGTAATCGGATTTTGCTTCATTATTATCCTGAGGGTTATTTTCCGGTCTCGTATCCGGCTTGTTATCTTTTGTGTCCGGTGACTTTGTTTCCGGTTTCGGAGCAGGCTTATCTTCCTTTATGGCCTGCGACTTTACTTCCGGTTTCGGAGCAGGCTTATCTTCCTTTATGCCCTGCGACTTTACTTCCGTTTTCGGAGCAGGCTTATCTTCCTTTGTGTCCGGTGACTTTGTTTCCGGTTTTGGAACAGGCTTATCTTCCTGTGAAACCTTACTCTCCTGAGAACTATTGTTTTCAGAAATATTTGTGCTGCTGTTATAATTGCTGCGATTTTTATTGCGTGATCTCTTTCTGCGTTTCTTTTTATTGCCGGATGTATGAGTCTGTGTATCTGTATTGCCTGAGGAAGTCTGAGTATCATTGTTTTCTGATGAACCGGACTCCTGAAGCTTCATTTCTTTTTCTGCCTTTTCTTTTTCCGCCTTTTCTTTTTCTGCCCTTTCTTCCTCGTGATATTTCCTGTAAGCTTCTTCATTCTGCTTGAACAGGTTACGGATAGTTGACGAGGAATTATCAGGCGACTTCGGATCATTAATATTCGGCATTATCAGATCAACCTCCGTTTACTGCTTTTATATCAAGCCGCTGCCTTGTAAACTCATACATGAGTATTCCGGCTGCAACAGACGCATTCAAAGAATTTATCTTTCCGCACATTGGCAAAGATAAAATAACATCGCATTTTTCCCGTACAAGACGTCCGATACCTTTTCCTTCAGAGCCTATAACAAGAGCCGCTGCACCCCTCAGGTCATTTCCGGCATATACACTGCCTTCCATATCCGCACCATATATCCAGCAGCCCCTGTCCTTCAGTTCATCAAGAACTGCAGGGATATTCGTTACACGGGCTATGTTCATATATTCATATGCACCGGCGGAGGTCTTTCCTACTGCATAGCTAAGACCGGCTGCGCGGCGCTTCGGTATGATTATTCCATGTGCGCCTGCACACTCGGCTGTCCTTATTATTGCTCCAAGATTATGCGCATCCTCTATCTCATCAAGAACAATAATAAACGGTGCTTCTCCGCGGCTCTCTGCAAGTGAGAAAATATCATCTACAGTGGAGTATTCCTTGATAGCAGCAAGGGCAACTATTCCCTGATGCACTGCGCCGCCGCACATAAAATCAAGCTTCTTTCTGTCAACCTCTTTTATCGGTATCTTCATACCCTTTGCCTTTGCAACAATGACCTTAACAGAACCGTTAAGCTCACCCTTTGCAACAAGAATACTGTCAATGGCACGTCCCGAACGAAGCGCCTCTGTCACGGGATTTCTGCCTGCAATTATATCATTACCTTTTTCAATATTATCTTTCATCTGACAGCCACCTTAAAACAGAAAATATATATATGCGGTCTGAATCTGATGTAAAAACCAAGTCAGTCATTCACTGTAAGCTGACTCCGGCATGACAACAGACTACCGCTGAAATTACTGTACAACATCATATTATAGCATAAAAGATTGTCAAATAGAAGTGTTATATATTATTTTTTCAAAAAAAATCTCCGCAGCACAAAACTGCGGAGATAGATACTTTTTTATCTGAAACAAACTTATCAGTTGTCAAAGAATTTGCTGTGAATAGCAGCTACAGCGGCATCAGCGTTCTTCTCGTCAATAAGAACGGAAACCTTGATCTCGCTTGTGGAAATCATCCGGATGTTGATCTGCTCATCATAGAGAGCCTCGAACATCTTTGTTGCAACGCCTGCATGGCTTTCCATACCTGCGCCTACTATAGATATCTTTGCGACATTCTCATCAAGAGATACTGACTTACCGCCTACAACTGCAACATAATCCTCCATGATCTCTGCTGCTTCCTTAGCGTTATCCTTTGCTACTGTAAAGGATATATCTTTTGTGCCGTCACGTCCGATAGACTGAAGAATGATATCTACATTGATGCCCTTTGCGGAAAGCTTTGAGAACATCTTGAATGCAAGACCCGGATTGTCAGGTACACCCACAACAGATATTCTTGCTACGTTAACGTCCTTTGCTACACCGCTTATCAACATTTTTTCCATTTTTGCTGCCTCCTTAACAATAGTGCCGGGTGCATTTGTAAGACTTGAAAGCACCTCAAGCTCGATATTATATTTCTTTGCCATTTCTACGCTTCTGTTATTGAGAACCTGTGCGCCGAGAGTCGCAAGCTCCAGCATCTCATCATATGATATTGATTTGAGCTTTGAAGCATTCTTTACCTTTCTGGGGTCTGCTGTATACACGCCCTCAACATCTGTATAGATCTGACAGAGATCTGCGTTCATTGCAGCAGCAATTGCGACCGCACTTGTATCTGAGCCGCCTCTGCCCAGTGTGGTCACGTCCTGATAACGGTTAAGTCCCTGAAAACCTGCAACTACAACTATATTCTTTTTGTCAAGCTCTTTTTCTATCCTGTCTGTATTAACTCTCTTGATACGTGCGGATGTATATGCAGACGATGTCTGGAAGCCCGCCTGCCATCCGAGAAGGGATACTACCGGATAACCAAGCTTTTCGATAGCCATTGCAAGAAGTGATATAGAGATCTGCTCACCTGCTGCAAGAAGCATATCCTTTTCTCTTTTTGAGGCATCAGGATTGATCTCATTTGCTTTTTCGATGAGATCGTCCGTTGTATCGCCCTGTGCAGAAACGACTACGACAACACTGTTGCCTTTTTTATAGGTGTCGGTGACGATACGTGCAACATTGAATACACGCTCTGCATCTGCTACTGAGCTGCCTCCGAATTTTTGTACGATAAGACTCATTTTCTCTCCCCCAAATATTTCTTTTTATATGATCACAGACAGCTCTTTGCAAGCCGCACAATGACCGGGTCAATATTACAGATCCGAAATACGGATCTTTGACAGTACCTTTATGCCTTCTTTTTCAAGAGCTTCAATAGCTTCAAGCTGTGAATTTACAGTCATATCATCTGTAACGAAGGCAATCTCTTTATCCTCAGCATTTGCACGAACGATAGCACGGGCATTCGTGAACAGGTCTGATACCTTGGACATAACAGTCTGCTTGTCATAATCACTTTCAGCTCTTATGTATACAGGGTACTTTGTTTCCGGATACGGCTTTACTATGCTGCCGTCTCCGTCTGCCCAATCAAGATATTTTCTCTTATTAAGGTGTTTTACACAATCCATTATATCTGCAACTACAGCACTTGCTGTAGGAAGCTTTCCTGCGCCCTTGCCGTAGAATACAACATCTCCTGTGGAGTCTCCTCTTACAAGAATACCGTTGAACACATCATCAACATTTGCAAGCTGACTGTTCTTTTCGATAAGCATAGGCTCTACGGTTATATCAAGAGTATTGTCCTCCAGACGTTTTACCTGTCCGATAAGCTTTATAACTCCGCCCCATGAGGAAGCATATGCAACATCCTCCAGTGTTATCTTGGTTATTCCCTGTGTATTAACATATTCCGGATAAACATGACGTCCGTATGCAAGGGATGCAAGTATACAGATTTTTCTGCTTGCATCGTGACCCTCGATATCAGCCGCAGGATTTCTTTCGGCATAGCCAAGACGCTGAGCCATTGCAAGAGCATCCTCGAAGGACATATTTTCACGTATCATCTTTGTGAGGATGAAGTTCGTGGTACCGTTGAGAATACCTGCAATCTCTATTACATCATTTGCGGCAAGGCACTGGCTCAGAGGGCGAATGATCGGGATACCGCCGCCAACACTGGCTTCAAACAAATAGTTGACGTTGTTTTCCTTTGCGATTTTCAGAAGCTCTGCGCCCTTTGTTGCGACAAGCTCTTTATTTGATGTAACTACGCTCTTGCCCTTTTCAAGGCATCTTTTTGTAAAATCATATGCCGGATTGACACCGCCCATAACCTCTGCAACTACTTTGACTTCATCATCGTTAAGTATGTCCTCAAAGTTTTTTGTGAATTTATCCTGAAAAGGACTATCGGGAAAATCCCTGATATCAAGGATATATTTGATCGCTATTTCTTCCTTTGTGCGCTTTGCTATGCTCTCAACGTGTTGGGTAAGCACTTCTACTACTCCCGAACCTACAACACCGTATCCCATTACTGCAACCTGTACCATTGTGAAAACTCCTTATATTTTACTCTTTTAGCAGCAGAGCGGCACAAGCTGCCGCCTGCTCATTCTATATAAATTATAAATTACGCTCCGGCGCCTCCGCCGCCGTTGTTGCCTCCGCCATTATTATCTCCACCGTTATTACCTCCGCCGTCATCTGTTTCGGTCGGCTCATCCGGAGCCGGCGGAACCGGCACTTCCTGAGAAGGCTCTTCCGGTGACGGCTCTTCGGGAACAACAACTTCGGAGTCTTCACCATCCACGGACTCCTCCGGCTGGCTTGACTCTTCGCCGTCATCTATGCTTTCTTCTTCACTGCTCTCATCTTCCTCAGGCTCAGAGGACTCTTCTTCACTTTCTTCGCTTTCTTCACTTTCTTCATCAGTGCTGCTTTCCTCGTCGTCCTCATTTTCGCTCTCTTCGCTTTCCTCTTCGCCCTCGCTCTCTTCATCATCCTCATCGTCGTCTTCATCGTCATCTTCTCCTCGTGAAGAAGAGGAAGGTTTAGATGTCTCGACCTTATAATAATCAGGCATATTATCGGAAGTATAATAGCCTACAGCCATCTTGCTGCCTGCATCATAGGTAACAAGCTTACCGTTATCCTTCATATAATTATGCTGCTGCACATCACCCTGAAGATCATAAGCCTTATTTGGCTTATCCTTAAGATATGCTGCCATAATATCACGCCATAAATAATGTACGGCGCTCTGCTCGGACTCTGCGATTTTTGACGGTGTGGAATGTCCTGTCCAGATACCGGCAACTGCATACGGAGATGCACCTACAAACCAGTTATCGTATGAGCTGTCAGTTGTACCGGTCTTTCCGATGATATCCCATCCATCTATTTTAGTTCTGTAGCCGAGTGCTTCATCTCCTGAGTTTACAACCTCTGAGAGAAGTCTGTTCATTATTGTAGCTGTCTCTGCGGAAATGACCTGATCGGGCTTTCCTCTGTCGCGGTTATCAAGAAGGACCTCGCCGTCACTGTCAGTAACGTAATAATAAGAATAAGGCTCATAATAATATCCGCCGTTACAGAACATCTCGTATGAAGCAGTCATCTCCTCTACAGTGGCACCGCCGACAAAACCGCCCAGTGCAAGTCCCGGAATATTTTCTCTGTCCTCTTCGTCAAGGTGCTGGAAATTCAGCTGCTCAGTCAGGAAATTATAGCTCCTCTCTGTGCCGACACTATTCAGCACATTTACCGTTGCAGCGTTTGAAGATATATTCAGCGCCCTTGTCACGGTAATGTTTCCGTAATATGTTCCATACCAGTTATTAGGACCGGGGATCGCGCCCTCGCTCTCGGAATATCTCCACGAGGGCTGGGGGGAGTCGTCTATCAGTGAAGAGAAGTTTATCTTCTTATCCTCCAACGCAAGTGCATATGTGGCAAGGGGCTTTATTGTAGAACCGGGCTGAAGGGATGACTGAGAAGCATTGTCCCAGAGCAAGCGTCCGTCCTTTATCTGTCTGCCTCCTACCGTACATATTATACGTCCTTCAAAGTCCATCATTATATATCCGATATCCAATGTGGGGTCGTCCGGTGTTTTCCACTCCAATACAAGCTTTTCGGCTGCCTCCTGAGCATCCTTGTCCATTGCACTGTAAATGCACAATCCCTCATTGTATATCATATTTTCAGCCAGATCAAGGCTTATATGAAGCTCCTCTGAAAGCGCGTTGGAAACATCCCTGAACAATCTGTCATCGTACCAGTTCCAGTCACTGGTATCGTCCTCATCATCGTCGTCATCCTCATAATAACCGACAAACGTCATGTTCTCCGATTCTTCCATGGCTTCATCATATTCTTCTTTAGTGATCATTTCCTGCTCGTACATTTCATCAAGAACCGTCTCACGGCGTTCCTTGTTGTACTCAGGATAAACAAGAGGGTCAAACTTGTATGGATTCTGTGTGATACCAGCTATGGCTGCACACTCTGCTATGGTGCAATCCTGTATATCCTTGTTGAAATACAGTCTTGCCGCAGACTGAACTCCACGGCAGCCGCTGCCGTAGTTTACGATATTCAGATACGCTTCTATTATATCATCCTTGGAATATTCCTGTTCAAGCTTCAGCGCACGGAATATCTCTCTGAGCTTACGGGTGATACTCACTTCGTTGTCATCAGTTATATTCTTTATAAGCTGCTGGGTTATGGTTGAACCGCCGAAATCATTCTGTCCCGTAGCAAGGCTGTATACAGCGCCGCCTGTTCTGTACCAGTCAACACCATTATGCTCGTAAAATCTCTTATCCTCAATAGCTATCTGTGCATCGATCATGTGCTTTGGGATCTCGTTATAGCTTACCCAGACACGGTTCTCTGTGGCATAAAGCTGTCTGTAGTCCTCCCATTCACCGCTGTCGTTAAGGACAAAAACATGGCTCGTCTGATTAAGCTTCATCTTACTGAGGTTTATTGTCTGTGGTTCGCTTGATATATCCGCAATATAAAACAAAATGGAAATAAGCAAAACAATACCTGTAATGAGCATTACAAGCACAAGTGTGATAAGAAGCTTTCCGATGGAGCCGAATATCTCGCCTGCTACTGTTTTTGCAGAGACTCTGGCGGGAGATGCGCTGTCATCATTATACTTACTTATATCGGTATTTCTCATAAGAGTATTGACCTCCCCTTACTGATTTACTTCCTGTTACATTGTTTCCTTTAATTAACAGATATATTCCAAAATGGTGATACCGGATGATACCATCACGATAAATAAAATAAAAATCAGTCTGCACCTTCAGGTGCGAAAACACGTTATCTATAGTATTATAACATAAAATAAAAAAAATGGAATGGTTTTTTTATAAATAAAGAAATGGGTTTTTAATATCTATGAATTCTGACGAAAAATTCCCGTTTTTTACAGGAATAATTACGGCATTTTTCCTAAAAATAAATGTGAGGTGAAGTATAAAATGAAACAGCTTTTAATGGTAACAGGAATTTTTCTGTTCATCTGCATCCTTATTACGAGCTTTGCAGGCAAGAAAACGGAAGCAACAAACAACAGTGTCACACACAATGATACTGAAATGATCCTTGACAGTATCTCTCCAACAAGCGGTCAGGATATTTCTGAAGAGCATTACATTATCAGAGAATACGATAAGCGTATAGCCGTCTTTGAAGAGAACGGAAGCTCACCCCTTTATGTAACAGAAGTATACGTCAGCGAGCTTCCAAAGGCTGACAAAAAGCTTATGAAGGAAGGCATCCATGTAAACTCCAGAAAAGAGCTGACGAGACTTATCGAGGACTATACAAGCTGATTTTTTATCAAATGTGGGATAGCGGTACGTTTTCGCTGAAGCACCCGCGGGAGGTGCCACTGATGTGCGTTGGAAGTGAAATAACGCAGCTGTAACGGTGTATCATTAAAACAAACCGACAGCTTAAAGTGCTTTTATAGGTCACTTTGCTGTCGGTCTGTACTTTAAAACTGAAACTTTTTGATTGCCGTTATTACTTTGCTCTGGAAGCGATAATGTCTGCCATCTCGCCTACGTTCTTCATGGAGGAGATCTCGCCCATCTTGAACTTCATTTTAAACTCACGCTCAACAGCGTTGATGAGTGTGATATGCTCCAGACTGTCCCAATCGTCAATGTCATCTGCTGTAGTGTTTGGCTTTACTACGATAGAGTCATCATCAAATACATCTCTGAATACCTTGTTGAGTCTTGCATAGATAGTCTTTGTGTCCATTTCAAATTTCTCCTTTTTGTTTGTTTTCGGCCTGACAAAACAGGCTGAGTTTTTATTTTATCGAGGTATTGTCCTCAACTTTGATAACGTGGTTCTGATTCTGGTATGAGCTTGTGTCAAGCTGCCATACGGTATTTCCGTTTTCATCCTCGCTGATCTTTTCAAAGCCGAAGCGTCCGTACAGATCTTTTACCATACCGTTCTTTGCTGTGGGATAGTAATAGCCCCTGATGGTCTTTATGCCCTGTTCCTTACAGCGTTCAACAAGTCTGTCAAGCATGGCAAGCTCCATATCTCTTTTCAGAACGCGGCAGCTCATAAGCCACAGATCCATATTCAGAACGTCTCCGTCCTTTTTGCCGATAACAACAGACACCACGCCATTGTCACCAAACTTATCTATGAGCTTTCCGTAAAGCCTGATATACTCTCCGCTTTCAAATACCTCCTCCATTTCAGTGGCGGTATAACGCTTTGTAGTCACATTGAACTGATTGCTCTTGTTGGAAAGCTGAGTTATCCTTTGCAGATAAACAGGCAGGAAATCATCTATTACAGCAACCATGTCAAGACTGAGAAGGTAATCCTTATAGTCAGCAAAGGTAGCCTGCTGCGCCGCTCTTTCCGCATTTGCCTTGTACATCTCGTTTCGTTTCAGGTCATCCTCACTGAAATTTGTAACTTCAAAATAACCGTTCCTGTCAAGGTTGATGATATAGTTCTCTACGCTGTCCATAACAGGTACGCTTACTCCCGGTATCTGAGCCTGTACTATGCCGCGCTCAGCAGGGTTATCGTCCACAAACACAATAGAATCAGGCAGTATATTCAGCTCTGAAGCTATCTCTGTTATGTTGCGGTCCTTGTTCTCCCAGTTTGCCTTTATGATTATGAAATCATCCGGCTTCAGTGCACCCTCCGGATGCTCCAGTCCGGCAACAGCGTTTTCATGGTCATTCTTTGAGCATACTGTGAGGATTATTCCAAGATCTTTAAGAGACTTTATATAGCTCTGGAACTCATAATAAGACTGGGACACGCCTGTCTCCTGTCCAATCTGTATCCCATCAACACCATCATCACCCACAACACCGCCCCAGAGTGTATTGTCCAGATCCAGTGCAAGAGCTTTCTTATTCTTGCCGAATACGGACTTGATAATATTGGCAAGGTTGAAGGAAAACTCCGGAATAGCGTCAACACACATTGCGTATTTATACATATTCCAGTATGATGGATCACTCCACTCTTTAAGTCCGTAGGAAGCAGAAATGAAGTTTATATCATTGATATAGAAGCCCTCAGTCTTGTCGGCATAGTCATAGAATTTCGAGTTCAGACGGTTTATAAAATTTGTGCGTCCTCTGTAGTCGCTGCAATCCTTATTGCCCATCAGACGATAAAACGGAAGCTCGAAGTTATTCTGTATTATAGGACAGTGGTAAGTCTCGGCTATCTTCTGCCACATCTGCTGAAACTTGCCATATTCAGAGTCAAGAAGCTGATTAACACTTTCCTTGCTGTCGCTGACACAGGGATACGCAGAAATATTCCTGTTTGTGGTGTGGATAAAAACGATATCCGGCTTGAAGCTCAGAAGCTCTTCACTCGGAAACATTGCGTCCTGCCAGTACTGAGCATATTCCGACTGATAAAATTCAGCCTCAATACCGTTGTTGAGCAGGAACAGATCAAGATAAACTACTATGTCATTTGTTGTTGATCCGCCAAAAACAGCTATTTTCTTTTTCAGTCTCTTGCTGCCGTCTGCAAGAAGAGTTCTCTTTATAGACTTTCTCTTTTTGATAATATATTCCGAGTCAAACGGAAATTCAAGCTCTGTCATAATATCTCTTTCTTTCCTTTCGTTTCTGAAATAGGCACAGGGATAAAGTCACAAATACTGCAATTACTAAGGCAAGCAGCACTGCCCCTTGCCTTAGTAATCTGAATGTCTTATTAATCTCAGCCGATCATTAATTGTCTTTGTAGTGATCTACGATCTCCTGTCCCTTTGCCTGAGAAATAATTACAGGCAGATTTTCAGCGTTCTCACCGAATACCGAATAGGTAACCATTGTAAACAGTACATCGGTAATGTCCATCTCGTTGATGAAGTCAACAAGGTTAAGGTTAAAGTAACGCATATCTACAATGTATATTTCCTCAAAGGAACCCATATAATATCCCGGCTCAGCGTTGCCATAGCTGTCTTTGATCACGACAAGCTTACGTCCGTTCTTTACGTTTGTGCGGATCTTTACTATCTGCTCATCTCCGCCGAAGAATGTAAGGTAAGCATTTGACTGCGGATCGCCTACATCCTTAAAGAAGCTGCCGGTATAGTCAAAGTTAAAGGATGTATCGTAGAAGTCTGTCTTACACTTTTCGTAGTTATCAGGGATATAGTAGGTGAAGTCCTCAGGGTCGTTCTTTATATTGATATCTCCGCCCGAGAATGCGTACATAGTGCCTACAAAATCCTTTATTGTCACAGCCTCGTAGGTACTGAGATCCTTGAAGTCCACACCTGCTGTCTTTGCAAATTCCTGCGAAGCATAGTAAGCTCCCAGAGGTGACCAGTGATGATCTGTACGCAAGTATATATCCTCATCAGTATGCTTTTCAAGAACGCTGTCTATATCAATGCTGATTATACCGTCATCCAGTCTCTCTTCAACACTGTTGAAGAACTCTTTCTGATTTGCAGTGTATTCTGTGTAGTTTGAGGGTACATAGTACTCGCTTGCAAGAGGTGCCGGCATAGAGTAGATCTTTATCTTGCTGTCAAGCTGTGACCTGAGAGAGTTCAGCGCATCTACATATTTATCGCCCTCTCCGCCGCCGAACAGCTCGAGCGCTCTGTAATGTCCGTCCTGGAACACAACTATAACGCCGTTCTCAACAGTATATTCCGCTTCCTCTTCTCTGTAATTCGTTGAAGATGCTTCGTCTGCGCTGACTGAAGCTTCACCGTTTGAATTTGAAGCGGATGCACTGCCGCTTGTTTCAGCAGAAGGTGTATTGCTGCCTGTTTTGCCGGAAGAGGATTTATTACCGGAGTTTGTCTTATTACTGCTTGGTGCGGGGGTCACCTTTTTGACGTCTCCCACAACATTTACAGTATCCTCTGTTGATATGCCAAAGCCCGCTTTGAAACTGTTTCCTGCGTTCTTAAAGTCATCACGGAAGGGCACGGTATCAGTGTACCATGTATTGATGCCGTTTGTGAACTCGCCGCTGAAATAGGAGCCGAATGAAAACTCAGGAAACTTTGCGAGATTTCTGTTTTCTATCTCTGACTTTTCCGACTTCGGGAAGAAAAACATAAACAATGTGATCAGTCCGAATACCGGAAGCATTATCAGAATAGATATAGTAGATGAGAACTGCTTTACAGTAGATCTTTTATATGAATTGAAGCTTTTCTTCTGGGGAGCTTTTTTGTGTTCGGGATGTCTGTTGTTATCCATTTTTTACCTCCTTTGGAATACGCTCAGAAGCGGAAGTACAGGAACGGATTGTTTGTTGAATCAACAAGCAGTATGCTTGACATGATAAGAAGATACATACAGCAGACTGCACCCATCACCTTTCCTGTCATGTATACAACATTGTTGCCCCACTCGAAGAAAAATTTCTTGATGTACTGCAATACAGGCATTGATACGATGATCGCAGCAAGCACCAGGAATATGTTGTTAAGGAATACGTTCCAGGTTATAGTATCGGCAAAAGCATTGTGGTTTGTGATCATGCTTATACCGCTTATATTCAGGAAGAAATTTCCGAGCTGTGACAGATCCGAGAAACAGAAAATTCCGAAGCCCACAACTATTACGGCTTTGCTGTAAAGATGTGTTGCCCACTTAGGCCACTTCTTCATACGCTTCTTTCCGATCTTTATCTCAAGCAGCAGGAAGAGACCGAAATACAGACCCCAGAATATAAAGTTCCAGGCTGCACCGTGCCACAGACCGGTACAGAACCATACAAGAAACAGGTTAAGGTATTTTCTCGGCTTTCCGAATATAGGTACATAGAAAAGATAATCTCTGAAGAAGGAGCTGAGAGAGATGTGCCATCTCTGCCAGAACTCACT